>JAYZNI010000018.1:0-5030 GCA_036152255.1 Bacteroidota bacterium | reverse complement strand
ATTAGGTGCAACATAAGTCGAACGAGAAGCAGTCTCATCTGAGATACCGCTCATGCTAACTGATGTCTTAACCTTAGCAAGACCAGCGTTGAACTCGTCCGCATTTGGCAAGTCGTAAGATGGGTTACAATCTAGTGTTATCAGAGTGTTAACCTTTCCTGCATTCATATCAGCAATTAGTTGTGCTGTAGCAGCGTCATCTCCACGGAATGCAAGAGATGGATTTTCTAGATCAAGAGTTGAACCGTAGTTACCAAGTACTTGGTTTACTGCTGCAACTAAAGTTTGGGTTGCTTCGTCGTTTGCGGCTGCAAGTACGATTGACTTCCCACGAGCTCCATTAAGTGAGTTTGCAGCTTCTTGAACTCTTGCTGCTGTAGCTTCATCAAGATTAGAAACAGATAATCCATTAATTGCTGAAAGTAATCCTGCTGCAACATTTCCTTGGTCTGAAGGTGTAATTGGAATTCTAACGTCAGCATTTGTTCCGGTCATAGTCATAGCTGACTCGAACTGGTAGTGCTTAGAAAGTGTTCCTCTCTCGGGTCTTCTAAGATCAGAATACTGTGATTCAATCTTAGTATTAGTTAACCAATTATTTAAGAAGTCAGCACCTATACTTACAATTACTTCTGCTTTTGAGAAGTCGTATGAAGGAACTGCGTCAACACCGAAGCTGTTTGCGTGAACATTCCTTAGAGCGTTGTATGAAATCGCATCGTATTGAACGTGCTCAGCTCCAAGAGAATCAATTGCCTTTTTCAATGAAGGGCTTAAAACAGTGTTTGAAAGAACTACTGAACGACCCGATCCTATAGAAAATTTTACTGCAGAATCTAAATCAGCCCATGTTGTTGGCTCACCATCCTTAAGAGGACCTTGAAGACGAGCACTATCGTAAATGCTCATTACAGAACCAATTACGCGTGCATTTGCGTGCCCTAGTTCTGAATGCTTTTTTCCTTGAACGAAAATTGGACGACCCTCTCTTGTCTTAACAAGAACGTTGCAGTAGTCCAAACCATCGTAGTATGTCGAAGCGTAGTAATTAGCTACACCAGGAGTTACCTCCTCAGGCTTATTAACGTAGGGTATTGACTTGATAACAGGAGTCTCACATGCCGCTAGTGTTGCTGCAGTTAATGAGAAGCCCATAAACTTCAAGAAATCACGACGACCTGTAGTCGAAGTGTTGAGGCGCTCGTCTGAGACGAACTCGTCAACTGACTGTGCTTCCGGAAACTCTTGACCCTCAGCACTTGTGTAAGCTTCTGTTTGGTCTAGTTCGTCTAATCCGGACCAGTATCTTTTCAAATTAGCCATGTCTTGTCAGAATCAGTTTAGTAGTGACACTTAGAGCATTCCCATCCACCAAGCTCTTTTACAGTGATTTTATCATCTTCTAGGAAGCGACGAAGTTCTTCGTTACCTCTAAGTGTTTTCTTAAGTCTATCGTGCATTTCGGTGTAGTATCCATTTGAAGCCAAATCAATCTCAGCTTTATTGTGACACTCAATACACCAACCCATTGTTAGTGTTGGCTTAGACAGCTCGATAATCCCCGGGAATTTATCTCTGAGTTCATTGATCTCTTCAACCGGAGCGATTCTACCAACTGAGTAGGTTGCTACATCTCCATGACAGTTTTGACATTGCAGGCCTCCAACAACAACGTGTTGTTGATGACTAAAGAATACGTGATCTGGGAGGTTATGCACCTTATTCCATTTTACAGGCTCACCTTCATAACTATTTTGTGGTATTGTATATCCATTATTCCCGTCGCCATCAATATATGTCCCTGTTGCTGGATCAAAACCGATTGCAGCGTAGATCTTAGAAATTTCATCTTCACCTGATATCTTACCTTTTTTTATAGCTTTATGACAGTTCATGCAGACATTTGTTGAAGGGATGCCCGCATGTTTAGACTCATATGCACTATGGTGACAATATTTACAATCAACTTCGTTTTCACAAGCATGAACGCTATGAATAAATGCAACTGGCTGACTCGGACTATATCCCTCGTAAACACCAATTCCCATCAATGCTTGATACCCTTTTGTTATTCCAAAGGCTGTAATAAATAAGCCCACAAGTGAAACAAACACCATATTTCTCCATGCCCAACTCTTAAATCTATCGATATATGGTGAGTCAGGTAGTAATTCCTCTCCTGCTTTTTCTGAAATGATGTCTGAAAGTGAGCGTCTTACTCCTGAAGCACTAAGTGCAATTATTGTAAAGAGTACTAGAAGCAGAACAAACCACAGCATGCTTGAGCTATCTCCGTCTTCTGATGCAGACTCATCGATTGTTGGACATGCAACGCTTGTATCAACTGTTGCCTCAACGTTTGGTGGGTTTGCAACGTAAGCCATGATATCCTTAACATCATCGGCACTTACTGCTTGAGCTGTCATCCATCCGTAAGTGCCAACATATCTGTCAACAATAGACTTGATGTAAGCATTACCAGATTCTGCAGCTTCCTGTGGGTTTTGTATCCACTTCACAAGAAGCTCGTCCGAGGCGCCCCAACGGTCAGCAATACCGGCTAGACCTGGTGCTGCTAAAACCTCGTCGGTTACTTTGTGACATGAAGCACAGTTTGCGTTAAAAAGAGATTGACCGTTTTCGATATTTCCTCCTTCCCAAATGCTTTGAGCAGAAAAAGCCGAAAACTGTAGTGTTGTCAAGGCAAAGACAGTAATTGCGAAAAATCGCATTCTGTGTTTCCTTCTAGCCGCCGGTTTGTACATGTAAATCAATAGACACAATTCTACTGCAAAAATAGGTTTTAAAAGATGTTTTTGAGGTACTCAAAAGCATAGAATAAGTTATACAAAACCTTATTTAGAATCAGTTAAAATAAAGGTAAAAAAATGATGGCTCGATATTTGGAATTTAACTCGCTGACTTAACTAGATTTGCCATGGATGAAGTATAGAGTTTTTACATATTTGACTAAAGTGGTTCCGTTTTTAATTTGTCTACTTTTTGCCTTTGATGCTCATGCCCAAAGAGGGAAAAACAAAAGGGAACATAAAACAGACACTATAGTTGCAGACTCTACAACTGTCGATTCAACAACCCGTTCTTTAATTCCGCTTCCAGAAAAAATTGGCAGCGGCGATTTCGTTTTGAATATGGATTCTTCTATTACTTCTCTTTACTTTGAGTCAGCAAATCAAGAGCCTGTGATAAACGGATTTAGGATACAGATCTATTTTGGCGACTTAGAATCAGCGAGAGCTGTAAGAGCAAAATGCAGAAAAAGTTTTGACCATAATAGGATATACCTAGAATCTATAACACCAAATTACAGTGTAGCTGTAGGAGATTACAGAGATAGATGGGAAGCAGAAGTTGCTCTTTCAGAGTACTTAAAAAAGTATAAGGATGCATTAATCATCCCATCTGAAATCAAACTACCAGAATTAAATTAATTATTAGGCGTCTTCTAATGTCTGCTTAACTTCTACGTCCTCGTATGCTTCAACTATATCACCAACTTTGATGTCGTTGAATTTCTCAATGTTAAGACCACATTCGTAGCCCTTAGCTACTTCTTTAGTATCATCCTTGAAACGCTTAAGAGAACCGAGTAAGCCAGTGTATACAACAATGCCTTCACGAAGAATTCTAACCTTGCTAGACCTAAGGATCTTTCCTTCAGTAACGTAACAACCAGCGATTGTACCAATCTTAGAGATCTTAAAAGTTTCACGAATTTCGGCAGTTCCAACAATATTCTCTTCGATTTTCGCTGAAAGAAGACCCTCCATCGCATCACGCATTTCTTCGATCGCCTTGTAGATAACAGAGTATAGTCTGATTTGGATTTCTTCTTTCTCTGCTAGTTTTCTAGCAGTAGATGAAGGACGAACCTGGAATCCAATTATGTATGCACTTGAAGCAGATGCAAGAAGTACATCCGACTCTGAGATTTGGCCTACAGCTTTGTGAATGATATTCACCTGAACTTTTTCAGTTGAAAGCTTCTGAAGTGAATCACTCAATGCTTCGATAGAACCGTCTACGTCACCCTTTACAATTAGGTTGAGTTCCTTAAACTCACCAACTGCAATACGTCGACCAATTTCCTCAAGGGTAACAGTTTTTTGTGTTCGCACACCCTGTTCGCGTTGTAATTGCTGACGTTTTGTAGCAATTGATCTAGCTTCCTTTTCGTCTTCAAATACGTTGAAATTATCACCCGCACTTGGAGCTCCATCGAAGCCCAAAACTGATACAGGGGTTGACGGTCCAGCCACTTCAATTCTGGTTCCTCGCTCGTCGAACATGGCTTTAATCTTACCTGAGTACTGACCAGCTAATACTGCATCACCAACTCTTAATGTTCCACCTTGAACAAGAATGTTAGTCACATAACCTCTTCCCTTATCAAGCGAGCTTTCTACAACTGTACCTACTGCTTTCTTATCAGGGTTTGCCTTGAGCTCTAGTATCTCTGACTCTAGAAGAACTTTCTCTAGTAGCTCGTCAATGTTTGTGCCATTCTTTGCTGAGATTTCTTGGCATTGGTATTTACCCCCCCATTCCTCAACAAGGATATTCATCTCGCTAAGCTCAGTCTTAATCTTATCAGGATTTGCGGTTTCCCTATCCATTTTGTTGAGGGCAAAAATCATTGGGATTTCTGCTGCTTGAGCGTGGTGAATAGCTTCTTTAGTCTGCGGCATAACAGCATCATCAGATGCAATTACAATGATAGCAAGGTCCGTAACCTGAGCACCACGTGCACGCATTGCAGTAAAGGCCTCGTGACCTGGAGTATCTAGGAAAGTGATGTTCTTTCCATCGTCCATTTTAACAGAGTATGAACCAATGTGCTGAGTGATTCCTCCTGCCTCACCGTCAATTACATTAGCGTTTCTAATGTAGTCAAGTAGTGAAGTTTTACCATGATCTACGTGACCCATTACGGTAACAATTGGTGGACGTTCAACCAAATCCTCATCCTTGTCCTCCTCAACTTCAATCGAGTCTTCAAGATCTGAGCT
>JAYZNI010000017.1:0-5839 GCA_036152255.1 Bacteroidota bacterium | reverse complement strand
AGAGCTTCTTGCAAATGGAGGAGCTGAATTAATGGCAGAAATTAAATCTCACTTCAATGGCTAGTGCTAAAAGAATCATTTCAACCAAGGTTCTGCCAAATGACTTGGTTAAGATATTAGAACAAACTGGGATTGAACTATTTCAACGAGATTTTATTTCTATAAGATCTACTGAAAACCTTAGTCAAACTACTAATCAAATAGTTATGATTAGCAGTAAAAATGCATTATACGAAGGAATTAATCTTAAAGGCAAAATCGTGTATTGCGTTGGATCTATGACTGCAAAAGCCATCGAGTCTTATGGAGGAAACGTTGAAAAAATTTTTGAGAATTCTAGAGCAATGGCTATGGAAGTTAGCTCACTTGGGAAGCCAGCAACTTTTGTTTGTGGCAATAGAAGGATGCCCGAGGTAGAAAATGCATTCAAAGCAACAGATCTAGAAATTATTGAAGCATATGACACAATTTTAACACCATCAGAAATAAAGGGCGATTTCGAAGCAGCACTGTTTTATAGCCCAAGCGGAGTTGAAAGCTTTTTTAGCGCAAATTCATATACTGGTAATGCAATTTGCATAGGCAAAACAACTGAAAAGGAAGCTTTGAAGCACGGTGTTACAACTCAAATCTCAAAAGAGAGTACAATTGAATCAGTCGTAGAGACAACTATTGAAGCATTACAATGAAGAACGATTTATTTTTAAGAGCACTAAGAGGCGAAGAGGTACATAGACCTCCAGTTTGGATGATGCGACAAGCGGGGCGTTATCTACCCGACTTTATGAAGCTCAAAGCACAATACGATTTCTTCACTCGTTGCAGAACTCCTGAATTGGCTACTGAGATAACTGTAATGCCTATAAAACAAGTTGGAACTGACGCAGCAATACTGTTTTCAGACATCTTAGTTGTCCCACAAGCAATGAACGTTAACTTCGAGATGAAGGCTGGTGTTGGACCTTGGCTTGAAAATCCTGTAAGATCTGCTGAACACGTCGAAAAAGTAATTGTTCCTAATGCTGAGGAGGAGCTGTCATACGTCATGGATGCTATTAGGATGACTAAGGCGGAGCTCGACAATGAAGTACCATTAATTGGATTTGCTGGTTCGCCTTGGACTATACTCTGCTACACTGTTGAAGGTCAGGGTTCTAAGTCATTCGACAAGGCAAAAGGATTTTGCTTTTCTCAACCACAGGCAGCACATACTTTACTTCAGAAAATAACCGAAACTACAATTGCTTACCTCAAGGCCAAAGTGAAAAACGGTGTTGACGCAGTCCAAATCTTCGATAGCTGGGGCGGCATGCTCTCCCCCACAGATTACAAGGAATTTTCTTGGAAATACATTCAGCAGATAATCGATGAACTCAAGGACGAGGCGCCAGTGATCGTGTTTGGTAAGGGCTGTTGGTTTGCGCTTGATAGCATGGCTACAAGCGGGGCGAGCGCCGTTGGTGTAGATTGGACGATAACACCCCAAAAGGCGCGAGAATGGACAGGTGGTGTAATAACTCTTCAAGGGAACTTTGATCCGTCGAGGCTTTTGTCGCCCATTCCCGAAATTGAGAGGGGTGTTAAGGAGATGATTGACGGTTTTGGGAAGGATCGTTATATCGCGAATTTGGGCCATGGCATCTTGCCGAACATTCCCGTAGATCACGCTCAGGCCTTTGTATACGCTGTGAAAAACTACACAAGATGAATAAGCTAATTAAAAGGCCAAGGAGGCTTAGGACGAGTTCTGCAGTTAGGGCATTGGTAGCTGAGAATAACCTTAGCCCAAACGATTTGATGACTCCTCTATTTATCCTTGAAGGAAAAAGACAGCAAAAGGAAATACCATCAATGCCAGGATATTTCAAGAAAAGCATTGATTTGACAGTGGAGGACGTAAAAGAGCTTTGGGATATGGGACTGAAGTCTGTGCTTTTATTCGTTCAGATTGACGATAATTTGAAGGATAATGCTGGGACTGAGGCCGTGAATGATGGTGGACTGATGCAAGATGCCGTTAGAGCGATCAAGGCTTCTGTTCCAGGAATGGTAGTTATGACTGACGTTGCTCTGGATCCGTATAGTTCATTTGGACATGATGGAATTGTTGAGGAAGGAGAAATTTTGAATGATAATACTGTAGACGTGTTAGCTGAGATGGCATTGAGTCATGCAAGAGCTGGCGCGGACTTTGTAGCGCCCAGTGATATGATGGATGGACGAGTGGCAGCTATAAGAAACCGTTTGGACGAGGAGGGATTTGAGAATACGGGGATAATGAGCTATAGTGCAAAGTATGCTTCATGCTTTTATGGACCTTTCAGAGACGCTTTGGATTCTGCTCCTGGTTTTGGAGATAAGAAGACCTACCAAATGGATCCTGCGAATGCTATTGAGGGCGTAAAGGAGGCTTTACTCGATATTGAGGAAGGCGCGGACATGGTGATGGTGAAGCCTGGGTTACCTTACTTGGACATGGTGCACCGCGTGAAAAAGGTGTCTGAAGTTCCCGTGAGTGTTTACCACGTTAGTGGCGAATACTCAATGATAAAGGCTGCTGCAGCTAAGGGTTGGATAGACGAGGGTAAAGCCATCATGGAAAGCTTGTTGAGCTTTAAGAGAGCTGGTGCAGATTTAATAGTCACATATTTTTCTAGAGATGCGGTTAGACTTTTGAAAAAAGACTGAGAAGTTGAAGAGCATTATTCAGAAATACAATATTCCCGGCCCAAGGTATACCAGCTACCCCACCGTTCCTTATTGGAGCGTGGATAGCATAAATAAGGCTCAGTGGTTGGATTCTGTTGCTATGTCTTTTTACGAGAGTAATGAAGAAGAGGGGATTAGCCTTTATATACACCTGCCTTTTTGTGAGAGCTTGTGTACTTTTTGTGGGTGCCATAAGCGCATTACAAAAAGGCATAGCATGGAGTCACCATATATAAAGGCGGTTCTAAAAGAGTGGGATTTATACCTTGAAGTATTTCGAGGGACACCAAGGATAAAGGAGATTCATTTGGGCGGGGGGACGCCCACGTTTTTTAGTCCCGATAATTTAGAGAGATTGATAAGCGGGATTTTGGAAAAGTCAGAGAAGACTGATAATTACGAATTTAGCTTTGAGGCGCATCCTAACAACACCACAGAAGCGCATCTGAGGAAGCTATATGAACTGGGGTTTAGGAGGAATAGTTTTGGGGTGCAAGATTACGACCCCTTAGTCCAAAAGACAATCAACCGTATTCAATCCTTCGAACAAGTAAAAGAGGTGACTAATAAGAGTAGAGAGGTTGGATATAATTCGATTAGTCATGATTTGGTGTTTGGGCTTCCGCATCAAACACTTGATAGTATAAAGGATTCTATTGAGAAGACTTCGGAACTTTTGCCAGAAAGAATTGCATTTTACAGTTATGCCCACGTTCCTTGGATTAAGGGCCTAGGCCAAAGGGGATACTCAGAGGCAGATTTACCCAAGAATGAGGTGAAACGCGAGCTGTATGAATACGGCAAGAAAAGGTTATTAGAGATAGGTTATGAGGAGATTGGGATGGATCACTTCGCACTTAAAACTGACGGACTTTACAAGGCAGTTAAGAATAAAACTCTGCACAGAAACTTCATGGGATATACCTCTGGCAAGACACAGCTTATGGTTGGACTAGGAATGTCATCCATTAGTGACTCATGGTACAGTTTCGCCCAAAACGTAAAAACAGTTGAAAGGTATGAGCAGCAAGTTGAACAGGGTGAGATTCCAATTTTTAGAGGTCACGTGCTCAGCAATGAGGATCTTATGATACGCAAGCATATACTCAACATAATGTGTCACTTCAGAACTGACTTCAACGACCCATCAATGCAATTTCCAGAGCTCGAAGACACGCTATCTAGGCTAAAGGAAATGGAGGATGACGGACTAATAGAGATAGGCTCAGATTATCTTCAGGTACACGAAGTTGGAAGGCCCTTTATAAGGAATATCTGTATGGCGTTTGACTTACATTTAATAAGAAATGAACCACAGACTAGGGTTTTTTCTATGACGATCTAACCTCCTAGTTAGCTTTGTTTCGCTTGCGCTTGTATGCAATGATAGCAATGAGCAATGCAGCAGCAAGCGATCCAATGCCTAAGCCATATATAGTCCAATTAATCAATGATTTGCAAACAACGAGGAACACAATTGCAAATAAAAAAAGCGTAGCCACTTCGTTCCAAATTCTGAGTTGAGTTGAATCTAATTTGTACACGTCTCTTTGCTGCTCATTAAAAATTTTATGGCAATATAGGTGGTAGGCGTAAAGAAGAATTACCAATAATAACTTAAGGTGCATCCAGGGCTGATCTAAATAACCTGGGATCTGCATAAGTAACCATGGACCTGTGATAGCAGTAAGAATTGCCGATGGCCAAGTGATCCCATTCCACAACCTTCGGCTCATAAGCTTGAATTGCTTGGTTAGGATATCACGCTCTTGTGGAGGTCTAGTTTGGGCTTCACATTGGTAAATAAAAAGTCTAACAATGTAGAACAGTCCCGCAAACCAAGTAACTATAAAAATTATGTGTAGAGCTTTAAGGGTGAATAGTGGCATGTCTCAAATTTACAAACGATCACCTTAAGAGGTTCACATGGCCATATTTCTCATGCCTCTCGGCGAGGCATTTGTAGGAAATGTACCAAGTGTATACTCCATCTGCACATAAATAATCACCTCCTTGATATGTCCCATCCCAAACCTCATCCATGCTCTCTGTGTAAAATACTTGATTTCCCCATCTGTTATACACCATCAACTTCAATAGTTCTACGTTTTCGCTAACAGGGGCAAATGCATCATTTACTCCATCGTTATCAGGGGTAAATACGTTTGGCAAAAAGACATTATCTGTATAAATAGTTAGGTGCATAGTTGTTGTACTGTCGCAGCCGTTTTCATTTTCTGTTGTGTAAATGAAATCACCGCTTTCTGTGTATGTCTCGCCATTCCAAGTAAATTCATTGCAAGCCTCGACTTCGACTTCAGCTGTGGTTTGAGCTGCAGGATAAATGTACAAATCCAGCGATACTATTGAATCGCAACCCACAGAATTCACGGTTTCAAAAGAATACACTCCAGTCTCAGTATACGTTTCCCCATTCCAAGTAAACTGATCGCACGCATCGATATAAGTATATGAAGCAGTTGGATTTACAATTTCCAAATCCAAATAAGCCAAGCTGTCACAACCATTTGAATTCGTTGTAAAATAAGTGTAGACACCAGAAGAATAATAGGTCTCTCCATTCCACATGTATTCCTCGCAAGAAGTTGCATTGTTGAATGATAAAGTATTGTAATAAACAACTAAGTCAAGAGTAGCAATTGAGTCACATCCAGCAGCATTTACTGTATTGTATTCGTAAAACCCTGAAGTGGTGTAGTTCGTTCCATTCCAAGAATAATTTTCACAAGCATTTACTGAGTTATATGATGTTGTAAACGCATTTATTGACAAGTCAAGAGTGGCTGTAGAATCACAACCACTTTCGTTAATAGTCATAAATTCATAGGTGCCTGATACATCATATGTTATTCCATTCCATGTATATGGCTCGCATGTATACACTTCAGAATTCGAAAAAGAAGGCGTATTAATTATAAGATCTAAGAATGCTGTTGAATCGCAACCAACTGAGTTGATTTCTGAATAATCGTATAGCCCAGACGAGGTATAAGTGGTGCCATTCCAAGTGTATTCATTACATGCTTCTACATCGGTTAATGACGATGTAGGTAAAGTGATTTCAAGTTCTAAAGTAGCCACGCTATCACAGCCGTTTACATCCATGGAA
>JAYZNI010000016.1:0-7562 GCA_036152255.1 Bacteroidota bacterium | reverse complement strand
GTCTGGCATCATAACAAAGCCACGACCAAACTTGGTAATCTGTATCGTTCCTTGAACAGCCTCAACTTGCTGAGCGTTGAGTTTATACTTGCCTCGCCCCAAATCTACCAGCTTATCCTTTTGAGCCATCTCATTCAAAAGCTCCATGATGAGCCTACGTAAATCGTGGTTGAGAATACCAAGTGCAGATGATACTTGCTTGTGATTTAGTGGCTTTCCAGGCTTTCGCCTGAAGACGTCTAATATCGTTTTGCGAAGATTTTTTGGCGGGCCTGATTGAGCAATACTGTGCTTTCCCCTCTGTCCTTTTGAACCTCTTCCCCTTGACCTCTTTTTATTTCTTGTCATTTATCGAGTCAAAGTTAACGAACTTTGCAATCGAAATGACTTCACACAAATCAAAACGATTTATTGCAGACACTTGGAAGGACTACGAGTTAGTTGATTCTGGAGATGGGGCCAAACTTGAAAGGTTTGGCACATACGTGCTAGACAGGCCTGAGCCAGGGGCGGTTTGGCCTACAGGCCTCAACTTTAAGGGTTGGGATAAGGCGGATGCAAGCTTTGAGCCGACAGGAAAGAAAAAGGGGTTTTGGCAGAATAAAAGTGGGATGCCTGAGAGGTGGCACCTTGAGTATAATTCAGAGGAACACCCTCATCTTATGTTGAAATTTCAGTTAGAGATGACACGTTTTAAGCACGTAGGAGTTTTCCCAGAACAGGCTTCTAATTGTGAGTATATCGCTGGCAAGATTAAAGAGGGCGATAAGCTGCTGAATCTTTTTGCCTACACTGGAGGAGCAAGCCTGGCGGCCAAATCTGCCGGAGCTGATGTAACACATGTCGATGCAATCAGGCAAGTAATAGATTGGACTAGGGTGAATATGGAGCTTAGTGGCTTGGATGGAATACGTTGGGTTGTGGAGGATGCTTTTAAGTTTTTGAAGCGCGAAGTAAAGAGGGGTAACAAATACAGGGCTGTTGTCCTAGACCCTCCAACATGGGGTTTGGGTCCTAAAAACGAAAAGTGGAAACTCGATCACCACCTAGAAGAGATTGTGAATCTCGTAGCCCAAGTCGTTCAACCAGGTGGCTTCGTAGTGATGAACACATATTCAGGAATTCCTCCTACATCTTTGGAAACGCTTTGGCGTAGGGTACTGCCTAACGCAAATTTGATCAGTGGTGAACTGTGTCTTAAAGGCGTGGATGGCCACTTGCTTTCTACAGGTTCACTAATTAGAATAGAAATCTAATGTCAAAATTTGAAAAGGCCAAAAAGGTTCTTCTAGGACTTCGATTAGCTACTGATGAACGTTGGGCTAAGTTGTGTAAAAGCAATTTGGAAGCTGTTTTGAGCGACCATGCATGGTGCGAGCAAAAAGCAGCCTCGAATGCAATTAGCACTATTACCAAGTATCCTATGTACCCTGAACTTGTAGAAGCTCTGACGGCTATTGCAAGAGAGGAGATGGAACACTTTAAGATGGTCGTAGATAAGATCCGTGCCAAGGGTATAGAGCTTCAGTACGAACAAAAGGACAGCTATGTTGCAGAGCTTGCAAAGCACATCTTGTTCGGAGGTGGGTCTAGAGAAAATCAACTTGTAAATCGCCTACTGTTTTCTGCAATGATTGAGGCGAGGAGTTGTGAGAGGTTTAGGCTTCTTACAGAAACATTAGACGATCCTGATCTCGTTGAGTTTTATCGCGAGCTTATGATTTCGGAAGCGCGTCATTACACGACCTTTTTGGGGTTTGCGCGTAAGTACGGAAAGGGTATAGACGTAGATAAAAGGTGGCAAGAGTTCCTTGACTACGAGGGTGAAATCATAAAGAAATACGGAAGGGAAGAGACGATGCACGGATAGCATTTAGCTCCCTGGCGTCCACCTCAATCCTGCATAAGACATACGGCCAAAAATTGGTCCATAAACCATGCTTGCATCAAAAACAGAGAGGTCAACTTCTGGGCCCTCAATTGTGTTGACTGCTCCTACAATTGGATTCTCGTGAACAACATTCATGATGTTTTCCATTCCAAAGTAAAGCTCGAATTGATCCTTGAATGTCTTGGTTAACTGCAAGTTGACTTGAGAAAATGAAGGCGATTTTTCTGGATGGAAAGGATAATCCCCGTCTATTAGAGGAAGGTTTTGAGATCCTACCCATTGAAGCACTCCGTCTATTCTAAATTGTTGGCCTTCTGATTTGGGCTTGCTTGCGTAACTCCACTGAGTAAATGCTCTATGCCTAGCCACAAATGGATCATTCCTTACTTGCTCATCAAACAAGAAATTCGTCTCTGCTTTAACCCATCTATATGCAGTTCTAATATCTAATCTCCTGTGAGCAGACCAATCCAATTCTGCCTGAAATGTTGTCGAATGACTCATGTTGCCAGAATTTGGGTTTGTAAGATTATAAACCACAATTTCATCAGGGCTGTGATACAAGTCTGCAACTATTCTATTTTCAAAATTGGTGTGGTATCCGTCAATTGAAAGTGTCGCATCTCTTGAATTAAGCTTGAATTTTGATACAAGATTTAAACCGAAATTCGTAGCAACCTCTGGCTGCAATTGATCGTCTAAAATCCACCACCTTCTGTTACTCGCCCAAGAGCCAAGCTGCTCCATAAGCACGTTAGCAGTTCTAAATCCGCGACCAGCAACTAACTTTATTGTCGTCTCCTCTCTCAAGCTATACCTAATGTGTAATCTAGGCGAAGCGTAGTTGCCATAAAGATTGTGGAAGTCTCCTCTCAAACCTGCTACAGCTACAAATCTCTCACCTGGAGTCCAAGTGTATTCAAAAAATGCCCCCGGTACTTTTTCTGTCCTAGCCATAGTATCAAGAGGAGCATTGTTATCGTTGTACTCAGCAGACCATGTTCCTACTTCCTCAAAGTCGTCATATAGATAGCTTACTCCTGTAGTGAACTTGTTGTTCGTGTTGCCAATGATGCTTGAAAAGAGAATATTGCCCCTGAAAAAATCCTCCGTTCCTCTGTATTCTCTATTCCCAAACCTATGTTCGTGGTCGTGCTTGGACGCAAAGAATTGCGTTCCTATAGACTGCCACTCTTTACTGGGGTTTACATATCCTGTTTTTGCAGATGCTTCTATCCTATCAAGTCTTATTGCTGCAGCCCAAGGAGAATCAGAACCATTACTTAATAGTTCTTCGTAAACATCAAATGGATTGTTCGTATTTTCAAATAAACCCTTCTGACCTGCCATTTGAGTCTTCTGAGCTCCAGTAATCGAATACTCACCCCGCATCCCTCTATCTCCTATGAATTTCCATTCACTTCTAGCAATGAGATCTTCTTTAAGAGGAGTATCTAAAAAGGTGTCTCCATTTCTATCATTTAATCTTTTAGCGCCCTCTGTGTGAATTAAAAAAGTCGAAGACCACTGCCTGGAAATTTGATGACGGCTTACATGGTTCCATTCAGTACGTCCATCTCCAGAAGCATAAAGATTAACATGAAGTGGTTCAGCATTTTCTGGGTTTCGCATACCAACGTTGATTTGGCCGGTAATACTTTCGTAACCATTAATAACAGACCCCATTCCTTTTGAAATTGAAATGCCATTTATCCAAGGCCCAGGAATTAAACTAAGTCCTTGAACAACATTTAACCCTCTTGGTCCAGGAAGGTTATCTACCAAAATTTGAGTGTATTTACCGTCAAGACCTAGCATCCTTATTTGGCGAGTTCCTGTTACAGCATCGGTAAATGAAGCATCCACAGAGGCATTGGTTTCGAATGCCATACTCAATTTACAACATGCTGCTTTTGCTAATTCTTTTCTGTTTAATTGCTGTACGTTAAGAGGATCTAAGAGAGAAATATTTGTAGTTGAACGCCTTCCTTCAACTTCTGCTGCTTCAATATCAACTCCAACCTTAAGTGGAATTTCCACGTATTTCTGCCCAGAATATATTAGTCCCACAGTCTCGTAACCAACCATGCTTACTTGAAGGGTGTCACCTTCTTTCATAGCTGGGAGCTTAAAGAAACCGTGAATGTCTGTCATAGTACCTAAACGTGTTCCCGCCCAAACAACTGTTGCACCTTGTAAAGGAATATACTGCTCCTCACCTTGATCTGATCTTGGCGAAAGAGATTGGCCTAAAGTATATTCAGGAGTAAATACCTTACCCTTAATTGTGGTTTGGGCAGAAAATGCACTAAACCATAACGTAAATACCAAAAGCGCAAATATTCTAAACTTGTAATTCACAACTTATTACGGATCTATGCCTTCAGAGCATTCTTTAGCTCCTTCACGATACTTACAGCAGTGGTGTAAGCTGTTGTATGCCTCGTCTGTTGCATTTACCTTATCTGTATCATGACCAACGTTTGCAGCAATTCTGTGAACATCTAATACATCAGGAAAAACTTTTGTTTTATATACAACGTTAAGCTTGTTAGTCTTCAAATCATAGTCGGCCATTACGATGCCTTTTACATCATATGCTGCCTCTATTCTTTCCTCGCACATACCACATACTGCGCTAACACCGAATGTGATGTCAGCTTTGCTTTGGGCTGATAAGATTGTAGAAAAAGCGGCGGCGAAGAGAACGAGAATTGTATTTTTCATAGTGCAAGTTTAGAATACAATTAGCTAGTAATTATGTAAATAACAAAAGTTATAATGCTATCCTAGAGATGATTTCATGAAATCTCTATTCATACGAGCTATGTTAGTTAAGCTTATTCCTTTAGGGCACTCTACCTCACATGCGCCAGTGTTTGTACAGTTTCCAAACCCTTCCAAATCCATTTGATTCACCATACGTTGTACTCTTTCCTTTGCTTCGGTTTGGCCTTGTGGCAAGAGAGAAAGTTGGCTCACCTTAGCTGAAACAAAGAGCATTGCAGAAGAGTTTTTGCAAGTTGCAACACAAGCTCCACACCCTATACAAGTTGCTGAATCAAATGCTTCGTCAGCATCAGCTTTTGGGATGGGAATTGCGTTAGCGTCTTGAGTGGCTCCTGAAGTGTTTACACTAACGTAACCTCCTGCTTGGATGATCCTATCAAACGCAGATCTGTCTACTGTCAAATCCTTGATAACAGGAAATGCTGAAGCACGCCATGGTTCAACGTGAATGGTGTCACCATCGTTGAACGAACGCATATGAAGTTGACAAGTTGTAACATTTCTTCCAGGTCCGTGAGCTTCTCCATTGATGAACATAGAACACATGCCACAAATGCCTTCTCTACAATCATTGTCGAAGGCAATTGGTTCCTTTCCTTCACGAACAAGATTGTCGTTCAGTACATCTATCATTTCTAGGAACGACATATCTCCAGAGATGTTTGACATCTCATGAGTCTCCATGGCGCCAACTGTGTTAGGGCCTTTTTGTCTCCAAACTTTAAGCGTAATATTCATGATGATTATTTGTAGCTGCGCTGCTTAAGCTCAATATTCTTGTATTCTAATTCTTCCTTATGAAGGTTCGCTTCAGATGGAGTCCCAGTGAATTCCCATGCAGAAACGAAAGTGAAGTTTGCGTCGTCTCTAAGTGCTTCTCCCTCTTCTGTTTGGCTTTCTTCTCTAAAGTGTCCGCCACAAGATTCTGATCTAGTAAGTGCATCCTTGCACATGAGTTCTCCTTGCTCTAAGAAGTCGGCGACGCGAGCTGCTTTAGCCAATTCAGGATTATAGTCGTTTGCGCTTCCTGGTACCCTTACCTTTTCGTAAAACTCCTTTCTCAACGCTTGAATTTCTGTAATTGCTGACTTAAGTCCTTCTTCGTTTCTAGACATGCCACATTTGTTCCACATGATAAGACCAAGTCGTCTATGAAAGTCATCTACTGGCGTGTCTCCATCATTATTAATCAATGCATCAAGCGTTCTCTTTACCTTATTTTCGGCTTCAGAGAATTCTGGAGAGTCTGTTGAAATAGGCCCCGTTCTGATATCGTCTGCTAGATAGTCTCCAATAGTATATGGAAGCACGAAGTATCCATCAGCTAGTCCTTGCATAAGTGCTGATGCCCCAAGTCTATTCGCTCCGTGGTCAGAGAAATTAGCCTCACCTGCAGCAAACAATCCAGGCACAGTAGTCATGAGGTTATAATCAACCCATAGCCCCCCCATAGTGTAGTGAACTGCTGGATAAATTTTCATAGGAGTTTCACACGGATTATCGTCCGTAATCTGTTGGTACATATCAAATAGGTTACCATACTTGGCCTTAACTACTTCCTTACCCATTTCTATGATTTGGTCTTCTGATGGATTAGAAATATTTCTAGTTGAAGCCTCTGTTTTTCCGTATCTCAAAATTGCAGAAGCAAAGTCAAGATAAACAGCTTGTCCAGTTTCATTAACCCCAAATCCCGCATCACATCTTTCCTTAGCGGCTCTAGATGCCACGTCTCTTGGAACGAGGTTCCCAAACGCAGGGTAACGACGTTCTAAGTAGTAATCTCGTTCTTCTTCTCTAAGATCAGTAGGCTTTCTTGTCCCCTTTCTAATTGCCTCTACATCCTCTATTTTCTTTGGAACCCAAATCCTACCATCGTTACGTAGTGACTCAGACATCAATGTTAGCTTACTCTGATAGTGACCACTTACAGGAATACAAGTTGGGTGAATTTGAGTAAAGCAAGGGTTTGCCATAAACGCTCCGCTTTTGTGTGCCTTCCATGCAGCACTTACGTTTGAACCCATAGCATTTGTACTCAAGTAGTATACATTCCCGTAACCACCAGTACAAAGAACTACAGCGTGTGCGCTATGTCTTTCTATTTCACCTGTAATCAGATTTCTTGAAATTATTCCTCTAGCCTTACCGTTAACTATCACAACATCCATCATCTCATGACGATTATACATCTGAACTTTGCCCTTTGAGATTTGACGAGATAATGCTGAATAAGCTCCTAGAAGAAGTTGTTGACCGGTTTGGCCTTTAGCGTAGAATGTTCTCGAAACTTGAACTCCTCCAAATGAACGGTTATCTAATAAGCCTCCGTATTCACGTGCAAATGGAACTCCTTGAGCAACACATTGGTCTATAATGTTTCCACTTACTTCTGCAAGTCTGTGTACATTCGCTTCTCGTGAACGGTAGTCTCCGCCTTTAACTGTGTCGTAGAATAGACGGTAAACTGAGTCTCCATCATTTTGATAATTTTTTGCAGCGTTGATACCTCCTTGTGCTGCAATTGAGTGAGCCCTTCGTGGAGAATCTTGGAAGCAAAAAGATTTTACGTTGTAGCCCATCTCAGCAAGAGATGCTGCCGCTGAAGAACCTGCTAGTCCAGTTCCAACAACTATAACATCTATCAGTCTTTTGTTGGCTGGAGTTACTAGGCGAATATTGCTCTTATGCTTGCTCCACTTTTCAGCTAGTGGTCCTTCTGGTATTCTAGAATCTAACATTTAGTGAGCAATTTGAATGTAGTATAAGTAAACTGGAATAGACGCAAACGCTAAAGGAACTAAAACACAAAATGCAGTTCCAATAGTTTTAATGATTGGAGTGTATTTCTCGTGATTAAATCCTAGAGATTGGAATGCAC
>JAYZNI010000015.1:0-8444 GCA_036152255.1 Bacteroidota bacterium | reverse complement strand
GGTGCCTTTTGACCTCCTGCAGTTCTATATCTCAGAGATGCCAAATCATCCCTCATAAGTTGCAAAGCATAGTAGAGATAATCGAGATATTGAATTTCTGCAATAGGCCTTAGACCTCGCAAGGCCAAACCTATACCAGACCCTATAATTGTACACTCTCTAATACCAGTATCGCTTACTCTTACTTCTCCATATTTAGCCTGCATACCCTCCATCACTTGGTTTACTCCACCAATGCCTCCTACGTCTTCTCCAAATGTGAGAACCTCAGGCCGGTTTGCAAAAATATAATCGAAGTTTTGTTGAAGAACAATCCTTCCATCGACCATTTCTGAATCAGTTGAATACTGTACTGGAACTTCAAGGACTTTTAATGCGCTATCAGAATGTTCAGAGTACAAGTCTGAATTGTATCTGAAGTAATTCTTTTTTGAAACTGAGCCTATCCATTTTTTTAAGGCCTCTCTTTCTGGAGTATTTGACCCCGATGAGTTTAAAATAGACTTGCGAACTGCAGTCATTACGTTCGATCGACCTGGATCTAATTCCTTTTCTAGGTTTTTAGCAATTTCTGAATCTTCGCCCTCAAGTTCTTTGATTAATGTGGACGCAGTTGCAAGCTCAGTATCTATGTCTGTTCTGTATTCTGCCCATGCTTCCTTTTGGGTTGAGCGGACGTCTTTTTTTGCGTTCTTTCTAATCTCATCAAGTTCCTCTTGAGTTGCTGCTCCTTCTACAACTAAGAACTCGCCAAGCTTTGAAATACAATCGAATTCCTGAGCCCAAGCTAGTCTCTCTTCAGACTTGTATCTCTCGTGTGACCCTGATGTTGAGTGGCCTTGGGGTTGGGTTAATTCTTCTACGTGAACAAGAACTGGAACGTGTTGCTCTCTGCATATCTTGATAGCCTCTTCGTAAGTAGAAATAAGCGATGGATAATCCCAGCCTTTAACTCTGAAGATTACTATTCCGTTTGATGTTTCAGTCTTTTGGAATCCTCTAAGGGCTTCAGAAATACTTGCCTTTACAGTTTGATATTTCTTTGGGACAGAGATGCCGTAACCGTCATCCCAAACATTCATTAGTAATGGAACCTCAAGAACTGCAGCCGCATTCATAGTCTCCCAGAACATGCCCTCTGAAGTACTCGCGTCTCCGATTGTCCCTATAGCAATCTCATCTCCACCGTTTGTGAAATTTGAGAATTTCTCGGCTAGCTCTGGTTGAGCCTTGTAAACTTTGCTGGCTTGGGCTAGGCCCAAAAGACGGGGCATCTGAGATGCAGTTGGACTTACGTCGGATGAACTATTAAAATCTGCCATATGATTTAGCCACTCACCATCTTCATCAAGCGTTCTTGTGGAGAAGTGACCACCCATTTGACGTCCTCCAGATTGAGGATCGAATTTTTTATCAGAGTGAGCGTAGAGGCCTGCGAAATATTCTTTGATTGTAAGAAGACCTCGAGCGAACATGAAAGTTTGGTCTCTATAATAACCACTACGCCAATCACCAGGACGGACAACCTTTGCTAAAGCTATTTGGCATACCTCCTTTCCATCTCCAAAAATTCCAAATTTTGCCTTTCCTGTCAGAACCTCTTTTCTCCCCAATAACGAAGCCTCACGGCTAATGCAAGCCAAGCGATAATCGTCCAATAAAATTTTTCTGAAATCTACTTCTGACATCGGCGCGAAGATACGAATTTAGACGCCATATGCCTTCGCTATCTCTGCACCAACTCTCGCGTTATTTTCAACAAGAGCTATGTTTGCTTGGAGACTTGAGTTTGAAGTTGATTTTGCAACGTGAGCAATTATAAAAGGTGTCACTTCCTTGCCCTTGATGTTTAGAGAATTCGCCAAAGTCAAACCTTCATTTATCGCATTTTTGATTTGGGCTGCCTCTGCTTCGTGTTCTTCTGGAATGGGGTTTGCTACAAGTATGGAACCGCGAATTCCTAGAGACCATTTGGCCTTCATAATATTCGCAACCTCATCAGGAGTATCAGCTCTTGCCACCAACTTAAGACCGCTATTTCTGGTGTAAAATGCTGGTAATTCATCGGTACCATATCCAACAACTGGTACGCCCTTAGTCTCGAGCACCTCTAGAGTTTTCTCAAGATCTAAAATTGCCTTTACTCCTGCACTTACTACTGCTACATCACTTAGAGCTAGTTCTTCTATGTCTGCACTAATATCAAATGTATTTTCTGCTCCTCTATGCACACCACCAATTCCTCCTGTTACGAATACTTTTATGCCTGTAAGTTGACATGCTATCAGTGTTACGCTAACCGTTGTTGCTCCTGTACCGCCCGAAGCTAAAACAATAGGCAAATCACGTCTACTTATCTTAGAAACTGAATGGTCTTTTGATGCTAATTTTTCAAGGAGACCCTGGTCGACACCCACGTGTAATTTTCCACGGTCTACTGCTATAAGTGCTGGAGTGCAACCATTTAAGCGTATGATTTGGGATAGGTTTTGAGCACATTCAAGATTCTGGGGATATGGCATCCCGTGTGAGATAATCGTTGACTCAAGTGCTACAACTGGTGAGCCACTACTAAGAGCCTCAACAACCTCATCACTAACGCATAAGTATTTGCTCAGATCGCTCATTTTTTAATCGGAGGAGGAAGTGGCGCAAATGGCCCCTTTGAAAGGCCTGTATCAGGATTTGCATCGTCAATAGCTCGCCAAATAAGGTCTTTGAGTTGTTGTAGGTTTTTTTGGGCTACAGAACTAAAAAACAGAGGGTCCAATTCTGGCGCTTCCTTTTTCAATCCAGCTCTCATTTCAGTTTCAAGCTCCTCGTCCAACAAATCACTCTTACTGATAGTCAATATCCTCTGCTTATCTAGAAGTTCAGGATTGAATTTCTCCAACTCACTTAGCAGAGTCCTGTACTCAGTAACAATATCATCTGCATCGGCTGGAACGAGAAATAAGAGAACTGGATTTCTTTCAATATGTCTTAAAAATCGCAAGCCTAAACCCTTACCCTCGGCTGCTCCCTTAATTATCCCAGGAATATCAGCCATTACAAATGACATGTCGTCTCTATACGGCACCATACCAAGGTTTGGACGTAGTGTGGTAAAAGGGTAATTTGCTATTTCTGGTTTTGCTGCGCTAATAACAGAAAGTAGTGTTGATTTACCTGCATTAGGTAAGCCCACAAGACCTACGTCTGAAAGTAGCTTAAGCTCTAATATCTTCCACTCCTCTACTCCATCTTCGCCAGGTTGAGCGTATTGAGGAGATCTGTTTGTCGGCGATTTAAAATGATCGTTTCCAAGTCCCCCGCGGCCGCCTTTAGCAATGATGATTTCTTGGTCGTGTTTCGTTATCTCGTATATAATTTCCTCGGTCTCAGCGTCCTTTATTATTGTACCTAATGGGACCTCAATTGTAACGTCCTCACCATCAGCACCGTGCTTTCGGTTGCCGCTTCCAGCTCCTCCGTGGCTAGCAATAATATGGCGTTGATATTTAAGATGAAGAAGGGTCCATTTATTTCTAGATCCTTTTGCAATTACGTGTCCGCCTCTACCTCCATCACCTCCGTCAGGACCACCCTTTGCAGTGGTTCTGTCGCGAAGCATGTGAGCAGAACCAGCTCCACCCTTTCCTGAACGGCAGCAAATCTTTACATAGTCGACAAAGTTTTGACTTGACATAAAAATAAAGGTTTAAGCATTAATTGCTTCAATCAACCTCTCAGTAATTTCTTCTATCGAACCCAGGCCATTTACAGCCTTATACTTACCAACACTCCTATAGAAATCTGATACTGGAGCAGTTTCAGCATTATATACGTTAATTCTATTTTGGATGACTTCTGGATCAGCATCATCTGCCCTTCCGCTTGTTCTAGCTCGCGCTAGTAATCTGATCTTAAGCTCATCCTCTGGCACCTCGAGTGCCACCATTGCCTCTATGCTGTCGTTTCGCTCGTCAAGAAATGCATCAAGGGCTTGAGCTTGTGCTGTTGTTCTTGGAAAACCATCAAAAATGAATCCCTTAGCTTCTGGGCTCTTTTCAACCTCTGCCTTAAGCATTGAAATTGTCACTTCGTCAGGAACGAGTTTACCTTGTTCCATGTAAGACCTCGCCAACTTGCCTAACTCAGTATCATTTTTAATATTGTAGCGGAAAACATCACCTGTACTAAGGTGAACTAAACCGTAATAGTTAACTAAAAATTCACTTTGAGTTCCCTTTCCTGCGCCCGGAGGGCCAAACAACACAATATTTCTCATTTTCTAAATTTAGTTTAACAAAGGTAGCCAACCTAAGCCGTGATAATGCCCTTTCAGGAGTTAACTTAGCACTTCAAACTACTTTAGTAAGAACTCAATTTATGAAATACGACGTAATTGTATTAGGTAGTGGCCCTGGAGGCTACGTTACAGCTATTCGCGCATCACAATTAGGATTAAAAACAGCCGTTATTGAACGCGAATCACTTGGTGGGATATGTTTGAACTGGGGGTGTATTCCTACAAAAGCTCTCTTAAAGAGTGCAAACGTATTTGATTACATAAATCACGCGAGAGACTATGGAATCGAGGTTTCTAAGCCCAAAGCTGACTTTTCTGGTATGGTGCAAAGAAGCAGAGGTGTTGCCGATGGAATGTCTAAGGGCGTTACTTTTCTTCTCAAAAAGAATAAAGTAGACGTAATCATGGGTTCCGGAAGAGTACTTCCAGGCAAGAAAGTAGAAGTAAGCACAAACGAGGGCTCTAGTCAGGTGCTAGAAGCACCACACATCATTATCGCTACTGGAGCTCGCTCGAGAGCACTGCCAAACATTCCTCAAGACGGCGAAAAAATTATCGGTTATAGAGAAGCTATGACATTAAAGACTCTTCCAAAGAAAATGGTTGTTGTCGGTTCTGGAGCAATAGGTGTTGAATTCGCTTATTTCTATAATTCTATCGGTGTTGATGTTTCAATTATCGAATACCAAGACCGCATCACTCCTTTAGAGGATAAAGACGTGAGTAAGCAACTCGAGCGATCATTCAAGAAACAAGGAATTACTGTAAAGACTAATTCTGAAGTTCTTTCTGTCGAAACTTCTGGAAAGGGATGCGTAGTAAACGTAAAAACTAAAAAAGGAGAGGAAAAAATTGAATGCGATGTAGTTCTTTCTGCTGTAGGCGTGGTAGCAAATATCGAAAACATAGGACTTGAAGATGTTGGGATTGTAACTGACAACGGAAAGATCATTGTAAACGATTTCTACGCAACTAATATACCTGGATATTACGCTATTGGAGACTGTGTTCCAGGCCAAGCCCTAGCACACGTAGCTTCAGCTGAAGGTATTATTTGTGTTGAGAAAATTGCAGGCCAAACCCCAGAACCACTAGATTACGGAAACATCCCAGGATGCACGTACTGTTCTCCTGAAGTTGCTTCAGTTGGATTAACTGAAGAAGCTGCAAAGGAGGCTGGTTACGATGTGAAAGTTGGAAACTTTCCATTCTCAGCATCTGGTAAGGCAAGTGCTGCTGGTCACAAGGACGGATTTGTAAAGCTTGTTTTCGACGCTAAATACGGAGAACTACTCGGAGGGCACATGATTGGCGCAAACGTTACTGAAATGGTTGCTGAACTTGTTGCTGTTAGAAAGCTAGAAACCACTGGACACGAACTTATTAAAACTGTACACCCACACCCTACTCTAAGCGAAGCTGTGATGGAAGCGGCGGCGGCGGCTTACGACGAGGTGATACACCTGTAAAAGTCCTAAACTAATATTTCTACCTTATTAGAGTAATATGCATACATCCTCCCTCGGGAATGATTAAGACGCGTCCTTCTTTTTGGTATTTAATTAAGAGCTTTTGAATCTCTCTAGTTGGACGACTGCAATTCGCTTTCTCGTTGGGCCTATCCATAAATGCAATATCAAATGACGCTCCATAACTATGTGTTGAAGCACCTTTAGTTGCATTTCTATTTCTCCTAGCAAGTTTTCTCTGCTGTTCGTCTGTCCTTGTAAGAGAAGTCACTCTGAATACTGTTCCTTCTGAATCAGTCCCTTCAAGTGCATCAGCATAAGCATTACCCATTTCTTCAAGAAGTTTCTTAACTTCCGGGAGAAGCATAGCTTTACTGTGACTTAGTCTATCAATTCTATATCCTCTTCCATCCTTCACCTCAACCAACTTGTCAACGCTCAAACCATATCTGATATCGCTATCATTTTTGACGAAGAAACTGTTTGGCAAATTTCTAGCTGCTTGTTGATGCCTAGTGTATGGATTTCTTGGAACCCTAATCGTTTTCTTGCAACAGCTGCAAGGCAATAAAGAGCCTAGTGGAACATTTTCTTCAACAAACTCCTCAACTTGAGGTTCTTCTACTGTGTATTTTACCTCCTTTTCTTCAACAGCTATTGAGACTGCAAGCTTCTTTGTTGGAACGTCGTACCCAACTACCTTCTGAAGAGGTTCAGGAAAGGACAATCTCGCTGGCGGCTTTGATAATACCTCCGGAGAAGAAACTAAAGCAACCATTCCACTCGAGCATCCAATAATAACTAATGCTACTAATAGGATTCTGTCAAATTTGTACAGCTTTTTATCCTTGAAACTCATGAAACAAATTTCCCCTTCACAATTGCCTTTGCTGAGTTTAGGCCAAATAATTTCTCACTTTCCAGTGTTGAAACTAAATTTGGGCTAAATGAATTACACCTTCTGGAAAATATTGAGCTTGTTCAATAAGACCCTTTTGCCTAGGATTTACCTCAAACCTGATTTGATGAAGCTAACTGCTTTTGATAAAGCAATCGTTGGGTGGAAGATGCTTGTGACATACAAATTCTTAGACGCCGCTAAGTCACATGGCCACGACGTGGTCTAAGCGAACTTCTTGAAAAAGCTCATCGTAGGAGATAAATCTCCCTTTTACCTTTAATTCTACACCAATATCTAAGCCTAAATCAGAGCTATCTGCAGTCGTGCAAACAATACCTCCACTAAGGATAAAGCCCAAACCAGTTTTCGACTCCACCTTACCGCTTACTGTATAAACATTATCGCCAAGCTCACCTCTTTCTGCTTCGTTTAGCTTTTCAATAAACTGATTAAATTCATGTGCATCGAATTCTGCCACTGAGTCTTGGAGGGTGAAATCAGTGTGGGTTTGGGTTAGGAGAAAGTAACCAAAGACAATTGCGCCTGTTAATATAAACGCAAACAAACCAAAAAGCTTCGACCTTAAACTCATATCTTTAAAGTTGTAAAATTAGTGTATATTTAACTCTATGAAATTAAAGATTACCTCATTTCTTGCGATTTCATTTATCGCCTCTTTTATTTTGATGTCTCACCATAATGGAGTTGCAGAAGCGCAAAATAAAGACAGAACAGGAGCTCCTGGATCAGTTCAACCTTGTACTCATTGCCACTCGCCCATTGGAGGAGCTAACACCTTAAGTAATATTAATGTACTTGATGCAAGTGGAAATGAAGTAAGTGAATACATCCCTGGAGAAAATTATTCAATCACTTTTGTGGTTACTGATGCAAATGCTGCTGCCTATGGTTTCCAAGCAACTGCTGTTCATGGAGATGGATCAAATGCTGGAACCTTTTCTAATCCAGGAACAAATGTTCAAATCGAAGATGTAGATGGTAGGCATATTGTTGAACAAAGTGACCCTCTTGTTTCTGGTGTTTTTACTGCTGATTGGACTGCGCCAAGTGCTGGCTCTGGTGATGTTGGTTTTTATATGGCTGGTTTAGCTGTAAATCTAGCCTATGGAAATAGCGGTGATTCTCACCACGAAACTGCACTGTCAATTTCTGAGGCAAGCGTAGAACGTATAGAGGAGTTAGATTTAGTACAAATTCCTTTTGCTACGTCTGAAGGTATTGTCTGGAAAGCTCATGCTAATGGTATTTTAAACGTTTATTCTATTGATGGGAGATTGAATTATTCTTCAACTTGTTCTGCTGGGAATGATGTAAATATTCCTTTATCATCATCTTTAAGCGGATTGCAATTAGTTCAATTCACACCTGAAGGTTTAGACTACAACTCTCAAAAAACTTGGAAAGTTGTATTGCCTAACTAAGTATAGCCAATGGCAGAGGAGAAAAAGGTCTACACACTATATCAGTTAAACAGGAGTATTAAGAATGCTATTGAGACCAAGGCTGGGGAGAAGGGGTTTTGGGTTAAAGCAGAAATTGCAAATATTACAAGCAGTAAAGTAGGGCATAAATATATAGATTTTGTCGAAGAGCAAAATGGAGTGAGGCGTGCAGCAATTCGTGGTGTTGTTTGGTCTAGTTCAATACAAAGCATTAAAAACAGCTTAGGGTATGATTTCTCTAACATACTCAAAGTTGGGTCCGAGATCGTATTCCTTTCTAGAGTGCTATTTCATGAAATTTATGGCTTGAGTCTTTCAAT
>JAYZNI010000014.1:0-36203 GCA_036152255.1 Bacteroidota bacterium | reverse complement strand
CTCATTATTGCCATTGAGTCTAAATGACTATTGTGGTTTGCAATAATTATAAACTGATCATATGATTTGAGAATATGTCTATTCACAAATTTCACGCCTATGATTCGCCTTAAAAAAGTTCTCCATATCATAGAGTGAATGAATATTAAGAGCAGCTTTCTCACTACACTAATAACATTAGATAAACAATGTGGAAGAAAGGAGAAGCGGAAGTTGTTAAGCTATCAATTCTATCTAAATATCCACCGTGACCTGGAATTGCATCGCCCATATCTTTTACACCAAAATCTCTCTTTATAGCTGATACAATTGCATCTCCTATAAAGCCAAACAATGCAACAGAGAAGCTTAACAACACTAGATGCCACCACTCTTCTAATGGGGTTAAGAATCCCATATAGTAACCTACAACAGAAGTTCCTGCTAGCCCACCAATGAATCCTTCCCATGTCTTGTTTGGGCTTACAGTAGGAAGAATTTTATGCTTTCCAAAAATCTTCCCAAAAGTGAATTGCATGACATCGTTGATTTGGGTTAAAAAGATTAGAAAAAGTAATAACCCCTTTCCAACTGCAGGGTCTTCATTCATCTCTGGATGGCATACTAACATTGCCATATGACTTATGCCAAAAATCCCAAGCATTAAAGATGAAGGCATAATCCCCATAGACCTAACTATGTCTTTTGTGTCTCCACTTAGTACCAAGAAAAACGGGACTGTAATGAACATAAACACAGGCAAGAATGACATGAATAAATTATACCACCCCATGTACGCGAAATAATACTGAAATGGTATACATAGATAGCAGACTAAAAGAGCTATCCTATCAGATCGCCTCAATCTCAAATGTGTGTAAAGCTCACGTAAAGCAAGAAATGATAGAATACATAGACCTATACAAGTTGCAAGTGGACCCGAAAGAGCTGCGTAAAGGAAGATTAAACAAATTACCCACCACGATCTCAATCGAACAATCATTTCGTCAATTAGATCACCTGGTTTTAGCTTTCGCCAAAAGGCGAATATAACGCTTGAAAAAATTAGTATGCTAAATATGACAACAACAACCATTTGAAGATGTCCCTCTAAATCAAAAAATGGAAATAGCTTGTTCATTTTATTGCGTTTTTTAGTCTTATTAAAGTGCTGAGTACCACCATAAATACTGCAACTCCAAATACGTAATTCAAATATGGCCCTACTTCAAAACCAAAGTAAAATAACAGGCATAGTATGCCTATCAATGAAGCTCTATCGCTTTTCCCCATAGGGCCATCATATCTACGTTCACCTGAAATAGATTTAGCCAACACTCCACTAAACTCATTAATAATAGATAGGATAATAAATCCAAAAGCAAGGCCAAAATCAAGTTCTTCTATCAACAGTAATGGATAGAATATTGCCACATCACTTACAATATCTCCTACCTCATTAAGAATTTCTCCTGTAGTAGATTGAAGGTTATAAATCCTTGCCATCATACCATCAAGTGCATTTAGCATCATCCTAAAAAGCAAACCTAACGCAACGTATAAATAGTATGAATCATTAGTGTTTGCTTCAGAAAAAACATAGCCCAAACACAAGGATAGAACTATAGCTAAGATCGTCAGCAGGTTTGGGGTAAATCCACATTTCCTTAACAGCCCAAGAAGAGGCATTAATAGCTTTTGGAAAGCAGGTTTAATTTTATAAGTAGAAATCATTCTTCATATTTTTCAAACATATCCCAACTATACGTTTGTCTTTTTGCGCCATCTGTAAATGAACCGTTTTTAAGAAAATATTCTATCTCTGGTCCAATTACATCAAATCGGAAATACATCTCATCGTGATTTAATCTTGTATGAAAGTAATCATCTAGGTTTGGGTCTATTTGAGATGGATTAAAGTTATAAGGACCATAGCTATTCGAAGTCTTTTTAAAAAACCTCATTAATGGTGTTGCCTTATTCTCAATTATTAGGCCCACATTGACTCCTGGTGTAGATTTTAGTGGTAGGTTTTCAACTTCACTAAACTGCTTTATCACTTTACCAATCATTAAAAGTGAAATCAGTTTGATTTTATCGACTACTACCTTGGGTGCCCTTTCTTGTATTGGGCTCCTGTCATAAATGATAGTCTTAATATTCCCAAACCCATGATTCTCTATATGCCGGTTTAGAACGTAGCCGCCAATGATGTAGCATATTACTGATACCTCTTTGTATAAATGGAGGTTTTGGGCTTTATAAAAATCTGAGAATTTTTCTACTGAAGCGTCTAACGATTTGCGCACCTTGAATTTGGGGATGAAGAAATCGTATTCTAAAGTATCGAAATATCTAGTTTGATGTTTCCTGTTTTTCCTCGTATCTCCAAAACCGTTTAAAATAACAACAGCTGTTTTCTCACTAATATTTCCTTCATCACTGACGTGTATTATTTCTTGGGATAATAAGTCTAAACTCAAAAGAGTTGAAACAAGAAAATAAGCCCAATAAAGTTTGATTAGTCTATGCATGAGCATAACTAATTTACACAATCAAAGCATATTATACAATTAATCTGCGGCTGATTAACCAACAGGAGCTAGCTCGACTTCAAGTCCGTCAATCTTTTTTCTCAATTGAATTTGGCACCCAAGTCGGCTGTTATCTTCGACATTGAATGCTTCGTCAAGCATGTCTTCTTCTTCATCTGATCTTTCAGGAAGATCGTGATCACTTTTTACATACATGTGACAACTTGCACACATCGCCATCCCGCCGCAAGTACCCTCAACTGGCAATTCATAGCTCTTGCAGAGCTCCATCATATTCATATTCATATCAGTAGGTCCATCGAGCTCATGACGCTCTCCTTCCCTATCGATAACTACAATTTTTATGATGTTGGGGTCGTTTGACATACCTTATTCAAATCCATTTACACCATTAACTGTAGTATACTTCAGAACTAAATTCTTATCTGGGTAGATTCTCTTAAATGCAGACTGAACCATCAAAGTAGCTTCGTGGAATCCACAAAGTATAAGCTTGAGTTTACCAGGGTATGTATTGATATCACCAATGGCATATATCCCAGGAACATTTGTTTGATAGTCAAAAGTATCCACCTCAATTGAATTCTTACTGATATTCAAATTCCAATCTGCTATTGGACCGAGCTTTGGGCTTAACCCAAACAATGGCACCCAATGATCAGCACATATAACCTTTTCACCATCAGTCTTGTGCTTAACTAGTACTTTTTCCAGCTTATCATCTCCGTCAACACCTATAACTTCACAGTTAACGACTAGATTTATTTTACCAGCCTCCGCTAGGTCCATTACCTTTTGTACGCTGTCAGGGTGCCCTCTGAATCCAGAACGTCTATGAATTAGTGTTACTTCGTCAGCAACACCATCAGCTAGGAATACAGTCCAATCAAGAGCTGAATCACCCCCGCCAGAAATAACAACCTTTTTACCTCTATAAAATTCTGGGTCTTTTATAATGTATTCCACACCATTATCCTCGTATTCAGGAAGGTTTTCAATTGGAGGTTTACGAGGTTCAAAACATCCAAGTCCAGCAGCAATTGCAATAATTGGAGCTCTGTGCTTTGTCCCTCTATTTGTCGTTAAAATGAATTGATTGTCATCGTCTTTCTCAATTTGCTCTGCCCTTTCGCCAAGAGTGAAACCTGGCTTAAAAGGAGTAATCTGTTCCATGAGTTTGTCTGTCAATTCTCCTGCAAGAATTTCTGGATATGCAGGAATGTCGAAGATGGGCTTCTTTGGGTAAATCTCAGAACATTGACCACCAGGTTGTGGTAATGAATCGATTAAATGGCATCTAAGCTTTAAAAGTCCAGCTTCAAAAACAGTGAACAGACCACATGGGCCTGCTCCTATAATTATGATATCAGTTTGGATCATATATTTATCGCTTCAATAGCAGTTATCTCAGGAGCTACGTTTTTAATTGCAGACTCTACTCCGCCTTTCATTGTCATGTTAATCATCGTGCAGTCAACACATGCTCCGTGGAGCTGTACTCTTACTATAAGATCATCAGTAATCTCAACGAGAGTGATATTACCAGAATCTGCCTCTAAATAGGGCCTCAATTCAGAAAGAGCATCCTGAATTTTTGCAGCAAGCTCTTTATGCTTGCCAAAATGATCGAGGTTTTTAATTGTTGCTTTACTCATTAGTCAACGTTTTTTCCTAAGACACCTAGCAAGTTAGAAACTACAGCTCTAAATGCCGCAGATGCGTTCGAATCTGTTTGCATTACTGCTGGTCTTCCAGCGTCACCAGCCTCTCGAACTGTCTGTAATAAGGGCAATTCACCGAGGAAAGTCGTGTCAAGAGTCTCAGCTAATCTTTTTACACCATCACGCCCAAAAATGTGATATTTCTTATCTGGAGCGTCTTCTGGTGTGAAGTAAGCCATATTTTCAATCATTCCTAGAACAGGCACATTTACAGCTTCAAGTCTAAACATACCAACCCCTTTTCTCGCATCAGCAAGAGCAACATCTTGTGGTGTACTAACTACTACAGCACCTGATAGTTGTACGGTTTGGACTAAGCTCAAATGAATATCACCAGTACCTGGAGGAAGGTCAATAATCATAAAATCAAGTTCTCCCCAAGTAGCTTCGGTAAAGAGCTGCTTTAATGCTCTTGATGCCATGGGTCCTCTCCACACAATTGCTTGGTCTGGGTCAGCAAAGAATCCAATTGAAAGGATCTTTACTCCGTGTTTCTCAACTGGCTGCATCATCTGCTTGCCATTAACCTCAACAGGCTTGGGTTTTTCATCCTCAACGCCAAACATTGTAGGAACGCTTGGTCCGTAAATGTCGGCATCACAAATTCCAACCTTATAGCCGAGTTGTGCTAAAGCTACTGCGAGATTTGAGCTAACTGTGCTCTTACCTACACCTCCCTTTCCAGAAGCAACTGCAATGATGTTTTTAACACCTGGAAGAACCTTTCTTGTTTCAGTTGTTCTCTCATCAGAAGCAAGTGGCTCTACTGTAATTTCAGTCTCTACATCTACACCGAATTTGCGTTCAATTGCAAACTCAACTGCCTCCTGCATTCGTTTTCTAGCGTGCATAGCAGGATTGGATGATTTAATAGTGGCAACCACCTTGTTATCACCTACTTCTAGGTTTGTTACAAGGTCTAAGGAAACTATATCCTTGCCCAAATCGGGCTCCATAATTCCGCTTAAAGCTTCTACTACTAATTCTCTGTTTAGCATCACTAGTGTTTGAGGAGTCAAAGTTCGGTCATAGGATCCAAAAACACCCTATCAAATTCAACAACTTGTCCATCTTTTACATCAACACCTTCGTCTTTGAGCATTTGGGCCATTGGACGGTCAGGCGGGAAGTGCATTGCCCCTGAAAGCATGCCATTTCTGTTAACCACTCTGTGTGCAGGAACTTCGGGTTCAACATGGAAACTGCTATTCAAAGCCCAGCCTACTCTACGGCTTGCCCTATTATCGCCTAGGCACTTAGCTATAGCTCCGTACGTTGTTACTCTTCCATAGGGAATGAGTCGAACTACATCGTATACGTCATCGTTAAAGCTCATACCTTCAATTGTAAAAAGTGAATCTTCTTTCCCTCAGAAAGCCAACGCTTCTCGTAATAAGTCTTAATATGTAAAGCTTCAGCAAGATCTTCCTCTACTCTATTTACCAGTTCGCCATATACGTCTTGACTATCTAAAAGGATATTGTAACCCTTTTCCAAATAACCCTCTTTAGACAACTCATACAAAAGCACAGAGTCTGACTTTACGTTTATTAAACTACCTGGTTTTAGGATGTTTTTATACCTCTCGATATAAATTGGAGAAGTAATTCTCTTTGTTCCTTTTTCATCCTTGGGTTGTGGATCAGAAAACGTAATCCAAAGCTCACTTACCTCGTCTTTTTCAAAATATCTCTCGATAAATTCTAGTCTAGTTCTTAGAAATGCAACATTTGGCAAACTCTCTTCTTGAGTAGTTTTTGCCCCTCGCCAAAACCTATGACCCCTAATGTCAACTCCTACAAAGTTTCTGTTTGGATATTTCCTCGCTAGTCCTACTGTATACTCACCTTTACCACACCCAAGCTCAAGAGTAATGGGATTGTCATTTTTGAAAATCTCAGCCCATTTTCCCTTCATTGATTGATCCTCTCCCTTAACAGCAGATTGAAGATCAGGCTCGAAAACGTGATCGAAAGTTTGGTTCTCTTTCCACTTTCTGAGTTTATCCTTTCCCATTGTGGGTGCAAAATTAGCAAGTTGTCCTCAACTTTGTAGCATGGATAAAGCGGAAGATGAAAGGTTCATGCGACTTGCCTTAAAGGAAGCAGAAATTGCCTTTGACTTAGACGAAGTACCTGTTGGCGCAGTAATCGTTAATGGGGGCTCTGTTATAGCCAGAGGGCACAATCTATGCGAGCGGCTGAACGATTTTACAGCTCATGCAGAAATGCAGGCCTTCACTAGCGCATCAGAATATTTAGGCGGAAAATTTCTAGACAAATGCACTTTGTATGTCACATTAGAGCCGTGTCCAATGTGTGCTGGTGCTGCTTTTTGGACTAGAATAGGAAGGGTGGTTTACGGAGCAAAAGATCCAAAAAGAGGATACGAGCGTTGGGCTGTAGCGCCAGAAAAATCAGGACATGGTGGAGCAAAATCACCCAACGGACTTCTACACCCCAAAACCGAAATCACAGGTGGCATATTAGAAGATGAGTGCTCACAAATTGTAAAGGACTTCTTTTCGAAGAAAAGAAAGTAATTTTACGGCTCGTCGACAGAAACCATGATCGAACTAGATAATAAATACCTTGATGATCTTCACTCTCTAATTGAAGAGGGCAAGTACAAAATTCTTTCAAAAAAGATTAGCGCCCTTCACCCTACTGATATTGCCAAGGTTCTTAATCAACTTAAAAGAGACGACGTCCACTACACTTACAGGCTTCTTTCTGACGATTTAAAATCAGACGTACTAGTCGATTTAAATGAAGATGTTAGAGAAGATCTGCTAAGCACTCTAACATCAAAGGAGATTGCAGAAGACGTAATTGAGGGTCTTGAATCTGACGATGCTGCTGACGTAGTTCAAGATTTGAGTGAGGAAAAGCTGGAGGAAGTCCTTTCTCTTGTTGAAGATGAGGAGGCCAAATCCGACGTCATGGATCTTCTCACCTATGAAGAAGGAACTGCTGGAGCATTAATGGCAAAGGAACTTGTTAGAGTTGAAGAAACTCTTACCGTTGCTAGAGCAATAGGCGAAATAAGAGCCCAAGCAGATAACATGGACCAATTATACACAGTCTATGTAGTGGATTCAAAGGGGCGTTTAACTGGACGCTTAAGCCTCAAAAACTTACTTCTAAACGCACCTAGCACTAGAACGCCCATTAGCGAGCTTAAGAACTCAGATGACTTGGTTTCGGTTAAGGACACAGAAACTGAGGACATTGTAGTAAGTCTAATGGAGAAGTACGATATAGTCGCACTTCCTGTTGTTGACGAAAAAGGAATACTCGTAGGGAGAATCACAATTGACGACGCCGTAGATGTAATTATTGAAGAAGCAGAGAAAGATTATCAGCTTGCATCAGGTATCTCTGAAGACGTTGAGTCTAATGACTCCGTTTTAGCATTAACAAGGGCGCGTCTACCATGGTTATTGATAGGTCTAGGTGGAGGAATAGGAGGCGCGTATGTTATTGGTGCATTTGACATAGAAAGCAATCCAGCTCTAGCTCTTTTTATTCCATTGATTGCTGCAATGGGTGGCAATGTTGGAGTCCAATCCTCTGCAATAGTTGTGCAGGGACTTGCTGCATCTAATTTGAACACTACAAACATTCTAGGACAGTTAACAAAGGAACTTAGCGTAGGGCTGTTCAATGGAATTATATGTTCAGCCATAATCTTTTTGACAACACTGTTGCTTGGTTTTGGCACTAGCCTAAGCATTACAGTAGGCATCAGCCTTTTGTGTGTAATTGTTTTTGCAGCGCTATTTGGCACTTTTGTTCCTCTTGCTCTAGAAAAGCGAAAAATAGATCCAGCACTTGCTACGGGGCCTTTCATAACAACTGCAAATGACATCATAGGACTGATTATTTACTTCAGCATTAGTTCTCTAGTTAGCTCGTTCTTCTAAGAAGATGAAGGTCGCATTTCTCGACACGGTACACGAGGTATTGAATGAACGCCTCGAAGCAAATGGCTACTCATGTCACGAGTGCTATGGTGTTACTCGTGAGCAAATTCTAGAAGGAGAGCTCAATGATTATGAAGGCATTATAATAAGGTCAAGACTAACTATTGATGCCAGATTATTAGCTGCACTTTCTTCTTTAAAGTGGATTGCTAGATCGGGCTCTGGTCTTGATAATATCGATGTAGAGGAAGCCCAGGCTAGAGGAGTCCAAATCGTAAATTCTCCAGAAGGAAATAGAGATTCAGTGGGCGAGCATGCTCTAGGGCTACTTTTAATGCTTCTGCACAAGCTGAGGAGTGGAGATAAAAGCGTTCACAAAAGGGTTTGGCTTAGGGAAGAGCACAGAGGAGAAGAATTAGGAGCCCAAACCGTAGGCATCATAGGCTTCGGCGTAATGGGATCAGCGTTTGCAGAAAAATTGCAAGGATTTGGATGCAAGGTGATCGCATATGACAAATACAAAAAGGGATTTGGATCAAACATTGTTAAGGAAGTCAGCGAGGAAGAGTTTTTTGCTCAATCAGACATAGTGAGCGTCCATGTGCCATGGACTTCAGAAACTAAGGGCATGGTCGATGGGGTTTGGCTCGATAGATTTTCTAAACCTATAACTTTCATCAATACTTCAAGAGGAGCTGTTGTAAACACATCTGACTTACTCGACGCTATTGATGATGGAAAAGTTAAATCTGCCGCTCTAGATGTAATTGAGTTCGAAGGAAGATCTCTTGAAGTTCTTGAGCTTGATACCGAAGGCCAAACCACATTAAGCAGACTTCTAGCAAACGACCAGATACTAATCACCCCGCACGTGGCGGGGTGGTCAGTGGAGAGCTACTACAAACTGAGCAGCATTCTTGCCGATAAAATTCTAGCCCTTAGCTAGTAATTTCAATTACTCTTCAGAACCAGTCCTTGAACGACTGTTTGCTGAGTATAGAACCTTAAGAGCTGAAGCTTGTCGAAGCTCCTGCTTTACGTTTGTTACAATACCCATTTTAGTCTCTTGGTCTACTTTAAGGCTCACCCACATCTTGCTTTGCTCTGCTTCAGCAAGGGTTTGGCGTTCCTTAGCAATCCAATCTTGGATTTCGCTAACCTTTGAAAACTGGTCATTCAATTGAATCACTGGCTCAGTACCACGACGCTTATCCATTGGCACACCAATGTTGATATAACGGATAAGGTGCTTTTTTTGGACTTTGTAAAGCTCCGAAGCCTCAGGCTTAGTAACCTGAACCTTTTCTTCTTCTGTTCTCAATACGGTAGCAACCATAAAGAAGAAAAGAAGCATGAATACGATATCAGGCAACGATGCAGTAGAAATAGACCCCTGAGGGCGCTTACCATCTTTTTTAAATTTACCCATATCAGTAGTAGTTTGAGCTTGCGTCGCGCGGTTCAGCCTCAGAAATACGCTGCGGGTACACTGATCTTACAGCAGTGATTTTCGCAAGTGTCTTCTTATCCTGCTTATTGCGACCATATATATCCTCAAGATCGCGATAAGACATGCCAAACTTAGCAAGTGCTAATTCATCTCTCAACTCATTAACTGCAGATTGAAGTTCATTCTGAACCTGCAGGTATGTGTTGTACGTAGTGTTATTATCGTTCTGCATAGAGATTAGTGCCGAAGCTGGAAGCTCCTTAAAATCCCCACCAAGCAATTCAATCGTACGAAGTTTTTCGTTCCACTTATCAAGCACTTTTTGGAACGCATCCTTGTCCTCTTCTTTTGCCATTTCAACGATCTGCTTGTATTCAGCCACCTTAACTTTAACGTCAGCTTTACGTACCCACTCCCTTTCAGGGAAAGCTGCATTAGTCTTTCCATTTGCACCAGTAATCATTTCAACATCACGATTCTTTCCGATAGTCATACCGTCAATTTCGTGTGCCATGATTCCATCACCTGTAGCGATAAGGAAATTTTTGGTCTTATCCTTTAGTTGGTCTATCTCAAGAGGAAGACCTTCAACAAGCAGTGCATCAAGGAAATTTACCTTAACGTTGAAAACATTCTGCTCCTTTGCCTGAGGCACATCGATATCTGGAGGCACAGGAGGAGGTAGCTGTCGCTTAATGCCCTCATCCGACTCAATGGTAGTAGTTACGAGCCAGAAAATAAGAAGCAAGAAAGCGATATCGGCCATAGAACCGGCATTGATTTCTTGTAATTCGCGACGTGCCATTTTATTGCTTTAAAATGCTGCTTACTTCAGCCCAAACCACAGATAAAATTGCTGCTATCCCTAGCATGTATACGAAAATCATACTTCCTCCAGCAAAAACACTTTCACCAGCAGAAACTGTAATTCCGCTTGCTTCATATGCGTTTAAAACTGTTGAGTCAGCAAGAATGAAGTAGCTTACTAATCCTAAAACAAGGAATACAGAGATTCCTGCAAGAGTACCTATTTGAGATTGGAAGTCAGTCAAGAGATTGTATACAAACGAGTAAACTCCAAAACCAACTGCTGCACCAGCACACGCAGCACCAACTGCGTAAATGATGTAGAACAACCAATCGAGGTACATTCCGTAATTAGCATCTCCCTCAACAAAAGATTCGTCCGCTACGCTGCTCATCACAATGATGACAACTAGAAGAACTCCTAGGCCTATAATAGCCAGACGAACCCAAGAGAGAATGCTTGTTAGATTATTCCCGTTCATACCTTTTACTTTCCTTGTAGCTTACGCTTGTATAGTAGGTCAACTAAGTCCATGCTTGCCTCTTCCATATCAAGTACGATAGAGTCAATCTTGCTTAGGATGTAGTTGTAGAATACCTGAAGAATAATTGCTACGATAAGGCCCGATACAGTTGTGATAAGTGCAATCTTAATACCACCTGCAACGATAGATGCGTTAATCGTATTTGCTTCTGCGATATCATCGAATGCGCTAATCATACCGATTACCGTACCCATGAAACCAAGCATTGGAGCAAGTGCGATAAATAAGCTAATCCAGCTTAATCCGCTTTCAAGTTTTGACATTTCTACTGATCCATAGTCCTCAATAGCTTTAGCTACTTCCTCGTAACTTCCTGAAGATCTATCAAGACCTTGGTGGAATATACTAGCAACTGGACCTGGAGTTGATCTGCAAATCTCTTTTGCAGCGTCTACTCCTCCGTTGTTAAGGCTACCCTCGATATCCTCAACTAATTTCTTAGTGTTTGTAGTCGCCATATTTAAGTAAATGATACGTTCAATACTAAGTGCAAGACCTAGAATCAAACAAATCAATACTGAGGCCATGAAAGCAGCTCCACCCTCGATGAAGTAACGCTTTACTGTTTGGTGAAAGCTAAGAACCTCACGAGTTGGCTCCTCAGGATCAGCAGGTGCTTCATCTACTGCTGGCTCTTTTTCAACTACTTCCTCTACTGCTACTGTATTAGAATCAACAATTATGCTATCAGCTTCTTCAGTTATTGAATCAGTAGCTACCTCCTCCAACATGAATTCTTGTTGATCGTCCTCTTGTGCATAAACCGAAGTTGGTGCTGAGACATACATGATTCCCGCAATCGCGAGAAGTGAAAACAAATTTTTCATTTTATTTTGTGTACTTGCGTTTCTTATAAGTTGTAGAATAAATTCTGGTACGCAAATATATTAAACTTAACCTACTGTTTTGACCTTTTAAAATTCATAAATTAGGACCTATGAAAAAGGTACTTATTTCCTTAATCACATTGATTATTATAGCATCTGGTTGGCTTACTTACATGGGTGTTTTTAATACAGTCGAAGTCAAAACTGGGCAAGAAGGAGGTTATGAGCTGTCAGGCGTTTTCTACCATGGATCCTATAGCAATATCTCAGAAACATTCTACGACATGGTTGCAATAGCAGATTCTAACGGATTTGACACTTACAACATGCTAAGCATTTATTTCAATAACCCAGAACAAGTGCCTACTGACAGCTTATTAACCTTTGTAGGAGTCGTTTGTAGAGACTCATCGGAATTAGCAGCACTTACTTTGGATGGATTGACTCAGATTAGCCTTCCTAAAGGCGATGCAGTTTATTCAGATTTCATCTATAGAAACAAATTGAGCCACGCAGTTGGTCCAATAGTAAACTATCCTGCACTGTTTGAAGTGAGTAAAGAAAAGGGTTGGGATCCAGTTATAGGATTTGAGTTTTTCAAAAGGGATTACACTAGGTATGTCCTCCTAAATGGGGATGTTAATGAGTTGTCAACTCGCCCCTGAGATTTGAAGTGAATTTCTGTCTAATTAAGCCTTGATCATCAGTCTCACCAAGTAGCATCATAAGTTTTGTGATAGCTGCCTCATTTGTCATATCCCCCCCTGGAATTACACCACACTCTGTAAGCATCAAACTAGTTGCATACATCTCTGGCTTAACTCCACCGTGACCACATTGAGTTATATTTACTGCTGTTACACCCCTATCAATAGCGCGCTTTAGCATATCCTTTAAAGGTTCGCTATCAGGAGCGTTTCCCGAGCCAAATGTGCTCAACACCACTCCTCTTAGACTTTCTTTTTCTAAAATACTTTCAAAAAGATCGAAAGACATGCCAGGGAAAAATGGAAGCCACGCGATTTGAGATTCAAATCTAGTTTTTAGACTAAGGCTTGCTCTCTCTATTCTATAAAGTGCGCTGTGATTTACTTTGAAATCAACTCCAGCATCAACTAAAGAAGGATAGTTGGGGCTTACAATTGCATCGAATGAATGAGCGCTTTGCTTGTGTGCTCTATTTCCCCTTAAAAGCTTACTCCCAAAGTATACGCTCACTTCTTGAATGACTGGCTCTCCACCTGTTTCTTTAAGAGCAGCGATCATAACAGAACTCAATAAATTTTCTCGGCCATCAGTGCGTGGCATTCCAATTGGAAGTTGTGATCCTGTTAGAATAACTGGCTTTTTCAAACCCTCTAACATGAAACTCAATGCCGATGCTGTGAAAGCCATGGTATCAGTTCCGTGAAGAATCACAAACCCATCGTAATTATTGTAATGCTTCGTAATAAGAGTAGCGATTTTACGCCAATGTGATGGATTGGTATTTGAACTATCAATTGGAGGGTTAAAAGAGACTGCTTCAATCGAAATACCTGCCCTGTGAAGTTCAGGCACATGGTTTGTGATCTGGCTAAAATCAATTGGCACTAATGACCCGGTACGAGGGTCGTGAATGCTTCCAATGGTACCGCCAGTGTAGATTATTAATATGGGCCTATTGCTCGACAATTTATCTCTAAAGCTTAAACAAGTTTACAGAATTTTCAGTTGTTACCTGCGCAACTTCATCCGTTGTGAGATTGAGAATTTCTGCTACTCTATCTGCTACGTGTCTCACATAAGAACTCTCGTTTCTCTTGCCTCTAAACGGAACTGGAGATAAGTAAGGGCTATCAGTTTCAAGCACTAAATTTTCTAATCCAACTCCAGGTAAAACTTTATCTAGCCCACCATTTTTATATGTGCAAACTCCACCAATTCCCAATAGAAAGCCTCCGTATTCCAGTGCCCTTGTTGCTTCTTTTTGGCCTCCTGTGAAACAGTGAAACACTCCATAAAGTTCGTCGTCGTTCACCTTATCCATTGTTTCAAAAAGCTCTTCCCAAGAGTCGCGAACATGGATGACAATAGGGAGGTTTCGTTCTTTTGCCCAAGAGCATTGCTCAATAAAAGCAAGCTTTTGCTGTTCGATATAAGTCTTATCCCAATAAAGATCCATGCCTATTTCACCAACAGCAATAAACGACTTCCCGTTTGGAGGATTATCAAGCTGATTTTTAATTACAGATAATGCATCTTCGAAATCACCGTCTACGTGACATGGGTGAAGACCCATCATTCCGTGACATACTTCTGGCCACTTTTCCATCATGGAAAGGACCCTGGGTATGCTTTCAACGTCAATGTTTGGTAGTAGAAGAGTGTCTACTCCAGCATCAAGACAACGTTCAATAGACTCGGGTCTATCCGAGTCGAATTTAGACATGTATTGATGAGTATGTGTATCTATAAGTCTCACGAGTCCTGTGATTCAACGTTTATACAGGCTGCAACCTGCTTTGCTCTTTCAACTAAGCCTGCTACTGGTTCGTCTCCATATGCAAGGCCCACAGCCATTCTGCGATAGGGGCGAGTTGAAGGTTTGCCAAACACTTTAAAGTCAGAATCAGGAATCGCTGCTGCATCCTCTAGACCAGTTATGATAGGGAAGTTGGAACCATTGTCTGACGCAAGGACTACAGCTGAAGCTCCGTTTCTGTGAAGGACGATTTCTGGGACAGGGATACCAAGAATGGCACGAGCGTGGAGTTCAAATTCCGAAAAGTTTTGGGTTCCGGCGAGTGTTGTCATGCCAGTATCGTGTGGGCGTGGTGAGAGTTCCGAAAAGTACACGCCTTCGCTGCCGACGAAAAACTCGACTCCCCAAATTCCGCTACCACCTAGTGCTTCAGTAACCTTTGCAGCCATGGTTTGGGCTGTTTGGAGGTCTTCTGGCTTCATAGCCATTGGCTGCCAACTTTCTTGGTAATCGCCCCGTTCCTGTCTATGGCCTATTGGAGGACAGAAGAGCGTGTTTCCCGAGTTTTGGGTTAGAGTGAGAAGCGTAATTTCATAATCGAAGGAAATGAATTCTTCGACGATTACCTCCATCAAATCGCCACGAGAACCTTCCATGGCATAATTCCAAGACTTTTGGATATCGGCTTCGGTTTTGATTACGCTTTGGCCTTTTCCAGAAGAAGACATTAGGGGCTTTACTACGCAGGGCATTCCTACGTGTGCAACGCCAGCTGCTAGCTCCTCATAACTTGTGGCGTACTTGTACTTGGCAGTCTTCAAGCCCAAATCCTCTGCGGCCAAATCCCTTATCGCTCGCCTGTTCATTGTAAAGTTCGCGGCCTTAGCAGATGGAATTACAGTATATCCCTGCTTCTCATATTCAAAAAATCTCTCAGTGCGAATACTTTCAACTTCTGGTACAATGAAATCTGGCTTGTGCTTTTCTACAACAGCATCGAGTTGGTCTCCATCGAGCATATTGATGACCTCAAAATCGTGTGCAACTTGCATAGCTGGAGCGTTAGCATATGAATCAACTGCGATTACGTGTGCGCCAAGTCTTTGAAGGGCAATTACCACCTCTTTCCCCAATTCACCAGACCCTAGTAGAAGTATTTTCTTTCTCATATGAATACAAAGATATCAGGGCTCTACCTTTACGCCGTGCAACAACCGAAATTTCTTATAGCAAGATTTAGTTCCATTGGTGACATTATCATGTCGGCTCCCGTGGTGCAGGCTCTTCGCTCTCATTATGGAGATCAAGCCCAAATCGATTTCATAACGCTCGACAAATTCAAAGACGCTGCATCTTTAATCGCCGGAATTGATACTATTCATACAGTTGAAAAGAGTACAAGTGAGATTTCTGGAGGGTTGAAAAACCTCGGCTACAATTATCTCATTGACCTTCACTCAAATATCAGATCTCGCTCACTTGCTAGAGCATTGAACATTGTGACATTTAGAGTTAAGAAGATGAATCCTAAAAGAATTGCTCTAGTTCTGGGAATAAATAAAAAACCAGTTGAACACTTTATTGATAGGACTTTAGACTTGCTTGAAGCATTTTCTATTAAAGAAAACAAAAGTAATCCTTGGGGCGAGATAAATAGCAGCTCACCTGAAGTCGAACTACCTGAAAGTTATATTGCAATTGCTCCAGGAGCTACCTATGAAGGGAAGCAAATTCCAGAAACTACTCTCAATGCAATTTGCACTGAAATTGACTCAAAATTTGTTGTAGTTGGAGGTGATGATATAGTGGATTTGGGTAATAGATTGAGTGAAAAATTTCCTAAAAAAGTAATTGACCTTTGCGGTAAATTGAGCTTAGACGAAACTGCTCACATCATGAAATACGCTCGTGTTGCAGTTGGTGGAGATACGGGTGTAATGCATTTGGCCACGGCTGTTGGAACTAGGTTGGTGTCGGTTTGGGGTTGCACTAGGCCAAGTTTGGGCTTAGCCCCCTGGAAGGCAAACCCCCAATCAAAGATTATCATACCTCAAGGCAGAGGAAGTAGACCTTGCTCGAGGCATGGGGATAAATGTCGATTTAAAAGATTGGGCAAGGATTTGTGTATCAATCACGTTAGCCCAGATTTAGTGGTTAGTGCAGTAAGAGACCTAATCAAATAAGGCCTTAAGCTCAGTCGCATCAGACGGCTTCAACTTCCCAGCCAAAATCAATCTCAATTGGCGGCGCCTCAAAGCTCCATCAAATCTTTTCCTCTCTTCATCTGTCTCAGGCAAAATCTCTGGAACACCAATTGGCGCACCCAGCTGATCCACTGCAACAAATGTGTACATCGCTTCATTGCATCTCTCCCTCTCACCTGTAGCACTGTCCTCAACAAAAACCTCGAGGTAGACTTCCATTGAAGAATTGAAAGATCTCGTGACTTGGGATTCAATTATTACGATATCCGCAAGTCTTATTGGCCTGTCGAAAGACACGTTGTTAACTGCCGCCGTAACTACAACTCTCCTACAATGTCTGTTTGCAGAGATTGCCGCAGCCACGTCCATCCAGTTCAATAAGTTGCCTCCCATCAAATTGCCCAACGTGTTTGTATCGTTCGGCATCACAATTCTAGTTGTCGAAGCAAACGTCTCTTTTGGATGTCTTGATTTAACCATAGTGCAAAATTCGACCACTCCTAACCCTTATCCAAGTCATATACCAATAAAAGAAACTTATTTTTTTTAGCACAAAACAAATAGCCTTACATATATTTGCCGCACCGTATAAGGTGCTATAGCTCAGTTGGTAGAGCAAAGGACTGAAAATCCTTGTGTCCCCGGTTCGAATCCTGGTAGCACCACGAAAAGAGTCTTCATGCAAAGTATGAAGACTCTTTTGTTTCAACCATGTCACAAACAAGATTGTGACGTTGTTAAAATAAAAAAGGACTACATAGTGAGAAATGAGCTATGAGAGAACTACTCATGGTGGTACTAAACAAAAACCAACTCCATTAACTACAGTTCCTGCCTTAATAACTTGGCTTTTTCTTTAGCAGCTTCGTTTCTCTCAATCTTGTGGCCAGGTCTATTCCACTTCACGTTTCCTCGTGTAGACGAACATTGCTTGTAGCCTTCGTTACTTATAGGCTGCTCACTATCAACAAATGGTGCTTTTGGTTGGAGTCCTAAAATCTTAAACAACTTTTTATCCTCGTTGATGTCCGGGTTAGGCGTTGTCAAAAGTTTGTCGCCAGCAAAAATTGAAGAAGCTCCTGCCAAAAAGCACAAAGCTTGGCCTTCGTCACTCATGTCAGTTCTACCTGCTGAAAGTCTAACAACTGCCTTGGGCATAACAATTCTGGTTGTTGCAACCATGCGAGCCATATCCCAAATCGGAACAGGCTCCTGTTCTTCTAGCGGAGTTCCCTCTACTGCAACCAACGCATTAATAGGAACCGACTTCGGTTGAGGATTCATATTTGCTAATGTCACTAACATACCGCATCTATCAGCATCAGATTCACCCATGCCAATGATACCACCAGAGCAAACGCTAATACCAGCTTTATTGGCGTTTTCTATGGTTTTTAGCCTGTCGTTATATTCTCTAGTTGAGATTATTTCCTTGTAGTGTTCTTCAGACGAATCGAGATTATGATTGTACGCATAAAGACCTGCATTTGCAAGGCGTTTCGCTTGTTCCTCAGTCATCATTCCAAGAGTACAGCAGACCTCCATCTCGAGATCGTTGACTGTCTTAACCATCTCTAAAACTTGGTCGAACTCCTCATTATTCTGGATGTTTCTCCAAGCTGCACCCATGCATAGTCTAGAAGATCCGTTTGATTTGGCCCTTAAAGCCTGTGCTTTAACTTGACTGACACTCATAAGGTCGTTGGTCTCGATATCAGTGTGGTATCTAGCTGCTTGTGGGCAGTAACCGCAGTCTTCTGGGCAACCTCCTGTCTTGATAGAAAGCAATGTGCTAATTTGTACTTCAAGTGGGTTATGGTTTTCACGATGAACAGTAGCCGCCTCATAAAGTAACTCCATTAAGGGCTTGTTGTATATCTCTAAAATTTGGTCTTTTGTCCACTGCTTAGTCATAATCCTCCTTTATTAAATCAAATATACTCTTATACTTTTTGTATTACGATACTTACGGAATTTCCTCCAAATCCAACAGCGTTGATCATAGCGGTTTGAGGTTTTAGCGTGCCTTTTGCAACTGATGTTTCATAAGGGAAGTTTACAACCTCACCTCTATTTAGCATCTCAATTGCAAGGTCTAAACTTAGTCCTCCTGATGCGCCGAGCGTATGACCAGTTTGAAGCTTAGTGCTTATCAAATGTATATCGTTTCCAAGAACAGATTCAACAGCTTTGAGCTCTGATTGATCTCCTTGGCAAGTACCAGGTGCATGCATAACTACAACATCAACGTTATCTAAGCCAGAATTTTCTAATGCCATCCTCATGCTTTTCTGCATACACGCTGCTTCAGCTGAAAGTGAAGCGTTGTGTTCAATTATTTCTGTAGCAAAGCCAAGTCCTTTAATCCTAGCAATTGAGTTTTGGCCTTGGTCTGCTTCCAGGGTGAACATAGATGCTCCCTCGCCGAGAACCATGGTGTTCATGTCTTTGCTCTTTTCTAGTGGGGTGCAATACCACGGCGTATTTTTTTTGGAATAAATGCCTAAAGCTCGCATTTGGGCTACAGTGAAATCTGTAAGAGGGGCTTCTGAACCCCCTGCCAAAAATCTATCTGCCATGCCTCCATTTATCCAAGCGCAAGCATTTAATATTGAATGCAGAGCAGTGCTACATGTGATGGAATGTGACAGAGTTGCACCACCCAAGCCCAAATCATAAGCTACCCATGAAGCAATATTTCCTAATGTCGTCGTGGGTGAAACTAAGGGTGACATTCTATTTTCAGGCTTATCTAAAAAGTACTGATGATACTTTTCGAATAGTTCAGTAGCCCCTCTAGATGATCCTATGTTCACTCCTACACCATCCATACTTGACCAACCACTATCCTCAATTACTTTGCGACTTGTGTAAAGAGCAAGTATGACACTTTTATCTAACCTCCTATAGCTAAGATTTTCGCTTCTTAAATCCTTAAGGAGCTTTTCGCTATCTGGCTTTAATTTACCAACTGGAGTATCCTGATCATTAAAGCAACACATAGTTATAGCAGACTCAGAACTAGAATAATTATCCCAAATCTGGTCTGCATTATGTCCCACAGAAGCAATTGTGCTCTTAGCTGTTATTAGGATGTCTTGCATTGGGGCAAAGCTATCAAATAGCTATTGTTTCGAGACCACTTATTACGCAATTATACACAGATGATAATTCCTCATCAGTTATGCAGTAAGGTGGAAGAATGTAAATAACGTTTCCTAAAGGTCTTAGTAGAACCCCCTCACTGATAAAATGATCGTAGAGCTTATTTCGAATATCGCTTACATAACCAGTTTTATCTGCCTTGAGCTCTATAGCTAGGATTGTCCCCAATTGTCTGACCTCTTCTATCAAAGAGTGACCTTCAAGTTGCTTAGAGAATTCGAGGTGACTTGTAGTTATCCTTTCAATACTTTTCCAACATTCATTCTTTTCCAATAAGTCAAAACTTGCAATAGCTGAAGCACAGCCAACTGGATTTCCTGTAAATGAATGACCGTGCAAGAATGCTGTTGTGATGTCGTCACCTAAGAAAGCGTCGTAGATTTTTAGGGAACATGTTGTAAGTGAAAGTGGCAGAGTTCCTCCTGAAAGTCCCTTTGAAAGACAAATGAAATCAGGCTGTTGTTCGAGTTGATTGCAAGCAAAATAAGTTCCAGTCCTTCCAAAGCCAGTCATTACCTCATCCGCAATGCATAGCACTCCTTCGTTTTGGGCTAGTCTAATTAATGAATCTAAAATCTCTGCTGAATACATCCTCATTCCTCCAGCTCCTTGGACTAGTGGTTCGAAGATAAATGCAGCAACATCTCCCTTTTCTAATTCCAATTTAAGAGCAACTTTAGAAGTATCGTCTTTTGGGAATGGTATATGAGTTACTTCAAAGAGATAGTCGTGGAAATGAGCCGAGAAAATGCTCCTTGCTCCTGCTGACATAGCGCCAAAAGTTTCTCCGTGATACCCTCCTTCTAATGAAATAATTCTACTGCGCTTTTCTCCTAGGTTTCTCCAGTATTGAATACTCATTTTAAGGGCGATCTCTACAGCTGAGGACCCATCACCCGAGAAGAAAAATTTGGCCTGATTGGAAGGAAGTCTTTTACTTAATCTTTTGCAAAGCTCTACTGCTGGCTTATGAGTAAATCCAGCAAAAGGAATATGCTCGAGTATAGTAATTTGCTCGCTTACTTTATCAGCTATGTATGGATGTGCATGACCGTGAAGATTAACCCACCATGATGCGATTGCGTCTATATAGCTTTTCCCATTTTCATCAAATATCAGCGTCCCCTCACCCCTAGTAATTGGCAGAGCATCGCCAGATGTTTTCATTTGGGTAAACGGATGCCAAACAAACTTTTTATCCTCTTCAAACAAACTCATAGCACTTCTCTAAATTTTGATGCATAGTGAGAAATCACTTCTTGAGTTAAATCCTCTTCCATTTCTACCCTACCTAGGCACTTGAGCCCTGTCATTTTTAAAATCACACTCTCTGTATCTACGTTTTCCTCGTCGTTAAAAATCACACCCTTAATCGTAATACCACGACTTACTAATGCCTCTACGCTTAGCAAAGTGTGATTAATACTTCCCAAATAATTTCTACTTACTAGCACAACCTCTACACCAAGATCTTCAATTAAATCAATGATGCAATCCTTGCTATTTAATGGCACCATCAATCCGCCAGCCCCCTCAATAATCATATGATTTTCTGTCTCAGGAATTTTAAATTCTCCTAGTCTTATCTCCACACCATCTCTTTCTGCCGCAGCATGAGGAGACATTGGATGATTAAGAGCAAAAGATTCATCGTGGAAAACACTTTTAGAATTGCTCACCATATCCTTAACCTTATGTGTGTCACTATAGTCCAAATCCCCAGCCTGCACTGGCTTCCAATAATCAGCCTGAAGAGCCTCCGTTAAAATAGCAGAAACTACTGTCTTCCCTACCTCTGTGCCAATCCCTGTAACAAATAATCTCATATTAACTCGTTTAACTGACTGCAAAGATGAGCGATTTCATCTCGAGAGTTAAAACTGTGAAGGCAAATTCTAATCCTCTCCTTTCCCTTTTCAACAGTAGGAGAAAGTATGGGCCTTATATCTAATCCAGCAGTTTGTAATGAGCTAGCAACATTCTTGCATTTGATATTATCCCCAAGCACTATGCTTTGAATTGGGGAGTTACTTTCTATGAGAGTTGGACTTTGGAATTGGAATTTAAAAAACTCAATATTTTTCTTAAGATACATCTTCTCTTCGCAACCTGCCAATTCACTATAAGCCTGTTTTATGACCTCTAAGTTATGAGGCGGTAGAGCTGTTGTATAAATAAAAGATCTAGCAAAATTTATCAGATAATCTTTTAGGATTTGGGACCCACATACCGCTGCTCCGTGGCAACCAAGTGCCTTTCCAAATGTGTGAATACGAGCATATGGCTCAACGCCTATTTCAGCACAAAGGCCCTCTCCTTTATGGCCAAACACTCCTGTCGCGTGCGCTTCATCAACAACCAAATTAGCTTTGTGATTGAAACAAATTTCTTCAATCTGCTTCAATGGCGCAGAATCTCCATCCATAGAATAAATACTCTCAACTACAACGAAAATATTCCCTTCTGCTTTAGATAGCTTCTGCTTTAATTCTTCTAGATCATTGTGCTTAAACGAGAAGCTCCTTGCAACTCCCAATCTCAACCCATCCCTTATCGAAGCGTGGCAAAGCTTGTCATAAATCACTGTATCACACTTTGAGGGAACAGTCGAAAAGAAACCAAGGTTTGCATCGTAACCTGAATTGAAAATTAAAGCACCCTCAACATTGTGAAATGCTGCCACTTGTGATTCAACCTCATCATGGATTTGATGGTGACCTGCAATAAGTCTGCTTCCAGTAGATCCATACTGATTATTTGAGGTTTTCAACCTTTTTGAAAACCCCAAATAATCATTAGAACAAAAATCTACTAACCCCTCTGAAGGTTTTAATGATCGAAGTGCATTTTCATTTTTGCGCTTTTCCAGTGCTGATTGTAAAGCCTTGTCTAGCATTGTGGCAAATGTATACTTCCACACGTATTCTATCGTATTTATCCCTTTACAAGTTGAATACATTACTTTTACAAATCCATGAAAAGGCTATTATTCATTACGATTGTATTTTCGTTGGTTTTTTGCAAAGAAGAAAATTGCTTTCATGGAGAAATTTTAGATGAAAAAGAAACAGGTGCTAAATACATTTGTTTAGTTGAAATAAATATTTCCGATTTAGACTAATGCCTCCTTTTAGCACTATTGAAAATTTATATAGAGAAGCCGAAAAATCCTCGAGTATCTTCATTCTAGCAGATTCAAACTTGCCTGAATCTTACTCAGATGAAGTGGAAAGTTTTTGTGGGGATGATAAAAGAGTTTTGACCTTTTCAATCCAAGGTGGAGAGCATATCAAAACTCTTCAAGTCGCAGAGAGAGTTTATCAAGAGCTAATTGAATTTGGTGCAGATCGTCAAACTCTAATGATTTGCTTAGGAGGTGGCACTATTTTGGATTTGGGTTCTTATGTAGCAAGCACATTTAAAAGAGGAATAAATGTAGTACTTATACCTACTTCGCTTCTTGCAATGGTAGATGCGTCAATTGGGGGTAAGACAGGAGTGAATCTAGACTCTTCACATGGTTATTTGAAAAACCAAATAGGCACTTTTTATACCCCCAGGGCTATAGTGCTAAATTCCGCTTGGCTTGATTCTTTGCCTGAAAGGGAGCTAAGATCCGGTTGGGCTGAAATGGTTAAGCATGCACTTTTGAAAGGTGATGATAGCTACTTAGATAGAGTCGCAAATCTCGACTTCAACAACTCGGTGGAACTTGAGGAATTAATAACCGAATCTGCCAAGTTCAAGCAAAGTATTGTTGACGCTGATCCTCTAGAAATTGGCGAAAGATCCCAGCTAAATTTGGGGCACACTTTGGCACACGCACTTGAGACACTTGCTGAACAAGGAGAGTTAAGGCATGGAGAGGCTGTTGCTTGGGGTTTGGGATTTGTATTAGAAGTTTCTAAATGGAAATTGGAATATGTCAGCAAGATTCTTAGCGGAGTAAAGGAGGGGGTTCAGCTTCCTAATGCAGGCCAAATCTGGGAAGTGATGCAATCTGATAAGAAAAATGAAAATGGAAAAGTTATTGATGTAATTTTAGGTGAAAATGGACCAGATATTGGTTTTATTTGGAATGAATCTGAATTCATAAAGTTGTGGGAGGATTTCCGTAAAAAGAACCAATAACCTAACTTATCTGAATATCTTTGCCCATATGGAAAAAACGGCCTCAGAATTAGCCCAAATGCTCGGCGGATCGGTTTCAGGAAATCCTGATGCTGTAGTTTGCTGTTTGGGCAAAATTGAAAGCGCGAGGGAGGGAGAGTTGACATTTTTATCCAATCCCAAATACGAAAAGTACATTTACGACTGCAGAGCATCCATTGCAGTTGTGGCAAATGATTTCGAGCCCTCATCTGATTTGCCTGAAAGTCTGACCTTAATAAAAGTTGAAGATCCATATTCGTCTTTCGCTATCCTTCTTCAGGCTTATGAGCAAATCAACAAAAGACAACCTGGAGTAGATGCTACTGCAATTATTCATGAAGGAGCTAAGGTTGGTGAAGGATGCCACATTGGTAAAGGAGTAATTATTGAAGATGGTGCTGAAATTGGAGCTCATTCAGAACTTCGAGCAGGAGTATACATTGGAAAGAATGCAATACTTGGTGAAAGATGCTTGCTTTTTTCAGGAGTCAAAATCTTAGACAAATGTAGCTTAGGAAATGATTGTACTGTTCAATCAAATACAGTCATAGGGTCTGAGGGGTTTGGGTTTACACCAAAAGACGATGGGTCGTATTCAAAGATTCCTCAAATTGGAAATGTTGTAATTGAAGACAATTGCGATATCGGTGCTGGATGTACTATTGATAGGGCGACCTTAGGATCTACCTTGATAAAGAAGGGGTGCAAGCTGGATAACCTTATTCAGATTGCTCATAATGTAGAAATCGGAGAGTATACAGTGATTGCGGCTCAAAGCGGAATAGCAGGGTCCACAATTCTAGGAAAGAACTGCCTCGTAGGAGGTCAAGTTGGATTTGCCGGCCACCTGAAAATTGCAGACGGATCAAAATTTGGCGCCAAGACTGGTGTTTCTAAAAACGTAACTACCCCAGATACAATATTACAAGGCATACCAGCCATGCCTATGAGAGCTTATCAAAAATTCCAGATTGGATTGAGAAGCATAGTGAAGGACTTTTACAACAACAAAGACTTAAACAAATAATGATCGACTCTTTAATTCAACACACATTAAACAGTGAAATTGAATTTTCAGGTGTTGGATTACATACAGGCTGCAAATGCACAATGAAAGTATTTCCAGCTGAGGACAATCACGGATATAAGTTTCAAAGAAGAGACTTAGATGGGGAGCCAATTATTGATGCCACAACAAACAATGTGAGTAGCACATTAAGGAGTACTTCGCTGAGCAAAGACGGTGTCGAAGTACATACAACTGAGCACATCCTAGCCGCTCTATACGCTATGGGAATAGATAATGCGCTAATATCATTAGACGCACCAGAGATTCCAATAATGGACGGTTCAGCATTGGAATTTATCACTGAGATAAAACGAGTTGGTTCAAAAGAATTAACTGCAAGGAGGAAGGTCTACAAATTCAGAAAGAATATAAGTTTCGTAGATAAGGAGAAGGAAATAGAAATGATCATCGTCCCAAACAAGAAAAACGAGTTCAAGGTGACAGTAATGGTCGATTACAAAAGCCCAGTTTTAGGAACGCAACACGCTAGCATTGACGGGCTTGAAAACTTTGAGAAGGAATTAGCTTCTTGTAGAACATTCGTATTCATGAAGGAAGTTGCTCATCTAGCTGAGAAGGGACTTATTAAAGGCGGCGAAGTAGACAACGCTGTTGTTCTAGCAGATAGACCTTATTCAATAGAAGAGCTAGCAGAAATAGGAAAAAACATTGGTAGAGGTAATATTAACATCTTGCCAAACAAAACAGGTGTTGTAAGCACCTCGGAACTTAGGTTTAACAATGAACCAGCCCGCCATAAATTATTAGACATCCTGGGTGATATTGCTTTGACAGGTAGATATCTTATTGGTCATATTTTAGCGGCTAGACCAGGTCATTATTCTAACGTCGAATTCGCAAAACTCATGTCAGACACAATCAAAAAAACTGAAGATCTTCCAGATCTTAGGACTGATAGAGAACCAATTCTGGATATCAATGCAATTTCTAACATATTACCGCATAGATATCCCTTCCTCTTAGTCGACTCCATTCTTGATATGAACGAAAACAGTATAACAGGAATTAAAAACGTAACTATGAACGAGCCTTATTTTCAAGGTCACTTCCCTGCTAACCCTGTGATGCCTGGAGTCCTTCAAGTTGAAGCCATGGCTCAGGTAGGAGGCGTTTTTGCACTATCTACAGTAGATGACCCTGAGTATTGGTCTACATACTTCATGAAAATTGATGATGTAAGATTCAAGCAAAAGGTATTGCCAGGAGATACTATAGTATTCCACCTAGAACTTGCTTCTCCAATTAGAAGAGGTTTAGTTCACATGAATGGAAAAGGATACGTAAGAGGAAAATTAGTTTCTCAAGCTGTACTTTTAGCCCAAATCGTAAAAGACAGAGCACCAGAATAATATGTCTGTAAAAATTAGTCCTCAAGCTTTTGTACACGAAGACGCCCAAGTAGGCGACGGAGTAGTAATCGAACCATTTGCATATATAGGCCCCAACGTAAAAATTGGTGATCGTACTTGGGTGGGACCAAATGCCAACATTATGGATAGGACTACCATAGGAGCAGATTGTAAAATCTTCCCTGGTGCAGTTATAGGTGCTGAACCGCAGGATCTTAAGTTCTCTAACGAACCCACCAATGTTGTAATCGGTAATAGAACTGTAATTAGAGAATGCGTAACTATTCACAGAGCAACAGTAGATAGACATAACACTGTTGTTGGGGATGATTGCCTTATTATGGCTTATGTTCACTTAGCACACGATGTTCATGTCGGAAACCACGTAATCCTCGCTAATGCTGTAAACGTTGCGGGACACTGTACAGTTGAAGATTGGGCTATTATAGAGGGGATGGTCGGCGTGCAGCAATTTGTGAGAATTGGAGCACACGCATTTGTCGCTGGAGGATCTCTAGTTCGAAAAAATGTACCACCATATGTCAAAGCTGCTAGAGAGCCACTTTCATTTATTGGAGTAAATTCTATTGGACTTCGCAGAAGAGGATTCCTTCAAGATAGAATCCAAAGAATAGAAGACATATATAGAACACTATACGTTCAAAATGCAAATATGTCTCTAGCCCTAAAGGTCGCAGATGTAGAATTCCCAAAATGTGAAGAGAAGGATTTAGTTCTAGATTTCATTAGAGAATCTGACAAAGGAATTATTAGAGGTCCGTTCTAATGCTGAGTGTAAATTGGAATAATCTAGGTAAGAGATTTGGCCTAAAGTGGGTCTTTAGAAATCTTCAAGGAGAAATTCCAGAAGGGTCACACGTAGTAATTAAAGGCAACAACGGATCTGGCAAAAGCACCTTTGGAAAGCTACTGGTGGGGGCTACTGACGCAACTGATGGCGAGATAGTTTGGGCTTGTGGTGGAGAGCAAATTGAAATCGATGACATACCTCAACGCATAGCATGGTCTTCTCCATTTATGGAGGTTCCAGAGGAAATGAAAATTAGCGAGGTAATTGATTTTCACAGTAATTTCAGAGAGGGTTGGAGCCCAAACTCCTTTATTGACCTTCTCAATAACTCAGGCCTTAAATCTCACTCTGAAGCACAAATAAAAGCTCTAAGTTCAGGCCAAAAACAACGCCTAAGGCTCATTCTTGCCATTGGCACGAAAGCTGACCTTGTAGTACTAGACGAACCGTGTAGCAATTTGGACTCTTCAGGAATTCAGTGGTACGGAGAAGAGCTACAAAAGCTAGTTGGTAAAACAACAGTTGTTGTGTGTTCTAACAACAGACCAGAAGAGCATTTGGGCAATGCCGCTGAAATTCACTTAAATTAGGCTCTGCTGCCATCGCCAAGCATCAGCTAGGGATTCCCCTACCCCTCGTTTGGCACTCCACCCTAATTCTTCTAATGCTCTTGAAGGATTCGCCCAAATCGCAACTATGTCTCCCTTCCTTCTTTCACCAATTTTATGAGGTACGATCTCTCCAGTCACTTTTTCAAATTCACTAATTATTTCCAACACTGAAGTGCCACTACCAGTTCCTACGTTGAATGCTCTTAAACCTTTGGGCATTTTCTCAAGCGCTGCAACATGAGCGTCGGCTAAATCACAAACGTGGAGATAATCCCTGATACACGATCCATCATCAGTTGGGTAATCGTCGCCAAACACAGTTAACTCATTTCTAAGTCCAGCTACGGTTTGGCATAGGTAAGGAATCAAATTATTTGGAATTCCAATAGGCAATTCTCCTATCGTACCCGAAGAATGTGCACCAATTGGATTGAAGTATCTAAGAATAGCTGAATTTATGCCTGCTTCAGAAATCAAATGCTCGCAATCTTGCTTGGTTTGACCATAGGGAGATTCAGCAGGAAGGAATGGAGCTTGCTCATCTACTGGTATAACTTCTGGCTGACCGTAAACAGTGCAACTTGAAGAGAATACCAAGTTTTCTACACCATGATTTTGCATAACCTTAAGTAGGGTCTCTGTTCCTCCTACGTTATTTGAGTGGTATAAATCAGGCTTTTGTATACTTTCTCTAACAGACTTTAGAGCTGCAAAATGAATAATTGACTCTATCGCACTACCACTTGCTTCTTGTTCTACAAAAACAGCATCTAGAGCTTTTTCATCACAAATATCTACCTCGTAAAACCCAATTGACTTCCCTATCAATTTTGCAACTCCCTCAACCATTAATCTTTCAGAATTACATAGATTATCTACAATAATAACCTCGTGTCCTGCTTCAGCCAGTGCTACACATGTGTGCGATCCTACATATCCCGCCCCTCCTGTTACAAGCACTACCATTATAACTCTTTCCTTAATCGTGCAACTGAAATTCCCAACTGCTCTCTGTATTTAGCAACAGTCCTCCTAGCAATATGATAACCCTTTTCATTGAGAATTTTACCAAGCTTCTCATCAGTTAAAGGCTTCTTTTTATCCTCTTCGTTTATTGCGTCTTGCAAGATCCTCTTGACCTCACGAGAACTTACATCCTCTCCACTATCTGTACTTAAGCTTTCTGAGAAAAACGTTTTCAACAGAAATGTTCCATATGGTGTTTGAACGTACTTAGAATTTGCCACCCTAGAAACGGTACTTATATCCATATCAATCATTTCGGCAATGTCTTTTAAGATCATTGGTTTAATATCAGTCTCATCGCCAGAAGTGAAATACACTTCTTGATGCTCTACAATTGCATTAATGGTTTTCATAAGAGTCATCTGCCTTTGTCTTATTGCATCTACAAACCATTTTGCCGCGTCTACTTTTTGCTTTACAAAGCTCAAAGCTTCCTTTTGTTCTTTGGAGGTTTGGGCTCCGCTTGAATAAGTTTCCATCATCTCCTTGTATGCTGGGCTTATCCTAAGGTCTGGCGCATTACGTTGGTTTAAAGTGACAACCAACTCTTCATCTCTTAAGCGAAGAATGAAATCTGGAACTACGTGGTGTACTGGCCTGCTTGAATCGCTCCCTGAATTGCCAGGTTTTGGATTTAGTTTGGTTATCTCGTCAAGTGCAAGCTTTAGCTCATCCTCATCAATTTCGAATTTCTCAAGTATGTGAGAATAATGCTTTTTCATAAACGCGTCATAATGATTTTCTAGAATCTTTGAAGCGAGAATCATCGAGGCAAGTCGAACCTCATCGGTAATTTGCTCTTCCTTACGTCGAATTTGAATCAAGAGACATTCTTGTAAACTTGTTGCACCCACTCCTGCAGGATCTAGAGTTTGGATGACATTTAGAACCTTCTCCAGCTCCTCTCTCTCCACCATTAAATTCTGTGTGAAGGCCAAATCATTCACAATGCTTTCCAAATCCCTTCTCAGGTATCCTGCTTCGTCGATTTGGCCTATCAAATGCTCACCAAGCATTCTGTCATAGTCCGTCAACTTCTGAAGGCCAAGCTGGCTTATCAGCTGCTCTCTAAAAGTCGAACCAGCGCCAAGGGGAATGTCCTTTTCCTCAACATCAGCTCCGTGGTTCCTTATGCTAGTCTTGTAATCTGGAGTATCGTCATCTAAGTATTCCTCAAAATTAAATTCCTCAAGACTCTCATCCCTATCAACTACTTGTTCAGCAAGATCGTCTTGATTTTCTTGTTCTGAACCTTCTTCTAATGCTGGATTTACTTCTAACTCTTCTTTAATTCTAGCCTCAAGTTCAACAGTTGGCACCTGCAAAAGCTTCATCAGCTGAATCTGCTGTGGCGAAAGCCTTTGAAGTTGTTTTTGCTTTAGTGACTGTTTGAGCATTTTTTAAAGTTAGAACTCTGCAGAGAGTGGTGTTCTTGGGAACGGAATTACATCTCTGATATTATTCATTCCCGTTACATACATAACAAGCCTTTCAAAGCCCATACCAAAACCAGAATGCTTAGCCGACCCAAACTTCCTTGTCTCAAGGTACCACCAAACGTGATCCTCGGGAATATTGAAATCAGCACATTTTTTCTTTAGTATATCTAACCTCTCCTCACGTTGTGAACCACCTATCAACTCTCCAATACCTGGAACGAGAACATCCATAGCGGCCACGGTCTTTCCGTCGTCATTTGCCCTCATGTAGAAAGCCTTAATTTCTGCAGGGTAGTCTGTCACAATAACTGGCCCACCAACGTGCTTTTCAACCAGCCAACGCTCGTGCTCACTCTGCAAATCAACTCCCCACTCAACAGGGAATTTAAATTTCTTTTTCTTGTATGGTTTTGATCTCATAAGAGTATCAATAACCTCTGTGTAAGTCATGTGAACGAATTCCGAATCAACCACATGCCATAGTTTCTCCCTAAGTGGCTTTTCGCTCCTATCCTTCTCAGGAAGTTGCTTCTCCACTTGAATTTGCCTGTTTTCTAAAAAAGCCAAATCCTCATCGCCGTTTTCTAGAACATAACCCAAAACATACTTCAAACACCTTTCTGCAAGTGCCATATCGTCTTTCAGATCTGCAAAAGCAATTTCTGGTTCAATCATCCAAAATTCAGCTAGGTGACGAGAAGTATTCGAGTTTTCAGCTCTGAAAGTCGGCCCAAAAGTATAAACCTGACCCAGTGCCATGGCTCCAAGCTCAGCTTCAAGCTGACCACTTACAGTTAGATTAGAAGGTTTGCCAAAAAAATCTTGGCCATAGTCAGTTTCTCCGTTTTCATCCATGGGCAAGTTGTCTAAATCTAAAGTTGTCACCTTGAACATTTCCCCCGCACCTTCAGCGTCAGACCCAGTTATAATGGGAGTATGCAACTGGTAAAATCCTTCTTCGTGGAAGAATTTGTGAATTGCAAACTGAAGAAGATGACGAAGTCTGAAAACCGCGCTAAAAGTGTTTGTTCTAAAGCGCAAGTGAGCCTTGTCTCTCAAGAATTCTAAACTGTGACGCTTCATTTGAATCGGAAATTCGTCTGGGTCAGCACCACCTAGAAGTTCCAGTGAATTAACCTGAAGCTCTAAGGTTTGGCCTACGCCTTGGCTCTCAACAAGCACACCCTTTGCGCAAATTGCAGCACCAGTGTTCAATTGCTTGAGGAGATCTTCAGAGTGATCCTCCTTTTGAATTACTAGCTGAAGATTAGTGATAGTCGACCCATCATTTACAGCTAGGAATCTATCGTTTCTGAAAGTCCTAACCCAACCACAAATTGTAATCTTCTGCTGTGATGGCACTGTTTTAAGCACCTCGATAATTCGTACTCTTTCCATTTGGGGCAAAAATAAATAGCTATGCTAGCTTTCCGTCTTTAAGTCTTATAGTTTTTTCAGCATGTGCAGCAATCTCCTCCTCGTGCGTCACAACAATTACCGTGTTTCCATCATGGTTGATTTCAGAGAATAGTTCCATTATTCCATCTGAAGTAACTGAATCCAAATTACCTGTTGGCTCGTCGGCTAAAATTATTGACGGGTTCATAACAAGAGCTCTCGCAACTGCGACTCTTTGGCGTTGTCCACCGCTGAGTTCATTTGGCCTATGGTCCATCCTATCTCCAAGGCCAACTTTTTTAAGCACTTTCTCTGCCCTTGCAAGCCTGTCTACTTTAGAAACTCCAGCGTAAATCATAGGCAGGGCAACGTTTTCAAGAGCTGTATATCTAGGAAGTAAGTTGAAAGTTTGGAAAACAAAACCTATTTCCTTGTTTCTAATTTCTGCAAGATCATCGTCGCTAAGGGAACTTACATCGTTTCCATTAAGAATATAAGTCCCAGAAGTAGGTGTATCTAAGCAGCCCAAAACATTCATCAAAGTTGACTTCCCAGACCCTGAAGACCCCATTAAAGCTATATATGCTCCCTTTTCTATCTCGATGTCCAAGCCATCTAGCGCCCTCACCTCTGTTATTCCTACTTGGTAAATTTTACAAAGATTTTTTGCTCTAATTATTGGCGCACTCATGTGAGCAAATTTAGACCGTGCAACCCTTTGTCTGTTAAAGAAGTTGTAAGTTTGAGTTAATTGAAACACAATCACATGAGATTTTTTTCTGCCATAGCCTTCGCTTTTGCGTTTTCTTTTGCCTCTCAAGCCCAGACTACTGACCAAAGCTACACTATTGAAGAATATGTAACAGATGTCCTTATCGGAGACGGTATTAACGTTTCAAATATCACTTTTACTGGTTCTGAAGAACAAATTGGCTACATGTCAGGTGCTGGAGGTGTGTTCTCTGTTGATGCAGGTGTTGTATTAAGTACAGATAATGCACTAAATCTAACTGACCCAGCATGTGGGGCTAACGCTTGTACAGGATGTCTTGGAGGTGGTATTGACCAAGACCTTTTAGACGTTGCAAACTCTGTTCCTCCTCTAATTGGCCAAGCCTTTACTGTTTCATCAGTAAATGACCTTTGCATTTTAGAATTTGACTTCGAAGCAGCTGGTGATAGTATTTCATTCAATTACGTATTTGGCTCAGATGAGTATTTAGAGTGGGTAAACTCTACATACAATGACATCTTTGCTTTCTTCCTTTCTGGACCAGGCATCACTGGGCCTTATGCCTCTCCAGCAGGTTTTCCTGATGGAGCAATAAACATTGCACAGGTTCCAGATTCAGACCCTCTGCTTCCAATAACAATTAGCTCAGTAAACGATGTAACAAATCCAATGTACTATATCGACAACTTCAACAATGAAGGAATTTGCATCGATGGATATACCCAAACTTTTACCGCAGAAGCTCAAGTTCAATGTGGAGAAATCTACCACATCAAACTAGCAATTGCCGACGGTTCTGATAATGCATTAGAATCTTTTGTAATCTTAGAAGACGGTTCGTTCTCTTCAAATGCAATTGACCTTATCGCTGACGCGTCTATTGAAGGTGCTGAGGTTTTCCTTGGGGACACAACTGTAGTTGAAGGATGTAATGATGCAACATTCACAGTTATTCGTCCAGATGACTCTGAATTAGATACGATCTTCCTATACATCGACCCTTCTTCAACTGCATTTCCAGGCAGTGATTATAATGCAGATATTGAAATGGTAATTATGCAGCCGGGCCAAAGCTCTGCAAATATTTCACTCGGGGTGATTAACGACAACTCAATAGAAGGGCCTGAGCAAGTAACACTACAATACGAATATGCCAACGGCTGTGGAGATACAATTGTCGCTAGTGCCACAATCGTAATTTTCGACCCCAATCCCGTCACGCTCTTAACCGATCCCGTCGGTTGTTTAGACGAAAATGATGGCATTACTCTTAGCGTCGAACCACTTTCCGGATATGGGCCTTATTCCTACCAATGGGATACAGATCCAGATGACATAGAACCTAGCTTCTATTATGACACTGGAGGAGTTTCAGGTGAAGCTACCGTTGAAGTAATTGATGTATGTGGATCAATTGCTCAAGCCACCATTCCTTGGCAAGCTTTAGAGCCATATGTAGGTGGAGAATTGGAATTATGTTATGGAACGAGTGGACAAATCCCTGTAGAAGGGGGTACTTACGCCTATAATAATGTTGGTGATTCAGCCAATATATTCTCTGAAATTCTTGCTTACCAAGGATTGGATGAAGATGGAAACGAAATTTGGATAGACATAATTGGCAATGATTCCATTATCCATGTTTTAGGAAACCAAGATCCAAACACAGGATTGTACTTTGGCGATTTCTTGACAGGCGAAAGCGGAGTAGGAACTTTGGAACTTCAACTTGTTGACGGGTGTGGAAATATCACATTTTCTGAAATAACAGTTGATTATTGTGCATTAGAATTCTACAATGTTTTTTCTCCAGACAATGATGGGATAAATCAAAACTTTAAGATTGTAGGTATTGAAGGTCATAAGCCAGCTCAATTTTATGTTTACGACAGATGGGGACAACTAGTTTTTGAAGATATCAATTGGAATGGAACTTGGGATGGTAAAAGAAATAATCTGGAATTATCTGATGGAGTTTATTACTACTTACTAAGGATTAACTACGACTATGACCAGGATCCTGAATTAGAAGAATTGTACGATTCAGACCTACACTACTTCGTAAACGTAACAAAGCCAGAACCTGGAGTAGTTGAATTTATGGGTAACGTCAGTATCCTCAGGAAAAAATAAGACTCCTACCAGACATTTCATCTGGTTGAGCAATTCCCATCAGATCTAAAATAGTTGGCGCTATGTCTGCGAGTATTCCGTCTTGAACTTGCACGTCTCTATCCGAAACTATTAATACAGGAACTGGATTTGTAGTATGTGCTGTATGGGGTGATCCGTCTGGATTCATTGCCATATCAGCATTCCCATGGTCAGCAATTACTACAAAATCATAACTGTTTTTCAATCCTTCTTCCAATACTTTAGATAAGCATCTATCTGTTATCTCAACTGCTTTTACAATTGCATCATACACCCCAGTGTGTCCTACCATATCTGGATTTGCAAAGTTCAAGCAAATGAAATCAGCGCTATCTGAAGCCATTTCTGGAATTACTAGTTCGACTAATTTTTCAGCCGACATTTCTGGCTGTAGATCGTAAGTAGCAACTTTGGGGCTGTGTGCCATCAATCTGTTCTCACCTTCAAAAGGCACCTCGCGGCCACCGTTAAAAAAGAAAGTAACGTGTGGGTACTTCTCAGTTTCGGCTATCCTCAATTGAGACCTTCCAGCATTAGAAATAACCTCCCCTAAAGTATTGCTAATATTAGGCTTATCATAAATGACCTTTATACCTTTAAAGTCTTCGTTGTAATTAGTCATTGTCACATAATGCAAATCAAAGGCGTGCATGTTGTGATCTGGGAAATCGGTTTGTGTTAAAGCTGAAGTTATCTGTCTACATCTATCAGTTCTAAAGTTGAAACAAATTACCACATCACCATTTCTAATTTCACCATCAACTCCTCTCACCCTAAAAGGTTCTATGAATTCATCTCCCGTACCGTTGGCATATGAAGCTTCTATACCTGAAACAGCGCTTTCAAACTCTTCTGACTGGTGTTGATCGCGTGTTTTGCAAAGCAAATTCCAAGATTTAGCTATGCGCTCCATCCTCATATCTCTGTCCATCGCGAAGTAACGGCCATGGACCGTTGCTATTTGGGCATTTGTTCCCTCAAGGTGGGAGTCAAGGTTCTTCACGAACGCAGAGGCCAACATTGGCAAAGTATCCCTTCCATCCGTAAATGCATGGATAAATACATTTTGAAGCCCAGCATTGTTAGCTGCAGAAATTAATTCGTGAAGGTGTTGCTGCTGAGAGTGAACTCCACCCTCAGAAACTAATCCCATTAAATGCAAACGCCCTCCTTTTGCCTTTTCCAATGCTTCCAACATCTCTTTTTCCTGATGAAAGGATCCATCGGCTATTGCATTGTTGATTCTTAAAAGGTCCTGGTATACAATTCGGCCTGCACCGATATTCATATGACCTACCTCGCTATTTCCCATTTGACCTTCAGGGAGACCAACATGATTTCCATCAGTCCTTAGAGTAGCATGAGGTGTAGTTGCGTGGAGATTATCCATACAAGGTGTTTGCGCGTTGAATATCGCATCAGATTTATCCTTGGCTCCATAACCCCATCCATCTAGAATTATTAGCGCCGCTTTCTTCTTTTCTGCCATTGGTACAAAGGTATCTCAGTCCTAGCTATGGAGAACAAAAAACCGCAAAGTCCTGATGAAAACAGGACCTGCAGCTCCAAATATTTTTACAGGTTGTCTTATTTTGGCTTTCTCTTTCCTGATGAATTTCCAGATTTTCCAGATTCTTTTGGTGGTAACTGTTTATCCTTCCATGGGAAAGCAGGCATAAGCTTGTCAACATCCTTAGAAATAATCATGTGAGTCACAGTCCCAAATCTATTATCATCGGTTGTCCAACTCAACTCAGGTGACCATCCATGAGATGATAAAACGTTCAAAGCCTCACCT
>JAYZNI010000013.1:0-17974 GCA_036152255.1 Bacteroidota bacterium | reverse complement strand
TTTGCTCCAAGGCTTACGTGAGGTCCCACAACAGATCGCACAACAGTAACTCCTGGGCCAATGTAACAAGGTGGCACAATGGTAGAGTCAATAATATTTGCGCTTGGGTCGACACCATCACCTTCGTGTAGGCGACCTTCTTCTTCTAGAATATTTAAGACCCTTCGATTTGTCTCAACAGTAACCTTTTTATTACCGCAATCCATCCACTCACTAACCTCACCAGTAATGAATTTGAGCCCATTCTTAGTCATATTGCGCAAAGCATCTGGCAATTGGTATTCACCAGCTAAAAGCACATTATTGTCAATTAGATATTGTAGCTCTTTTTTGAGACGCGCCCCATCTTTGAAAGAGTAGATGCCAATCATTGCTTGATCGCTTACAAACTCTTGGGGCTTTTCTACGTAATCTGTGATATTACCACCTTCGTCTGTAACGACAACCCCAAACGCTCTAGGATCTTCAATTTTCTGAGTAAAAAGCACGCCGTCTGCTTCTGCGCTAATTGTGAAGTCTGCTCTGAACAAGGTATCAGCAAATGCAACAACTACTGGTCCTTCAAGAAGTTCTTCACCACAAAGAATAGCATGAGCTGTCCCTAGGGGTTCGTCTTGATAATATATTCTGCCGTCTGCCCCAAGTCTTTTTGCAACTTCTAAAAGTGCATTTTCACTTTCCTCGCCAAACCTTCCAGTGACAAAGGCGATTTTGTCTACTGACTCAGGAAGCATTCGTACGATATCTTCAACCAAACGCTCAACAATGGGTTTTCCAGCAACTGGCAACAAGGGTTTGGGCGTTGTTAAACTGTGAGGTCTAAGGCGACTGCCTCTACCTGCCATGGGGATGATAATATTCATTTTATTCCTGTGCTTCCGAAGCCACCAGCACCTCTATGAGTTGCCGATAAATCTTCTGTAGGTTTCCATTGTAGCTGAACGTATCTCGCTATAACTAATTGTGCAATTCTCTCTCCGTTTTCTACTACGAAAGGCTCCTTGCCGTGGTTAATTAAGATGACTCCAACGTCGCCTCTATAGTCGGCATCTATTGTGCCAGGAGAGTTGAGCACTGTAATTCCGTGTTTGTATGCGAGTCCTGACCTAGGTCTAACTTGGGCTTCAGTTCCTTCTGGCAAAGCAATTTTTAAACCAGTAGATATGAGTCTGTGCTCGCCTGGTTGAAGAGTGATAGATTCGCTTAGCGATGCTCTTAAATCTAACCCTGCACTTTGTTCTGTGCTGTATTGAGGGAGGTCGTGGTCACTGCTGTTTACCACTGCAACTTCTAGAACTTCTACGCTCATTTCCCTGGAAATTCTGCCTTCCTCTTTTCAAGAAATGCCGTTGTACCCTCTTTAAAATCTTCCGTCCCAAAACATAGGCCAAACTGCTCAATCTCCACCGAATACCCATCTACTGAATCAGTGTAACCAGCTATAACAGATTTGATAGCAGCGCTCAGAGCAGTCGGTGCATTTCGCATCATCTTCTTTGCAATTCGAAGACACGTATTCATTAGTTCTTCTGGGTCTACAGAATAGTTCACTAAACCTAGAGTAGCTGCTTCATCTGCACTAATCATTCCTGCCGTTAGCACTAATTCCATTGCCTTTCCCTTCCCAACCAATTGGGCTAACCTTTGTGTTCCACCGTATCCCGGGATTACTCCAAGCCCCACTTCTGGTAAACCAAGTTTTGCATTTGTAGAAGCTACTCTAACGTGCGCTGCTATAGCTAGTTCTAGGCCGCCACCAAGTGCAAATCCGTTAACAGCTGCGATAACTGGCTTTGAAGATCTTTCAACTCTGTCAAACAATGTAGCTTGACCTAGAGCGGCCAAATCTTTTCCTTGTTGTGGAGAGAAATCTGCGAATTCTTTGATGTCTGCCCCAGCTACGAATGCCTTTTCACCAGATCCAGTAATGATAATTACTTTAACCTGGTTGTTAGACTGGGCTTCTTCAATCTCTTTGGAAAGATTAGCAATTACTTCGCTATTAAGTGCATTTAGTTGGTTTGGCCTGTTGATAGTAAGCGTTAAAATACCCCCTTCAACATTGCTTAAAATGTAGTTCTCACTCATGTGCTAAAATTAAGCACCGGGTCGACTATTAAGAAGCTCTTTTGTATAGGAATTTTCAGGGTTTTTGAAGATTCTCTCGGTAGTCCCTTCTTCAATAATTTCACCATCCTTCATTATTGCGATTCTATCGCAGATGGCTTTTATCACACTTAGGTCATGAGAAATAAATAAAAAGGCGAGCGATCTTTGCTTTTGAATTTTTGATATTAGGGCCAATATATCCGCCTGTATTCTTAAATCCAATGCGGCCACACTTTCATCAAGAACTAGGAATCTGGGTTCCATAGCAAGTGCTCTAGCGAGGACAATTCTCTGTCTTTGACCTCCACTAAATCCGCTTGGATATTTAGTTGCATCACTAGCGTTTAACCCCACCTCTTCTAACAATTTTTCTACTGTTAAATCTCCTCCTCCTAGGTCGATGGCTTCTTGTAATGCTTCGCCAATGCTCATTCTGGGGTTTAGTGCACTAAAAGGGTCTTGGAAAACGGGTTGTGCAATTTTTTTGAAAGCTGAGAGTTGACTTTTGTTTAGAGGATTTAATTCTTCCCCAGCCCAAACAATACTTCCACTACTGCATTTTTCCATTCCTAAAATCAACCTACCTAGAGATGTTTTGCCTGAGCCACTTTCTCCAACAAGCCCCACACGCTCTCCCTCATGAATTGTAAGGCTAACATTTTTAACTGCGCTAAAAGTCTCTACTACTCGGCCTAATATATCCTTCTTTACATCGTAATTGAGGTATACCTGCTTTGCTTCAATTAAGACATTAGAGCTTGGTTTTAAACTTGTATTTCTACGGGGTCGTGATGCAATTAATTCTTCTGTATAAGGGTGGCTTGGATTGTCAAAGACGTTTTTACAAAGCCCTTGTTCTACAGTATATCCAGTTTTCATAACAAGGACATAATCAGACATATCCTGAACAACTTCTAGATCATGTGAGATAAAAAGAATGCCTAAATTTCTTTGCTTTTGAAGCTTGGAAAGCAATTCTAAAATAGTCTTTTGGACGGTTAGGTCTAGAGCCGTAGTAGGCTCGTCGGCAATGATGACCTTGGGATTACACGCGAGAGCCATTGCAATCATTACTCTTTGCTTTTGGCCTCCACTTAACTCATGAGGATATTTTTTGAAGGAACTTTCTGGCGAGGGCAGTTCCACTTCTTTAAATAGATCCAAAACTTTAGATTTCGCAGATTCAAAATCAAGGTTTTCGTGAACAAGTAATGGCTCAGCAACTTGTTCCCCAATTCTCATTGATGGATTCAAAGAGGACATTGGATCTTGAAAGATCATAGAAATATCTACCCCAAGCTTAAGATCAGTGTAGCTTCCAGATTCTATTTTTGCACTTTGTGGCAATAGCCCCATTATGGCCATTGAACTCACAGTTTTTCCAGAACCAGATTCGCCAACTATGGCAGTTGTTTTTCCAGGTAATACTTCAAAGCTCAAATCGTTTACTACCCTTTTATCAAAGGCTATACTAAGGTTAGTGACTTTGAGTACTGGGTCTGTGCTCATTAGAGAGTTCCTCTATTTTTTTGTTCTCTTTCTATTGCTTCGAAGAGAGCTTTGAAGTTCCCTTTTCCAAAGCTTTGGGCTCCTTTTCTCTGAATGATTTCAAAGAACATTGTTGGTCTGTCAAGCACTGGCTTTGTGAATAGCTGTAGCAGGTACCCCTCATCATCTCTATCGATCAATATACCTAACTCTCTTAGTGGCTCTAGATCCTCGTCTATTTCTCCGACTCTATCTAGTACGTCGTCGTAGTAGTTGTCAGGAACATATAGGAAATCTACTCCACGAGCTTTAAGCTGAGTCACTGTGTCGATGATGTTGTCTGTAGCAACTGCAATGTGTTGAACTCCTGCTCCTTTATAGTAGTCAATGTACTCTTCGATTTGGCTTTTCTTTCTTCCCTCAGCAGGCTCGTTAATAGGAAACTTAATTCTTCCGTTTCCATTGCTCATAACCTTAGACATAAGAGCTGTGTATTCTGTACTGATATCCTTGTCGTCAAATGAAATGATTTGTGCAAAACCCATTACTTCAGCATAGAATTTGCACCAAGTATTCATCTCGCCCCATCCTACATTTCCAACCATATGATCTATGTACTTAAGACCTACGGGAGATGGCTTATAATTGGGATTCCAAGCAGTGTAACCAGGCATGAAAATCCCGTTGTAATCTTTTCTCTCAACGAAGATGTGTATAGTTTCACCATAAGTGTGAATTCCACTAATGACTACTTTTCCGTTTTCATCTTCAAGGGTTTTGGGCGTGAATGCACTCTTAGCACCTCTTGAAGTAGTTTCCTTCCAACTCTTGGTAGCGTCGTCTACCCAAAGGGCAACATTTTTCACTCCATCACCGTGCTCGTTTATATGTCTGTTTAGATCACCTCCTGGTTCAAGTGGAGAGGTAAGAATTAATGTGATTTTATCTTGTCTAACAGCGTATGAAACGCTATCCTTACTTCCAGTTTCAAGACCCTTATAAGCGAGAGGCTGGAATCCCCAAGCACTCATGTAGTAGTATGCAGCTTGTTTGGCATTTCCTACAATTAATTCTACGTGGTCTGTTCCAAGCAAAGGCAGAAAATCATTAGCTTCAGGTACAATCTTTTCTAATTCCATTTATTTCAATTAATCAAGCCATGATTTGTGGTAATCGGCTAGTTCTATGTCCAACGCTTGTTGGGTTAGGTGTAATGGTTTAAATGTGTCAACCATTACTGCAAGTTCAATAGTTTCTTTTTTGCCAATACTAGCTTCGTAAGTTCCCGGGTGTGGACCGTGAGGAATGCCAGCAGGGTGGAGGGTGAGTTGACCAGGGCCAACGCCAGTTCTACTCATAAAGTTTCCAGCAACGTAGTAAAGAACTTCGTCAGAATCAATGTTACTGTGATTATATGGAGCAGGGATAGAATCTGGGTGATAGTCGTACAGTCTTGGCACAAAACTGCAAATCACAAACCCTCCTGCTTCAAATGTTTGGTGTACCGGAGGTGGTTGGTGTATTCTCCCTGTAATTGGTTCAAAATCGTCAATATTAAATGCATATGGAAAGTTGAAGCCATCCCAACCCACAACATCAAATGGGTGGTTTGCATATATGTAATCGTGGATTTTACCGTCCTTCCTAATTCTAATTTTGAACTCCCCCAATTCATCATGAATTTCTAGCTCCTCTGGTGTTCTAATATCCCTCTCGCAATAAGGGCTGTGTTCCTGTAACTGTCCAAAATAATTTCTATATCTCTTAGGCGTTTGTACTGGAGATGCTGAGTTAATGATCAAAAGTCTGTTATCATCATTTTCAAACTCAAACTGATAAATAGTACCACGAGGAATTACCAAGTAATCACCCTTTCTAAATGTTATGCGCCCGTACATTGTGTGAAGCAAACCTGACCCGTGATGAACGAACACCACTTCGTCTTGGTCTGAGTTTTTATAGAAATCTTCACTTTTAACCTTTGGGGGATTTGCAAGTTCTAGGCAAACATCAGAGTTAAACATGACAGGCACTCTAGAGTCTAAGTAATTCTTTCCAGGAGGAATATTAAACCCCTCTAGCTTTCTAGATAAAAGGTTACACTTTACTGCAATTTTAGGTGCAACATCGACAGTGCCCACTACCTCTTTAACCATTGTAGGTCTATGATGATGGTACAATAGTGAAGCATTTCCAGAAAAGCCTATTGTGCCAAATAGCTGTTCGTGATACAAACTGCCGTCTACTTTGCGGAACTGAGTATGGCGTTTTGGAGGGATCTTACCTAAGCGCTGATAAAAGGGCATGAGCGATTACTTTTAATAACACGCAAGGTACTGAAAAAGCGAACTATTTTGCTCCTAAAAGCTTGGCGTAACCAGGGAGTTTGCCATCTTCAGTAAGTCTCCATCTCAAACTGAGGTTCATTCCAGTTCTCAAGTGTGAATCAACGGGGATGTTATTCTTTTTTGCCAAGGACTTCATCTTTATTCCGTATTTCTGAGAAATAGACCAAATAGTTTCTCCCTTTCGTACGGTATGCCAATCTGCAAATCCACTTGCCTTTTTGGGCTGTAGATACACAACCTCTCCTTTGCGGAAAACGTGATCCTTATCAATTTCGTTGTATTTGCGGAACTGCCATTTCATCATATCAAACTGTTCGGCCAGCTTTTCAATATTGTCCCCTTCATCGGCATAGACAAATTGAATTCCATTTTCAGTAGTACTCACACTGTGTAGAGTCCTCGATGTATGAAGCTTGTTTGACTTTATAGCTTTTGATGCATCTGCCACGGCCTCACCTTCATCTACCCAATCACCAGTATCCAGCTTGTAGAGCTCATGCCTTTCGATTAATGTAATTAGAAGTTGAGGGTATTTGGGGTTTGTCGCATATCCACATTTACTGAGTCCCTTTGCCCAACCCTTGTAATCCTCAAGGTCCAATTTAAATAGACTAGCATATCTGTTTCTTAAAAGGAATTTGCTGTGATCCTCATAACTATCCCTGGGGTCATCATATACCCTAAAGCACTCGCCCTTCTCGTCATCATCGTGATAAGTACGCCCTCCAGTCCAATCCTTATGACACTTTATGCCAAAGTGATTATTTGACTTTTTTGCCAACTCGCTTACACCGTTACCGCTTTCAAGTATGCCTTGGGCTAGGGTAATACTAGCTGGAATCTTGTAAAGCTCCATCTGCCTGACAGCCTCGTCCTTCCACTTCTTTACGTAATCCTCTTGCGTAGTGCTACTTTGGGCTTGAACAATAGAAAAAGCGCAAACAAAAATAAAAAAAACTCCCCCTCTAATTATTCTAAACCCAAATGATTTTAGCATGTTGCAATCTAAGCTCACACTGAACCCAAATCCCTTCAGAATGCACTTCGTTCTCTACCTGAAATTGTGGATAAAGACTTAGTTTCCAGGAGTGGCATCAAAGGTTTTAACTATAGTTCCTTCTCTGTTGTAGAAAGTCCAAACGCCAGTTGAAGATCCCATAGAATAATGGCCAGATATGTTCAAATTTCCGTTTGGGTGCCAGGTTTTATAGATGCCATTTTCCACTCCTTCAACAAATGTATTTAGGGACCACTTCCTTCCATTTGGGTAATATGATTCCCAATTGCCGTGCTTCACCTCTTGGCCATCATGTAGAATCACCTTCCCTTTCATATGAAGTTTAAAATCTTCGTGATAGTGTTTAACCAAAAATGTGTCGGCAGCAAGGTGTACTATTTCCACTTTAGTCACCCCGTTTGGCCAAGTCTCAATTACACCTTCTTTTCGAACATTTTCACTGCAAGAGCACAAAGCCCAAACTAAGAACACAAATACTAACTGCCTCATTTATTTCTATTAATTGTAAAGTCTAGTAGGTCTATCAATGATTGCTTAGAAGCACTATCACTGTAGCCATCCAGCATTGCAACGGCGTCGTTTCGCAACTGTGCCATTTGGCCTCTTGAATAATCCATGCCAGGACCCTCTAAAACACTATTCATAACTTCTTTAACTGCTGCTGGATCCTTTGGCGCCTTACGCACCAATTTCAAAAGGCGCTTCCTCTCGCGAGTTGAAGAGTTATTTAGTAGGTGAATTAAGGGGAGGGTTATTTTCTTTTCCTTGATGTCTACTCCAGTTGGTTTTCCGGTTCGAGTTCCGTCTCCAAGATCTAATAGGTCATCCTTGATTTGGAATGCGAGCCCTACCTTTTCACCAAATTGCCACATCCTTTCTACTTCTTCTTCCGATGCTCCAGCTGATGCAGCACCACATGCGCAACAAGCAGCAATTAACGACGCTGTTTTACGCCTTATAATTTCGAAGTAAACTTCCTCTGTTATATCGAGTTTGCGTGATTTCTCAATTTGTAGAAGCTCTCCCTCGCTAATTTCTTTTACGGCCCTTGATGTGATTTTGAGCATATCATAAGCGTCGTTTTCAACCGCAGCTAAAAGACCTTTTGAAAGAAGATAATCTCCAACGAGTACTGCAACTTTCTTTTTCCAAAGCGCTTGAATTGAAAAGAAACCTCTCCTTATAGGACTTTCATCAACGACGTCGTCGTGCACTAGTGTTGCTGTATGAAGTAGCTCTATGAGCGATGCGGCTGTGTTCGTTTTGGGGGAGCAGCCACCGTTGATTTGGGCTACAAGAAAAACGAAAAGAGGTCTCATTTGCTTGCCCTTGCGCTTTACTATGTAGCGCATAATGGTGTCAAGTAGAGCAACATCTGATTTCAGGACTTCTCTGAAATGCCCAGAAAACGCTTTCATTTCAGCAGAAACTGGGACTTGTATTTCTCTTATGCTCGACATAGGAGCACAAAGGTACGACCCTCGTATCTTTGGGCCATGATTCGTTCGATGACTGGCTACGGAAAAGCCGAGGGCGTTGTGGGTAACCGCAAGTACAACATTGAGGTACGTTCGCTAAATAGCAAGCAATTCGACCTTAATACAAGAATTCCTTCAATGTTTAGGGAAAAGGAGATGGAGCTAAGGAAGCTTTTGCGCTCAAGAGTAATAAGAGGTAAATGCGATTTTTTTCTATTCTACGAACTTGACCCTACTGAAGTAAAGCACGAGGTAAATACTGCTGTTGTAGAAAATTACATTGAGCAACTGAAGGCCGTGCCTGAATCAAATGACAGCGACTTACTTGCATTAGCAATGAGTATGCCTGAGGCAATGCAAAGTCCCAAGGATGAATTGGACGATGACTTTTGGGTAGAGATTGAGAAATTGATTAATGAGTCCTTGGATAAATTCGACAACTTTAGGGGAGTAGAGGGCGAAGCAATAGAATCTGATTTCGTGAATGGAATAAAGGTTATTAGAGATTGCTCAGCTGATTTAGATCCACTATTAGACTCAAGACTCAAAAGGGTGAGAGAAAGGATTCGCACAAACTTGGAGGAAGCGATAGATAAAAATAAAATAGACGAAACTAGGTTCGAACAGGAAGTACTATTTTACATTGAAAAGCAGGACGTAAGCGAGGAGAGGAGTAGACTTGCAGCACACTGCGATCACTTTGAAGAGATTCTTTCAAATGGAATTGGAGCTGGGAAAAAGTTGGGGTTCGTAGCCCAAGAGATAGGAAGAGAAATCAATACTTTGGGGTCTAAAGCAAATGACGCTGACATCCAAAGAGTAGTAGTCCAAATGAAAGACGAACTTGAAAAGATTAAAGAACAAATCCCAAACGTACTCTAATGCCAGCAGGAAGATTGCCAAAGGGAGATGGCAAGGCCATTATTTTTTCAGCACCTTCTGGCGCAGGAAAATCGACCTTGGTGAAACACCTCATGGCGCATCCTAACCTCAGTTTGGGCTTTAGCGTAAGTGCAACCACAAGAGAGCTCAGGGGGGACGAAGTTCACGGAGAATCTTACTACTTTATCTCACCTGAATCGTTTGCTTCAAAGATCGCTGAAGATGCTTTTGTCGAGTGGGAGGAGGTGTACGAAGGGTTAAGTTATGGGACTCTGTGTAGCGAGGTTGAGAGGCTTTGGGCTAAAGGTTTAACACCAGTTTTTGATGTTGATGTAATTGGAGGCCAAACCTTAAAGTCAGTTTTTAAGGACCAAGCACTAGCTATTTTCGTTATGCCACCTTCAGTGGAAGAGTTGGCTATAAGATTGAATAAAAGAGGGACGGATTCACAGGAACAAATTCTGCAGAGAATAGGGAAAGCTTCAAGGGAAATAGAAGCGGCGGAGGCATTTGATGTAGAAATAGTAAATGACGACCTAAATAAAGCAAACGCAGAAACTCTAAAAGTAGTTTCAGAATTTCTTGGATAATGACTGGTAGAGCGACATCGAGAAGAATAGGTCTTTATTTTGGTTCATTCAATCCAATCCACTTAGGACACCTCATTATTGCCAATCACATGGTTAACAGAGCTGATCTTGACGAGGTGTGGATGGTTGTTACACCAACGAGTCCTTTCAAGTTAGACGATGAGATTATTCCCGAGCAACAAAGGTTGCAAATGGTGAGGTTGGCAGTTGCAGAAAATTCAAGCATTTACGCTTCGGATGTAGAATTTCATTTGCCACGTCCAAATTACACAGCTAATACTCTCAGATATCTTAGATCTGAACACCCAGAAATAGAGTTTTCAGTGATAATTGGTGAGGACAATTTTAAATATCTTCACAGATGGAAAGATCACGAAGACATCATTTCAAATCACAGAATATTAGTTTACCCTAGAAGGGTTAGCTCTCCAAATATTCCCCCTTCGGATGCGCCAAACAAGGGAGGCAAATCCTTAGTAGGAAAAGATCTAGTAGTAATATTTACTGATGGTCCTATGATTGCTATTTCCTCTTCGTACATAAGAGAAGCAATTCTTGATAAGCAGGATATTCAATACCTTCTTCCAGACCCAGTCATTTCCTACATTGGAAATAACCACTTGTACGAGACATCTTAATTGAATTGATTCATAGTGCGACTGAGTCCAAAAGAGACAGCGCTCTCAACTGCTTTTGCAGATTTAGTAAGAACTTCTTGAAGAGCTACATGCTCTTTCTCTGTCCACTCTCCTAATACAAAATCACTTTGCTGACCTCTAGAAAAATCAGACCCAATGCCTATCCTAAGTCTAGGATATATGTTCGTTCCTAGAACCGCTTGGATGTCCTTAAGCCCATTATGTCCACCGTCTGAACCCTTTGCCTTGAGTCTTATTTTTTCGTAATCAAGGTTTAAGTCGTCAGTGATTATTAACAATCTGTCTTTGGGAATTTTCTCTGCTTCCAACCAGTATCTCACTGCTTTTCCGCTGAGGTTCATAAAAGTGTTTGGCTTAAGTAAGATGAGTGTTCTTCCTTTAAAACGAACGGTGGCTACCATTCCATGACGCTCTGTGGAGAAAGTTCCTCCGTGAGCATCAGCGATGGTGTCCACCACTCTGAACCCAACATTGTGTCGGGTATTCTCATACTCCGCCCCAGGATTACCTAAACCGACTATGAGAAATTTCATGAGAGATTATATTACTCCTCTCCTCCATCAGCAGTAGCTTCAGCCCCTTCAGCCCCTTCTTCACCCTCTGCTCCTTCAGCACCTTCTTCAGCGCCTTCAGTCACAGAATCAAGAGACATAGCAGCACGAGTACGCTTACAAGCGAACAGAAGAACTGAATCGTTTAGAAGAATGTTACAACCTTCAATGTTTAGGTCACTAACACGAAGATTATCTCCGATGTTTAATGCACTTACATCAGCATTAATTGCATCAGGAAGGTTTTCGAAGAGACCTTGAACTGGTACACGACGGAAAAGAGTTTCCATACGACCACCTGCCCTAACTCCTGCTGCTGTTCCTTGTGAACGAAGGGGTAAGTTTACTCTTACTTGCTTGCCCTCGATGATCTTCAGAAGATCAACGTGTACGATGCGGTCAGTTACTGGGTGGAATTGTACGTCCTGAATAATGCACTTAGTTACTGTTCCATCGATGTCCATGTCGATAGCAAATACGTCAGGATTAACGACAAGTTTGCTCAACTTGATTTCATCCACAGAAAAGTGGGTTTGGTTACCGTCTCCGTATAAAACTCCAGGAACACTTCCTGACTTTCTAAGAGAGACTGCATCTTTCTTTCCTACGTTCCCACGAAGAGAACCGCTCAATGATGCTGATTTCATAATAGATTAAAAATTAAAATGTGAACTTATACTTTCATTGCTCATTAAGCACTTAAGCACTTGAGCAAACATGTCATGCACAGGCAAGACAGTTATTTTACTAGTTGGGACACCCTCCTTTAGTGGAATGGTATCAGCGATAATAAACTCAGAGAGAATGCTATCCTCGATACGGTCATAAGCAGGTCCACTTAATACGCCGTGAGTACAAATAGCTCTAACTGATGTTGCACCGTAATCCATCATCAGGCTTGCTGCCTTTGTAAGAGTTCCAGCTGTATCGCACATATCATCTACAATGATGATATCCTTTCCTTTTACATCACCAATTACAGTCATGCTTGCTACTTGATTGGCAACTTCTCTCTGCTTGTAGCAGATTGCCATATCAACGCCAAGTGCTTTTGCATATGTATTTGCTCTTTTTGTTCCTCCTGTATCAGGTGTAGCAATGCATAGGTTGTTTAGGTTGAAGTTTTCCTTAATGTGATTTATGAATAGAGTTGATCCGTATAGGTGGTCAACAGGGACTTCGAAGAATCCTTGAATTTGGTCTGCGTGAAGATCCATTGTGATTACTCTATCTATACCAGCAGCCATCAACATGTTTGCAACGAGCTTTGCTCCGATTGCAACCCTGGGCTTATCCTTTCTGTCTTGACGCGCAAAACCAAAATAAGGCATTACTGCAATAATACGCTTTGCACTTGCACGCTTAGCAGCATCAATCAATAGGAGCAATTCAAAAAGGTTGTCAGTTGGTGGTGTTGTAGATTGTACAATTACCACCTCTTTTCCTCTAACAGTTTTTTCAATACTTGCAGTGAATTCACCGTCAGAAAAGCGTGTAGTTGTAACAGGCACTAACTCTGTACCATATGCTTGTGCGACTCTCTCAGCAAAATCTTGAGAGGCAGTTCCAGCGAGTATTTTGATCATATCTGTCACGGCAACCTATTTAGGGTGCGCGAAGATACGGATTTTTTAGTGCTTTTTAGATCTCTGGAGCTATGAGTTTGAATCCTTTACCATGAACGTTTAGGATTTCAATTCTGTCATCTGCTCTAAGATGCTTTCTAAGCTTGGCAATATACACGTCCATTGACCTGCCGTTAAAGTAGTTTGCATCACCCCAAATAGCTGATAATGCGTGATTTCTTTCCAACAAACCATTTTTGTGGCGACATAATAAAAAGAGCAGCTCATTTTCCTTTGTTGTAAGTCTTTGTTCCTCTCCGTTATGACTTAAGTGCTGCTTATTATAATCGAAATTAAATATGCCAATGTTGAAAACAACAACTTCTTCTCCATCTTGTGGAAGAGATGATGTTCTGCGCAAAATTGCATTGATTCTAACGAGCAACTCTTCCATACTAAATGGTTTGGTCATGTAATCATCTGCTCCAACTTTAAAACCTTCTAGGGTGTCTTCCTTCATACTCCTCGCGGTGAGGAATAAAATTGGAATTGACTTGCTTTCTTTTCTTATTTCCGTAGCTACTTCAAAACCGTCCTTTCTAGGCATCATTACATCGAGAATGACAAAATCAAATGTCTCTCGGAAAAAAGTCTTAACTCCCTCAGCACCATCTTGTGCCCAGCTAGTGACAAAACCTTTTGCGTTTAGGTAATCAGATAGTAGCTTTCCCAAATTGGGGTCGTCTTCACAAAGAAGAATTCTTATAGGTGATTTACTCATTCTTGAGGTGGATCAAATTTCAATTTTAAACAAAATACGCTGTAACTACCAAGTTCACTCTCGACTGTGATTTCGCCTCCGTGTCTTTCGACTACTTCTTTCACATAGCTCAGGCCAAGCCCAAAACCTTTTACGTCGTGAACATTCCCAGTAGGAACTCTATAAAGCCTTTCAAAGACCTTGCCAAGATGCTCCTTAGGTATACCTACGCCATTGTCTCTAACGCTAAATTCCAATCCTTCGTCTGTTTGAAGAGTAGAAATTTTAATTCTAGGACTTTCTTGCGAGTATTTAAGAGCGTTATCTATAAGGTTGAAAATAACACTGGTAAGATAGGTTTGGTCTGCATTAATAATGGGGTTAGTAGCCCTCAATTCAAGTTCAATTTTCCCCCCTTGTTTCCTAACCTGCATTGCAACATTCTTAGCAACATCCTTAGCAATAACGTGAATGTTCAATGGCTGAAGGTAGAGTTTCATAGACCCCTTTTCAACGAGGGAAGCTTGTAGAACCTTTTGGACTAAAAGACCCAATCTTTTATTCTCCGCTTTTATCAGATCGAAGTAATAATTCTGCTGCTCTTCATCCAGTTCAATGTCTCTATCACTTAGTGCTTCAGAGGCTAAACCTATAGTTGATATTGGGGTTTTCAGCTCGTGAGTTAGGTTGTTCATTAGATCCCTTCTTATTCGTTCTATATGCTTAGACTGCCTAACAGAATAGAAAACATAAACCAACCCTAAAAAAATACCTATGAGTAGTAAACCCGAAAGCAGAAAGGCTCCTAATCCGCCCTCTAAGAGGTATGCTCCTCGGTTTGGGAAGTAGACCTTGAAATGTAGATCCCTCATTTCAACAGAATACCCTTCTTCTACAAGTTGATCTCTATAAGGCTCACAATTACTGTCTAGAAATGCAGGTTGATCATAGGCATCAAAAGCACCAAACACCCCTACTGCTTCAACTCCATTTTTTTGAAGAGCAACGTGTAAAAGGGAATCAATATCCATTGACTCCATCCTTCTCACTATTGATTTGGATACTCCTTGAATTGGGTTGTCGATAGAAACAGCGCCTTCGTTATCGTCTCTTGCGAAATTTATATCTGCAGAAACCTGAATCCATTCTGCGACTTGGTTAAGCGAACGCTCTACGCTCTGATCAAAGATTTGGCCTCTTAAATCAAGCACCTTTTTAAGCCCTGTAACTTGCAGAGCGCTTACGGAAAGCACAGCAAAGGCCAAAGCCCACATAATCCATGAAGTTTTAAACCCCTGCATCTTTTCAAAAGTACGACTATGGATATGCTCTTAATTAAGCGGGGATAAAATTCAACATCAATTAACAAATGGGACCTTACCTTAGCTAATCCTGATTAACGCTTATGATACCTAACGAAACTGTCGAACTAATTCACCAAACGGCCATCATAGAGGATGTCATAGGTGATTATGTTGAGCTCAAGAAGCAGGGCAGCAGTTTCCGAGGGTTGAGCCCGTTTACAAATGAGAAAACTCCGTCGTTTTACGTTGTCCCAAGTAAGGGAATATTCAAGTGTTTTAGTTCAGGTAAGGGAGGGTCGCTAATGACATTTATTATGGAGCATGAGAAGGTTAGTTACCCTGAAGCTCTTAAAATAGTTGCGCGTAAGTACAACATCGAAATTGTAGAGAAGGAAAAGACAGTAGAGGAAATTCAGGCAGAAACAGCTCGTGAGAGTTTAAGCGCTGTTGTGTCTTGGGCTCAGAAGTGGTTCGTAGACCAAATGCAAACCCAGCAGGGTAAAGCCATAGGCCTTTCGTATTTTCAAAGCAGGGGATTCAGGGATGATATAATTGAAAAGTTCAAGGTAGGATATTGTCCTGAGGGTTGGGATGTAATGACCAAAGCTGCTAATGAAGCAGGTTACAAGAAGGGACGTCTTGAGGAAAGCGGCCTTTGTAAGAAGAAACAAGATGGAGATCTTTTTGACTTCTTCCATGGAAGGGTAATGTTCCCGATTAGGGATGTGACTGGAAGGGTTATTGGTTTTGGCGGGAGGACCCTCAAGACGGATAAGAAGATTGCCAAATACTTCAATAGCCCTGAGAGCCCACTATACGACAAGTCAAAGGCTCTTTACGGAATTCACCTAGCAAAGAACTCGATTACTAAGGAGGACAATTGCTTTTTAGTTGAGGGCTACACTGATGTTATGGCGATGCATCAGAGCGGAGTTGAAAATGTAGTTGCTTCAAGTGGTACTGCTCTTACTTTAGGTCAAATTGCACTCATACGTCGCTTCACTAAAAACGTTACAGTACTATTTGACGGTGATGAAGCAGGAATGAGGGCATCCCTAAGGGGAATTGATATCCTTCTCAAAGAAGGGATGAAGGTGAAAGTTGTAACCTTCCCTGACGGAGACGACCCAGACAGCTATTCTAAAAAAGTAAGTTCAACAGAACTCCAGGAATTTGTAAAAGAAGGAGCCCAAGACTTCCTCGCATTCAAATCAGACCTGCTCAGTAAAGGAGCTGGAGATGACCCTATTAAAAAGGCGGAACTAGTAAAATCTCTTGTTGATACAATTGCTTGTATTCCTGACCCCATCCAAAGAACGGTCTACGTACAATCAATTGCAGCACGTCTTAAACTTCAAGAGAAACTCCTCCACACAGAGGTAGCAAAGAAGGTTGCAACTGACATCGCCACAGAGCAAAAGAGAGCAAACCGAAACTTACCACCACAGCCAGATTACATTCCTCCAACATATTTAGACATGTCGCCAGGCGCGCCTAAAAGGTTACGAACTGAAAGGAATTTGCTTGAAGACAATTTGGTCCGCTTACTTTTAGAACACGGAGAGTCAATGGTGAGGATTGAAACCCGAACCGAAGAGGAAGAGGACTCTATTTTAGTAGATGTAACATTCGCTGAGCTTTTGGTACACAGAGTTGAAACTCAAAACATTTCGATGGAAGATCCATCTACCGAATACATCCTTTCTAAATTCACGTCAAGTTTAAACAAGGGAGAGATTCCATCTACTGAAATATTCTTCACGGGTACAAACGAGGATATTCAAAAGAAAGCGGCTGACATGCTAGTAAGCAGGTATTCACTTAGTGAAAATTGGCAAGAGAGACATCACATTTTCACTGCAGATGAAGAAGACAATCTTGAAAAAGCACTATCAGCAGCTACAATCAGAATTCATCTTCACGACACACAGCGCAACATAGATCTACTTCTTGAGAAGTTAGAATCAGGCGATTGCTCTGGAGACGAGGAAAACAGACTTTTGAGAGAAAAAATCACTCTCGATAAAAAAGTAATGGAACTTAGCTCTGTACTTGGAGTAGTAATTCTTCCCAAATAATTAATTCCCAATCCTATGAGCCCTGATTGCTCTTAGGTGAAGATTCAGAGTTGAACGCCCTCTGTAAGTGTTTTTTGCAAGAGTGAAGACTATATCAAAGGTCCTCCAAGCTCTTACTTCATCAATTCTTTCTCCCATCCCAAATCCAATTGCTTCAAACTTGTGAGAAGGATTATTTGTGCTTTGGACTAAGAGTTTTAGATGCCTTCCACCATGCCCTACAGTTCTTGGAGGAACAGCAGTTACAACTTCAGCAGCCATAAATACCGGAACTTCATTTCCAGGTCCAAAAGGTCCAATTCGTTCAAACTCCCTGTACATAGTTGGGCTTAGGTCGTTCAAGCTTATTGCCATGTGGTAACTCACAGTTGGTTTGGGTATTTTCCCTTGAACTTGGGATACTATAGCTATCTCAATGGCTTTTTTAAACTCACTAAGGTTTTCACTTTTAAGAGTCAACCCTGCCGCCATTGGATGTCCTCCAAATTGCTCAATCAAATCGCTACACTCTTCAATTGCTAAGTGAATGTCTACGCCTGGTACGCTTCTAGCAGATCCGGTTAAGACTTCGTTTTCTTCCGAAAGTACTATTGTTGGGCAGTATTGATGTTCTACAAGTCTGCTAGCAACAATACCAAGTACGCCTCTATGCCAACCCTCACCAGTAACAACTGTACAGCAACGCTTTGGTGGCTGCTCTACCATTTGGGCTAAAGCTTCTTCAGTTAGATCTTCATCTAAATCCCGCCTTGCCTGATTCATTGTTTCTAGCTGACTTGCAAGCTCTAGAGCACCCCCTTCGTCAGTTTCCATTAAAAGTTTAGCAGCAGTTAATGCGTGCCCAACTCTACCTGCCGCATTAATTCTGGGCCCTAGAGTAAAGCTAATATCTCTAACAGTTGATGGAGCTTGACTAATCCCAGCCACTTGTAACATGGCCCTGATGCCTGGTCGCATGCTTTCCTTTAGGTTCTGCATTCCGTGATATGCAAGAATTCTATTCTCGCCAGTGATATCAACCAAGTCAGCTCCTATGCTCAAAGCAAGAAGATCTAAATGGTCGTATACAGAATCCATGGTTAAACCAATTTCAGGGACTAATGCAGATAGCATTTTAAATGCTACACCTGCTCCTGATAATTCT
>JAYZNI010000012.1:0-5232 GCA_036152255.1 Bacteroidota bacterium | reverse complement strand
CCCATTGCCATCCACGCCATATCATCTGTAACTGGGTTCCAATTATCTCCACCGTCATTTGTTTTAAACAATCCGCCTGCGCATGAGCCAGCGAGCATATTATTCTCATCAAATGGATCAACTGCAATTGCATTAAATCTTCCTCCAATGTTTTCTGGACCTTCCAATCTCCAATCTCCCCCAATAGCCCTCTCAATTCCTGCTTCTTCCATGTCTTCGAAATGTTTTTGGACTAAGCTTAGAGCTTCATCAGCTTCATGCACATCCCAAACTTCGTTTGGATACGACCATTTAAAGGTAGCTGCTTCCCAAGGTTTGGCTTTTTTAAAAGGATCCTTCCCATTATTATCTAATCTGTAAAACAAGTAATTGCAAAGAGCAATTCCACAGATGACTGTCACTGAACTAACAAATAAAAATTTTATAGAGGAAAACTTCACTTTCATCGATATAAAGATACACGTAACTTGTAACTTTGAATTCTTAAAACAATCAAGCAATAATTATGCGTTCAATATTACTTTCTTTTCTTGCTTTTTGTGCTCTTGTAACTTCTTCTGCTCTAGCCCAAATCGAACCCTGTAGCGAACTCTTCATCTCAGAATACGTTGAAGGAACAGGGAACAATAAATGTCTTGAATTTTTTAATCCAACAGAAGAGACTATTGATCTTACTAATTATGAATTGCAGAGGTGGAGTAATGGAGAGGGAGCACCAACTGATGTTACACAACTTATAGGCACATTACCTCCTCTTACTACTTGGGTTCTGGTTAATGGCCAAACCGAAGACACAGATTTAGGTGGAGGAAATATATCACCAGCATGCGATCCAGATCTTCAACAGCTTGCAGATCAGTTAGACAATCCATACCCAGCGCCAACGTATATGAATGGAAATGACGCTCTAGTTTTAGTTAAAAATGGAACTTCACCTGTAGATATTTTTGGAAAGCCAGGAGAGGACCCAGGTGTTGCTTGGACTGATGATGAAGAAAATGGGTACGTTGATGTGGAAGGTGCGTTTTCTTCTTGGCTTACATCTAATCACACTTTGAGAAGAAAGTCGTCAGTTAATCATGGTGTAAGTGTTCCGCCACTAGTATTCAATACATTTTTAGAGTGGGATACTCTTCCTGTAAATACTTGGGATGGATTAGGTTCTCACTCTTGTGATTGTGGTTCTACTGAAATCTTAGAAGTTTTTGAAGCTCCTGAGGCTAATATCTACCCAAATCCAACTTCTAAAGGAGAATTCACTATCGAGACATTTTCAGATGTAGAAACTATCGAAGTCTTTAGCACTTCTGGAAAAATTGTTGCTTCTATTGAACCCAATACTGTTCTTCGTCGTTGGAGTTTTAATTCTGTAAAATGGGATGCAGGTATTTACTTCGTGAACATCAAATACTCTCAGGGAACAATTTTCTCTCATAGAGTTGTAATCCGCTAAAAGGTGCAACTACCCCAAATAAATTTCAGGGTATTTACATTTCTAGCCTTTTTGTGCTGTTCAAATTTTACGACAGCCCAAACCGCACTTGTACGTGGTGTAGTTTCTGACATCACTACAGGTGAACCTTTAATTCAATCCGCTGTTATATACGGTGCAGGTGAGTCAAAACAGGGAACACTTACAGACTTTGATGGTAATTATTCAATAAGACTTACACCGGGAACATATGAGCTAAGAGTTTCATACGTTGGCTACGAGCCAATGAGTAGGACTTTAATTGTATCATCTGGAGAAACTTATGAGGTTAATTTTAAAATGAATACTTTACTACTTAGAGAAGCAGAAGTAGTTACCGATATCGCAATAGAAAGAGAGACGCCTGTAGCATTCTCAAATATTAAACCTCTCCAAATCCAAGAGGAATTAGGATCACAACCAATACCAATGATTTTAAACTCTACTCCTGGAGTTTATGCAACACAAGCAGGTTCTGACGACAACGGTCCTAGCATCAGCATCAGGGGTTTCAAACAGAGAAACGTAAGTGTGTTAATTGATGGAATTCCAGTAAATGATATGGAAACTGGAGGGGTGTATTGGAATAATTGGTTTGGTCTTGACCTTGTAACCCAAACCATGCAAGTACAACGTGGTCTAGGCGCATCAAAGCTCGCACTTCCAGCAATTGGTGGTACTGTAAATATTATTACTCAGGGAATTGAAAATAAAAAGAGCACAAGCGTTAAACAGGAAACTGCAAGCTTTGGAACAACAAGGACAACTCTTGGTCATACAAGTGGAAGGCTAGGAGATGAACGCTTTGGATATGGGTACACTCTATCAGGAAGCTATAAAAAAGGTGGGGGATTTCCTGAAGAGTCCTTTACAGACAGTTGGTTTTACTATGGAAAGTTTCAGATGGAATTTGGAAAGCATATGCTCTCTTTTACAGCAACTGGATCTCCTTCAAAAAATTCAGCAAGAGCATATCAACAAAGGATAGCAACACATAGTAAGGAATTTGCTAGAGAATTATTTACTGGGACAGATGAAGAATACGCCCAAATGGTTGCATACAGCCAAGCATATCACAATATTTTTAATGATGGAACTCTTTCCCTTGATGAGGAACAAGAGGCATATAGCAACTTAAATACTGAATATGGTTATTCTCCAGATTCTGGAGCATCTGAATTTGAAGACCAGATGACTGCAACCAACTTCATCGACACTACTGGTATAATTGAATATGGCCCAACTTATAATGTTCACTGGGGAGACCTTAATGGAGAAAGACTTTACGAGCGCCAAAACAAATACTTTAAGCCGCTGTACTCTTTGAGACATAGTTTCAGGGCATCTGACAAGTTATATATCAACACTACTTTTTACATGTCAAATGGTGTAGGAGGAGGAACTCGATTGGACAATCCACTTGGCTCAGGAGATTATTCTGCTTACGGTCAGGTTGATTTTCAGAAATTCTACGACACTCATACAACACCAAATATTTTTGGGCAGCTTCCTATTGATCCACAGTATAGCGACTCTTTAGTAAAGAGTTCAAGAATCCTAAGGAAGATGCACAACAACCACAATTGGGTGGGTGCGCTTGCAACTTTTAGATTTGATGCATCTGAAAAGCTAGTTGTTTCTGGAGGACTTGATTGGAGGACTTATAAAGGTGAACATTATAGCACTGTTTATGACCTCTTAGGTGGTCACTACTTTGTTGATGCTGAAAATGCAAACGACTCGGATCACATGCATTTCGTTGGAGATACAATCGGCTATCACAATGAATCATATGTTAGATGGGGTGGTGCTTTTGCACTTTTGGAATACAAGACTCATAGATTTAATACATTCTTAAATCTTAGCGCTGTCTACCAGGATTACAAGAGGTCTGATTTCTTCCTTTCTCCAGAAGACCAAACCACAGAATGGAAGAGGATTCCAGGTTACACAATTAAAGCAGGAGGTAATTTAAATGCAAGTGAGTGGATTGATGTCTATGCAAATTTGGGTCACTTAAATAGAACACCTGTTTTCAGAAATGTAATTGACTTCAGCAACAATTTCGTTGGTAATATTGAAAACGAAAAGATTAATTCAGTTGAATTAGGAGTGAAATATAGCATGTACCCTTTCTCATCAAACTTTAATCTTTATTTCACAGATTGGCAGAACAGACCTCTTAATAGTTTGTTGAGAGTTGAGACTCCTGATGGAGATATACTTAGGGCAAACATCAATTCAATGAGCGCATTTCACCAAGGAGCTGAATGGGATTTCGCTTATCAAATTGGTAGAGATATAACTCTTGAAGGTTTTGCTTCATATGGTGACTGGAGGTGGACTAGTTCTTCAGATAGTTTGCAGTTAATTGACCAGGATACAAACTCTCCTTATTTGAACGAGGAAGGAGAACCCGTTACAATAAGCTATAATGCTAATGGTGTTAGTGTTGGAGATGCACCGCAGAGTCAGTTTGGCCTAGCATTTAGGTATAAGAAAAATGGCTTTTATATCAAGCCTCGTTATACATACTTTGATAGATTTTATGCTGACTTTGATCCATTCTCACTTTACGATGAAAACGAAGGAAGGCAATCTTGGAAGATGCCAGCATATGGACTTTTAGATTTACATACAGGTTACACTTTGAAGTATGATGAATGCCAAATAGACTACCGCCTTAGTATGTACAATATTTTAAATACAACCTACCTAATTAACGCCCAAAACAACGACCCTCATGGGGAGTGGTATTTCAATAATGGCCAAACCTATGCCTTTACTGAAAACAACTTTGACGCTGCATCCGCCAGCGTATACATGGGTTATGGATTTAGGATGAATTTCTCAATTAGAGTTAGATTTTAATAATGAAACTATTTAGATACACACTTTTAGTAGCCCTATGTAATGCATGCATAGCACTTCAAGCCCAAACCGATATTCTTGACGCTCGCACAAACTACTCTGTAGGCCAAGTTGTAACAGTTACAGGAATCATAACAAGCGGAGCAGATTTGGGCTCAGTTAGATACCTCCAAGATGCTTCAGCAGGAATTGCATTGTATCCGGGTGGGGATTGGGCAGAATGGACTTTCGAGCCAAATCCAGGGGATGAAATCTCGATTACAGGGGAAATAAGTGAGTACAATGGTCTTCTCGAAGTGGGACCCAACTTAAGCGCGGTTGAACTTCTTAGCTCAGACAATCCTCTGCCAGAAGCTCAAATAATTTCTCCTAACCAATTAGCAGAAAATCTTGAAGGCCAAATTGTAGAAATCCAGGGTGTGACTTTTGACGCTGGAGGCCAAATCATAGAGGGCAACGCGACATACACTTTCTCAAATGGAGTTGAGTCTGGAGTGATCTACGTAAGATCATCAAATTCACTTGTTGGCACTACTCTTAATGGCTGCGAATTAAACCTAAGTGGAATCTGCTCTCAATTCAGTTTTGACGGATTCGGAGGATATCAACTTCTACCAAGAGGCGCTGCCGACATGGTATCTACTTCTGGCATTTGCCTTACTTCAGATGTGGTTCAATCAAACATTACAACAAGTTCCTTCGATTTAATCTGGTCAACAGACATTCCTGGAAACTCAGTTGTTGAGTGGGGAACTACAACAGCTCTTGGAAACACAACTGAAGATTCAGAATTGGTTGAAGACCATACTGTAACTCTTGATGGACTTGAAGCAGGAATGCTTTACTACGCACGTGTATCTTCTTCATCTGGTGACGAACAAGTAGTTTCA
>JAYZNI010000011.1:0-17759 GCA_036152255.1 Bacteroidota bacterium | reverse complement strand
GAGCCACATCTGCAGAGCTTGACCTATGCGCCCCAATGCCAGGAAAGGTGCTTAGCGTTCTTGTAAACCCTGGAGACGTTGTACAACAAGGAGACTCATTACTCGTTCTAGAAGCAATGAAGATGGAAAATGTAATCAAGTCGTCTGTTTCTGCAACTGTTGAAGAAGTTCCAGCTAATGCCGGTTCGGCTGTGGAAAAGGGAGAGCTCTTGGTGAAATTTGCTTCAGAGTAAGAACTAACTTTCGAACATGATTCAAGCGCAAAAGCAAATACTTACTTGGTGTTTTTCAGCTCTATTTGCCCTGAGTTTAGGTCAAACCACTTACGCACAATCTTGCGACAACCCCACTATATTATGTGGCGATGAGGCAGAAAGCGTTAATGATTTTAGCGACGTTGTCTTTTCTGGATCACCAGTAGATTTTTGTTTTGAGGGCGATTTATGGACGGTAGCAAGGTTTCACACGACTTACAGGATTACAAACAATCCAGTTTTGGTTACAATTGACAATATTGACTGCATTGGCGGCTCTGTAAAAGCCATGGTTGTACAGCCGAATTTTTCTGATTTTTGCGATATAAGCCAATACGAGATTAGGTCGGACTGTGTTACCCTGAACACAAACGATACGACCCAATTTTATACTCACAACGACTTATATGCGAACACTGATTATTTAGTTTTGGTTAATTACGACTCAGGCTCGATCACAGGTCCATGTGAGTTAGAAATATTAGTTTCTGGAGACCCCGTAAGTATTGATATTTTCCCTGGAGGGTGGAACTACGACGAATACCCCCCAGATAATTTTCAGGTTGATTACGGATACGAGATTGACCTGAACGCACAGGGTGGTGATAATGGATTGAACTACTCGTGGGAGCCGGGAGACCAAATCACGGGACCAACCTCTGGAGGGTCTGTTTTGGCAACCCCAATTCAAACCACAACATATATAGCTAGTGGATTTGTAGAAAGCTGCAACTACACTTCTCAAATCACTTACACTGTTGGCTATCTTATAAACGTTCCCAATTCATTTTCTCCAAACGGAGATGGCAATAACGACACTTGGGATGTTACAGGGATAAATAACTATCCAGGATCAATAATTAACCTTTATGATAGGTGGGGGCAGCAAGTGTTGCGTAAGACAGGAGACTATTCTTGGGATGGAACAAGCGAGAAAACAGGCCAGCCATTACCGATTGGAACGTATTACTACGTGATCAACCTTAACCACATGTCTATAACCCCCGAGCCATTAACTGGATACATTACTCTTGTAAGATGAAGAACATAGGTCAAATATTAGTTCTTGCTTCTTTCTTTTTCATTGCGGCCGAGATACAAGCACAGCTCAACCCCATTAGGTCAAACTACCTTTTGACAACCTTTATGGACAACCCTGCTGCGGCAGGAAATAAAGAGTGCCTAGACCTAAGGGTTGGACACAGAAATCAATGGGTTGGTTTTCCGGGCTCACCAGTTAACTCGTATTTAAGCCTATCTGGAAGGCTGGGAGAGAGCGTTAGATCAGTTCAAGGCGTTGGTCTAAGAGTGGAATTAGATAAATCCGGTGCATGGGGTAAAACCACAGCAAGCTTCGCCTATTCGCACAAGATTAGATTAAACAATAGAGGATGGTTTAGCGGAGGTTTCTCTATAGGAATGAGCCAATATTCTTTAGACGTGAACGGCTTAGATATTACGGCAACAGATGCTGCAGTTAGTAGTGGAACCACAACACAATTCCTGTTTCCAATAATAGACGCAGGGCTTTGGTATCAGGATAAAAGAAATTTTGTGGGCATTTCAATGAATAATGCAACATCAGGTAAGTTGAACGTCCTAACCTACGACTCTAAAACGGCGACAGTTTTTGTAATTACAGGTGGGTCATCATTGGAATTAGACGGTAGATTTATGTTTCGCCCATCAGCAAACCTTAGATACTCAAAAGGGTTACCAACAAGTTTTGAGCTAAACGGCGCTGTTGTGTATGATAATGCTTTCTCTGTGGGGTTGGGCTATAGGGTACAAAGCGCATTAATTGGAAGCGTTCAGCTTGCGCTGTTTAACTATATGAAGGTGGGGTATTCGTATGACTTTGCCGTTTCAAAAATTAACGTAGTTTCGCGAAGCACGCACGAAGTCACGATTACATTTAGTGCTTGCGACATGAAAGCTACCAAAGTCCAAGCATGCCCAGCATACGATTAAACAAACAAAGGTGGAAGCAAGTGCTTTTATTCGCCGCTGCAATCATTGCAGGGGCTACGCTTTGGTTTGCAAGTGATATAAGTAGAAGGGTAAGAAACGAGGAGCGCGCTAAGGTTAGGGTTTGGGCTAAAGCAATTACCCAAAGATCAAAGCTTGTAACATACACAGAGCAGCTTTTTAAAGAACTTGAGGCAGAGGAGAGGCAAAAAGCTGATAGGTTGGCAGATGCATATCGTATCATAGACAACCCGCCAAACGGGATGGACCTAACCTTTGTTACAGACTATCTCTGGGCAAACAAGACGGTTCCAGTCCTTATCTATAACAATGATGGAGAGAAGCTGTTTTCTATTAATTTGGGAAACAAATTTGGCGATGACGCAACTCAACCCCAATTCGACAGTTTACGCGACCAGATGGCCTCGAGATTCGACCCCATCAAATTCGAAGATGAGGGTCATGTGATTTATTACGACGAAAGCACCAGGCTTAAAGAACTCAAGGAGGCTATGTCTGAGCTTATTTCATCTTTCGTTTCGGAAACGGTATTAAATAGCGCGTCTGTACCAGTACTTTTAACTGACTCAACAATGGCAAAAGTGCTTGAGTCGAGAGGAATCGAGAAAAGCGACATTGATGAGCCAGCGAAACTAAAGAAACGCCTCAGCGACATGTCTGCTTCAGAGGATCCAATTGAAGTATACCTGCCTGGAGAGGGCCTTTGCTACGTGTTTTATGAGGATAGCTACGTTCTAGCCCAAATGCAATACTACCCACTCATCCAGCTCATCCTAATTGCAGTATTCCTTCTAGTAGCCTACCTAGTTTTCAGCTCGTTTAGGAGGGCAGAGCAAGACAGGGTTTGGGTTGGAATGGCGAAGGAAACTGCCCACCAACTAGGAACTCCTTTGAGCTCTCTTATGGCTTGGGTTGAGTTACTTGAAAGCGAGGGAGTAGACAAGTCTAAACTTGACGAAATGAAAAAGGACGTCAAGCGACTCCACACAGTTACCGACAGGTTTAGTAAAATTGGCTCTCAGCCTGAACTCAAATCAGACAACCTTGCTGTTGCACTCCAAAACACAGCGGCATATATGAGGCCTCGAATAAGCAAACAGGTAGAATTAAACCTTGTTGGTTGTGAAAAAGGATCTGAAGTTTCGGCCATCTTCAACCCAAGTCTTCTTAGCTGGGTTCTAGAAAATCTTTTGAGAAACTCTGTTGATGCTATGGAGGGCAAGGGCGTGATTACAATTGTACTCACGCCAAAGGGAGAACACGTATTCATAGATATAGAAGACACCGGTAAAGGTATTTCCAGAGCGGACATGCGCAACGTATTTGCTCCAGGTTTCACCACGAAGAAAAGGGGGTGGGGATTAGGACTAAGCCTGACAAAAAGGATTATTGAAGAGTACCATGGAGGCAGTATCTCCCTTTTAAAATCCGAACCTGGAGTAGGAACAATTTTTAGAATTACTTTAAAACGAAATGGCTAAAAAAATCGCCATAACAGGTACAGGTAGATCCGGAACCAATTTTTTCGCGGCAGTGCTGTCAGAATTGGGTAAAGACGTCAGGCATGAAGAAATGGGCGCAGACGGGATAGCATCTTGGTGCTTAGTTGCAGACGTTGCCGATGCAGTATATGGCCCAGGGGGCGCAACTTTAAACGAACGTTTTATAGTTGGCCACCAAGTTCGTCACCCGTTAAAAACGATTGGCTCCCTTACCACATTTAACAAAACAAGCTGGAGGTATATCAGCGAAAACTCGCAAAAACTGCCAAATAAGATCATGCATAGGGCTATGGCTCATTGGCTCGACTGGAATTTGAGAGCAGTTGACATAGCGTCATTTACTTGGAAGTTAGAAGACATCGAAGGCACTGCACCAGAAATTTTGGATGCGCTAGGGTGGGGCGTTAGTGATGATGTTTGGGCTGAGGCATATATAAAGGCCAAGCACGGCATAAATTCTGGCGCAACAAGGGCAAGCGATTCGCTATTTAACCTCAGAGTTGGCCCCATAACACAATGGCGTAGGTTTAAATACAACAACAGAATGAGCCCTGTGACTTGGGACGAGCTTACAGCAATAGATTCAGGCCTTACAAAAGAAATTCAAGGTTTTGCGCATTCACTTGGCTATGACATCTAATGCGAGTTAGCCTATTACAAAATATTATCCCATCATTTATCAGAGCCCCTCTGGCAATTCTATTTCGAAAACTGGGCCTTTCAACAGCAGTTCAATCTGCTCTGTGTATTTCTGAGTGCAAAAAGATAGCGCGCGATTTCAAAAACCCTGGCCTTGATCATAGTAAGTCAAAGGTTTTGATAATTTGCGCACACTACAATCATTTGGATTGGCTCCCTGGTTGTGTGGACTCGGTTTTAGCCCAATCTCATACAAACTTTCAGCTTCTCATTGTGGACGACTGTTCAAGTGCCGAGGGGTCTAGAGAAGCGCTTAAGGTTCAAACATCACGAGACCCCCGCATTAAGGCTATTGTACTTGAAAAAAATTCCGGCGCTTATGTAGCTAGGAGCACTGCATTTGAAGCGGCAGATTCCGATTGGACACATGTAGCTTTTATTGACCCTGACGACGAGGCTTATCCAGGCTGGCTGAAGCATAGCTTAGACATACTTGAAGGATGTGAAGGATCGGTTCGTCCAGTTCTTGAACGTTGGAAAGAGGATCTTTCTAAGATGAAATATATGTATTTTGGATACTGTCAGTCCTTGCATTCTCGTTTGGCTTTTGAGAGGGCAGGGGGATTTCTTCCAGTTCGAGTATCAGGTGATGCAGAGCTGATGCTTCGATTAGACCTCTTGTCAAAGGACGGCACAACAGTTATAAAGAAATCTTTCAAACCAGCCCAAAAGATGAGGCTGCATAAAGCTTCAGCATCTCAAAAGGAACTGAATAAGAGAAAGCTTTGGCTTGAAAATAGGTTAAGAGAGCTAAAAGATGTTTCGTCTAACGAGCTTCGCGAAACTCCAAAAACTTCAGCGTGGCGAGATTGCAATCCTTGATGTACTTTTACGTCCCCCATTTGCCCGAATGGCGGAATTGGTAGACGCGCACGACTCAAACTCGTGTTCCGCAAGGAGTGTGGGTTCGATTCCCACTTCGGGTACAAAGCCGCATTAGCGGCTTTTTCATTGCTGAAATTATCGTAAGCCTTTTGCAACACAATTGAAATCTTAAAACTATTTAGGTATGTTTTATTTACAAAACACTTAAAATCAAGAAGTAAAAGACCATGTTTCCACAAACATGGTTTTAGATCAAAACACTAAACCATAATTTTTGCTAAATCATCCTCCTTACAAACACCCCCAAAACCAAACCCGTAGCTATATCAAACAGGTGGTGTTGATGGACTAAAATCACTGAGGCGCAAATTCCGAAAAACCATAATACTAAACCGGTCTTCCAAATGAACCACTTGGTTTGGGCTAGGGAAAAAAATAACGCAATATAGGAGAGTGCAATGTGGAGGGAAGGGAACAGATTGGTAGGGTTGTCAAGCACAAACAGTAGATCATAAATTGGCTGGAACAAACCCGCGCTCTCCTTTCGCATATAACCTAGCTCGCCGGGGAGAATTAAGAAACAAGAGCAAGCGATTACCGAGCTCAATATCATTTGGTAGCTCAAGTTTTTTAACTCTTGGCGTGTTGGGCACGACAAAAAACTCATCACTAAAAGCAAGCAAAAAGAAGTGTAGAGGATTATAAAGCACGGAATTAGAGGAATCTCTAACTCCCATTGTAAAAACATTTGAGATGTGTTTTCTAAGCCTGATGTGATGCGGTTCGTTGAGAGGTAAAGCCCAGAGCAAAAAGTCAGCGTCACGGCGCCATATTTCAGCTTTTCACCAAGAGTTATTTCCATTTTTTGAAATTAAAAATAGTTTCTAAATTTAACAACTCGTGAAATGTCTCATAAACATATTCTTTACGTTTTTGCCGGTGCTCACATATGCACAGTTAGTCATTAATGAAGGCTCAAACAAAAACTTTAATTTCATTTTAGACGAAGACGAAGAATCTGAGGATTGGATTGAGATTTACAATTCGGCAGATTATCCTATTAATCTAAATGGATATTTTCTTACTGATGACGAAGAAGATCTTCAAAAATGGGGGTTCTCTACGTATTTCATTCAACCCCAGGAGTTTTTGATAGTTTTTTGTAGTGGCAAAGACATTCATCCGGTTCAAGTTTTTCAAGAGGTAGCTTATATAGAAAATTATGTCCCATTCGAAGGATGGAATTATCATGAATTCGAAGACCCGTTCTATTGGGATGGGGTGTCAGACATAATAGTAGATGTATGTTCTTATTACAACGATGGATACACGATAAATTCTAGCTTTCACCAAACAGAAACGGAGTTTGGGTCAACTGTAACTGCAGTAAATGATGGTGGAGATGCTTCTTGTGATGCTTATGGGGGAGACGTTCACTTTCAAAGGCCTAACACGCGATTTAACTACAATCAAATTGGATATGATGATGTTTTAAATTGTAATACATGTTATCCTGCGCCCTATGGGAATTGGTATTGGGCTGCGAGAAACCAAATGCTCTTTAAGGCTGAAGAGTTAGAAGAGTCGGGACTAACGGAAGGTGAGATAAATCAAATAGGCTGGAACGTAGAATACACCTCAGAAGAGCAGTACACCTATATTTCAATCAAAATGAAGCACGTGGATTTAGATCAATTAACGGGGCAATTTACCAATAGTCAAGGCGATGATTTTCACACCAACTTCAAAATTGATTCAGACGGAGAAAACATTTTACTAGTATCTCCTGATTTAGAAATAGAATCCGAACTTTTTGTCGATGTTCCATCTATTTTTACAAGCCGAGGCTCTATACCAAACGGAAGTAATAATATTTCTTTTTTAACCCTTCCATCACCAGGAGAGTCTAACGACGATAGCGTTTTACCAGAAGGAGTTTGCAGTGAACCAATTATAAGTATTGATGGAGGGGTTTATCAAAGTACGCTGCAAGTAGATCTTATAAATACTGGTGACGATGAAACGGCGATCTACTACACAACTAATGGAGATGAACCAAATTTAGATTCAGAGTTATATACAGGCGAATCTGTCAATGTATTCCAGTCGTCAAACATCAGAGCAAGGGCATTCAAAGATGGATATATACCAAGCCAAATAGCATCTGAAACCTATCTTTTAAACGTTAGTCATATTACCCCCATTGTTGCCATAAGTATTGAAGACGATCACCTTTATGCTGATGACGGCATATTTGAAAATTGGTGGGAAGACTGGGAAAGATTCGCTCAAATCTCAGTTTTTGATTCAACGCTTGCACACAATCATATCTTTGATAGAAACGTGGCGATGCAAATTGATGGAGGCGCAGGAGGGTCTAGATCAAACCCTCAGCACAGCTTCAGAATAGAAATGGCAAAAGGAGCCTTTGATGAAGAACCAGTTGAGTTGTCACTATTATCAAACCGCTCAGAAAGAGACACCTACTCAAGACTTTATTTCAGGAATGGTTCAAACCACTGGTTAAATATTCCCTATAAGGACGCTTGTCTAGTTGATATGCTAACTACCAATACGTTTGTCTACCACTCTGCAATGAGGCCAGCATCAGTCTACATAAATGGCGAGTATTTTGGTCTATACGAGATGAGGGAAAAATTGGATGCAGAATTCTGGGCAGAATACGACGAGTACGATGATTACGAAACGGTTGATGTCCTTTCCCAGAGCTATTGGTATGATTTAATTCTCCGTGCTACAGATGGCCAAGTTGATGACTATTACATAATGTGGGAGGCGTTTCAGCAGTTAGACACAGAGTCGCCAGGTTTTTTGACCCAAGCAAATACGTACTATGACCTTGAAAATTATACGGATTATATCATAAGCCAAAGCTGGATAGCAAATTATGATTGGCCTTATAACAATATAAAACTATACAGATCTGACGCCTCTGACTTGAGGTGGAGGTTTGCAACAATAGATCTCGAGTTGAGTTTACAGCCAGGGGGTTGGTCAGATTGTTACGACAACGGTCTTCAACACGTAAGGAACGAGGGCGAAAATGATTTGTTTGTTGGAGCTTGGAACAGGTGTTATGAGAATAACAATTATAGAGTTTACTTCATAAATAGATTTGCCGACCTTAACAACACCCTTTATAAAGTCGACAGACTCCTCTCTATAGAACAGAGCTATTTTGATGAGTGGTCATTAGAGATGCCAAAAGAATTTGCGCGTTGGGGTGACCCGTTGAACGTACAAGGCCAAATGAATGAGTTTTTCGATAGACACATTCACCTTCAAGAAGAAATAGAGTGTAAAACAGAAGTGGTGCGTGATCAGATTGAAGATGTGCTGGATTTAGACGGCCAATTTGATTTATATATAGACGTTCTGCCGACGGGTGCAGGAGTAATTCATTTAAACACAATTGAGCCACAAGAGTACCCTTGGGAAGGAATTTATTACAAAGGAATCCCAATTGAAATGACAGCTGTTGCAAATGAAGGCTATGAATTTATTGAATGGGTAAGCGCGCCTCAAATTGATGACGACCTTAATCCATATTGGATTGGAGAAACGTATAACAACTCTCTCAGTTTTACAGCACTTTTTGAAGAAACAGCGGAACATCAATCAGTCGCAGAAGCAGAGATTTCTTTAATTGAACTTTTCCCAAATCCCACAAAAGATTTTCTCTTTATCAAAACGTCAGAAAGTAAAATTCAAAGCTGGGAGATACACAACTCTCAAGGGAGTGTAGTAAATGCAATTGTAAATAGGGCTCTTGACAGACAAGTATGCTTAGATATCGGACAATTAAGCACAGGAGTTTACAGCATTATTATTAGGACCGAACATGGCGCTTCTGTAAAGCACTGGGTGAAGTTATAATTGTAGACGATCTTTTCGGGAACCCCTAAATACTATGAAACAATTAGCCACAATTATTCTGAGCTTTTTATTTGTTTTTATAACTAAAGCCCAAATCCAGCATCGGACAGAGTTACATTAAAGTAGTTTGCAGGCGAAAGTTTATTTGATATATACGACGCTTATGGGAGTGTTGATTGAAAACAAAAAATCGACGCCGGGATTTCCACTTGCAACTTTTGATTTAAGTTAATGGTAATCATGAACTTACACGGTAAGGTTTACCTCAAGTGAAGGAAAAACGATCAAAAAATTAGTAGTAGACTAAACTTTAGTAGGCTCTATCTGTTCGACCTTCCATGAAATAAACAAAAGCTTTGTTTACCACCCTTCGTCCACCTGGTGTAGGGTAATTGCCAGTGAAGTACCAATCGCCAGTGTGATTAGGACAAGCTTTGTGTAACCCTTCTATACTCTGGAAAAGGATTTTTACTTCAGCGGCCATTCCTTCTGGAGTAAGGAGCTCAGAAATCTTTTTAGAAATCTCATCTGCAGAAAACGGCTCGTATATTGAGGATACGGGATTCTTGATGTCATTAGAAAGAGGTTTTTCAAGTTCTTTCAAACATTCTTCGTATGTCTCGTCAAGAACGTGTCCCATTCCACGCTCAATTAAAAGCGCAACAGCGGCTTGGAATGCGATTAAGTCGCCCATTTTTGCCATATCAATTCCATAACAGTCTGGGTAACGAATCTGAGGAGCGCTTGAAGCAACAACAATTCTTTTGGGATTGAGTCTGTCGAGAATTCTTAGGATGGACTTTTTTAGAGTTGTTCCCCTAACGATGCTGTCGTCTATCACAACAAGATTATCTACACCGGGTTTGATAGTGCCATACGCGATATCGTAAACGTGGGCAACGAGGTCGCCTCTAGTAGCATCCTCGCTAATGAAAGTTCTGAGTTTGGCATCCTTAATCGTCACCTTTTCAACTCTTGCCCTTTCCCCCATGATGCTCTCAATTTCTTCTGCGGTAGGATTGGCGCCAAGACCTTTAACACGCTCAATCTTTGATCTGTTCAATCTGTCTTCAAGGCCTTTAACCAAGCCTAAGAAACAAACCTCAGCTGTATTTGGGATGAAGCTAACCACAGTGTTGTCCAGATCGTGTTCAACAGCCTCTAAAACCTGTGAAACAACACCCTCCCCAAGGGCCTTTCTTTCTTCGTAGATGTCCTTATCATTACCCCTACTGAAGTATATCCGCTCAAAGCTGCAAGCAGTTCTTTCGCCAGGCTCAGTAATTTTTTCAAGCTTAGTGTTGCCGTTTCGGCTAATGATAAGCGCGTGTCCTGGCTTAACCTCAACAACATCTTCTGCCTTAGCCTCAAATGCGGTTTGTATTACTGGCCTTTCGCTCGCTGCAACAACGACTTCGTCGTCTTCATACCAATATGCAGGCCTAATTCCATTTGGATCCCTTAATACAAAAGCATCGCCATGGCCGAGCAAACCACACATCGCGTAACCTCCGTCAAAATCAGATGCCGAAGACCTAAGAACGCTTCCTAGATCGAGAGTATCGGCAATTTTTTCTGAGATAGATCGGTTGTCGAGGCCTTCGGCTTTTAGAGCATCAAATCTAGCTTGGTTTTCTACGTCTAAGTAGTGGCCGATTTTTTCAAGAACAGTAACTGTATCAGATTTCTGTTTAGGGTGCTGGCCGATTTTGATCAAAACGTCAAATAATTCGTCAACATTTGTCATATTGAAGTTTCCAGCGACAACTAAGTTCCGTGTTCTCCAGTTGTTTTGTCTTAAAAACGGATGACAATTTTCAATGTCGTTTTTGCCATAAGTTCCGTATCTCAAATGCCCTAAAGAGAGCTCGCCGGTGAAGGCAAAATTTTGTTGCAGGAAGTCGGCGTCTTGAAATTGATCGGCATTCAAATTTTCAAAACGACTCATGATTTTGCCAAAAACATCTTGTATAGGCTTGTTATCAACAGACCTCATTCTAGAGATATATCTTTTCCCTGGGCTTACGTCTAGCTTAATGTTTGCAATACCGGCTCCGTCCTGTCCTCTGTTGTGTTGTTTCTCCATCAGGAGATACATCTTGTTGAGCGCGTAGAACGCCGTGCCATACTTATTTATGTAGTATTGAAGAGGCTTTTTAAGCCTTAAAAGCGCGATGCCGCATTCGTGCGTTAAGAAGTCGCTCATTAAGATGAAATAATTGAGTCCCAAAGGTAGTGAAATACTACCTTTGCAACGATGGAGAAAAACTTAGAACCGGATGATTTTTATACTACCGAAGAGGGCTTCATCATTTTTACTGAAAAATATCATTTAAAAAGAGGACACTGTTGTCAAAGTGGTTGCAAGCATTGTCCATTTGGTTTTGACAAGAAAACAGGAACTTTTACGAAAGATGTGCGCAAATGAACTTAGAACAATTCCGCAACACAATTACTGAGGGTATCCCATCTGAACTACCATCTGCAAAAACACCTAATACAAAAGTCCCGCACGCTCCAGTGAGGAAGGACATCTTAACTCCAGCAGAAAAAGAACTGGCTCTTAAGAATGCGCTTAGATATTTTCCATCACATCAACACGAAATTTTGGCTCCCGAATTCGCTCAAGAGCTCAAGGATTTCGGTAGAATCTACATGTACAGATTTATGCCAGAAGGCGAGATGAAGGCGAGGCCAATAGATTGGTATCCCGCAAGGTCTAAGCAAGCAGCAGCCATCATGTTGATGATCCAAAACAATCTAGACCCAGCTGTTGCCCAATACCCAGAAGAGCTAATAACATACGGAGGAAATGGAGCGGTTTTTTCAAATTGGGCACAGTATAGGCTTGTAATGAAGTATTTGAGCGAGATGGATGAAGGCCAAACTCTCTCAATGTACTCTGGCCACCCCATGGGCTTATTCCCATCAAGCCCCGATGCGCCAAGGGTTGTAGTTACAAACGGCATGGTTATACCAAACCACAGTTCACAAGACGATTGGGAAAGAATGAACGCCATAGGCGTTAGCCAATTTGGCCAAATGACAGCGGGGTCATACATGTACATTGGACCTCAAGGAATTGTGCATGGAACAACAATCACGGTATTAAATGCTGGGCGCAAACTGCCTGGAGATGGAACATTAGCAGGAAAGCTTTTTGTTACTTCTGGGCTAGGAGGAATGAGCGGAGCTCAACCCAAGGCCGGAAATATTGCTGGGTGTGTAACAGTATGTGCTGAGGTTAGTTCAGACGCGGCTTACAAACGACACTCACAAGGTTGGGTCGATCACGTGATCACAGATGTTGAAGACCTAAAATCAAAGGTTGCCAGGTCAATTGAAAACAAAGAAGTTGTTTCGTACGCATACTTAGGTAATGTCGTAGAAGTATGGGAGGAATTCGACAAAGCAGATCTTTACATTGATCTTGGCTCAGACCAAACTTCATTACATAACCCTTGGGCTGGAGGCTACTATCCAGTTGGAGTAAGCTTTGAGGAATCAAATAGATTAATGGCAGAGGAGCCAGAAAAATTTCGCGAACTCGTACACGAGTCTTTAAAAAGACATGCTACAGCTGTAAACAAACACACAGCAAAAGGAACTTATTTCTTTGATTACGGAAACGCGTTCTTGCTCGAAGCGAGCAGGGCTGGTGCAGATGTAATGGCATCAGATGGAATCAACTTCCGATATCCAAGCTATGTTCAGGACATAATGGGGCCAATGTGTTTCGATTACGGGTTTGGGCCTTTTAGATGGGTGTGCACAAGCGGTGATCCACAGGATTTGGCCAAAACAGACGCTATTGCTTGCAATGTTTTAGAAGAAATGATGGAGACGGCTCCAGAAGATATATGTCAGCAAATGAAGGACAATATCCAGTGGATAAAGAGCGCAGAAGAAAACAAACTAGTGGTGGGATCTCAAGCTAGAATTCTCTACGCTGATACAGAGGGAAGGATGAGAATTGCAGAGGCGTTTAATAAAGCGATTGCCTCTGGCGTATTGAGTGCGCCGGTAGTTCTTGGGCGTGACCATCACGATGTTAGCGGAACAGATTCGCCTTATAGAGAGACTTCAAACATATATGACGGCTCAGCATTTACAGCAGACATGGCGATACACAACGTCATTGGAGACGGATTTAGAGGAGCAACATGGATTTCGATTCACAATGGCGGTGGAGTAGGATGGGGAGAGGTGATAAATGGAGGGTTTGGGATGCTTCTCGACGGAACGGCTGACGCCGACAGAAGACTCAAATCAATGCTTCATTTCGATGTCAATAACGGAATTGCAAGAAGGTCTTGGGCTAGAAATTCTGGTGCGGAGTGGGCAATAAAAAGAGCGATGGACTTAGAACCTCGTCTCAAAGTAACTATGCCAAACCACACCGACGAAAACACAATTAAATCTGCACTTAATTAATCCCAAAACTATCCAAATTAGTTCCGTCCAAAAAAAAAAGAAATGCTAACATCTCGTCTATTTCTTTAGGATAATCTGAAGATTAGGAATTTTAACATTTGCTGCGCAACCTTTTTAGACAAGGATTCGTTTAGATATTGATTAGAAAGTCAATGTCGTGTGATTTCGACATTAGCCCTTGAGACGATTCTCAGGGTATTGGTTAAGGCTGAAGCGCCGTCCGAACGCGGGCGGCGCTTCTTTGTTATATTACTTTTCGAATTACCCTTTGGTGAACCCTGGCAATAAGTTCATAAGGAATGGTGCCAGCAGCATCGCTGACCTCTTTAATTGAGACTTCGTCACCAAACAGCTCAACTTCATCACCTACATTTACTTTTAGCCCCGTGACATCTACTGCTGTTAGGTCCATACATACTCGACCAACAACAGGAGCGATTTGCCCGCCGACCGCAACGCGGCCTTTACCATCACTTAGACTTCTCGGATATCCATCTGCATATCCAACAGGGAGCCAAGCAATTTCTCTATCAACTGACGATGGGTCTGCATATCCGTATCCTACACCTTGACCAGCTGGGACGGTTTGGATTTGGGTTATCACAGTTTTAAAGAAAACAGCAGGTTTAAGAGCTATCCCAGCCCCAGAAAGCTCCGAGCCCAAAAGAATTAACCCCACCCTTACATAATCCATCCCGTGCTCTGGGAAACGCACAACTCCGGATGAGTTAAGAGAATGAGATTTAAACTCTGAAAGCGCACTAAACCCCTTGAATTTTTCTTTAAGTGCGCCACACGTCTCCTTAAACTTCTGAAGTTGTGTTAATGTGCTTGCATCATTTTCTTCATTTTCAGTTGAGGCCAAATGAGTATAAACTGTGCCCAACTTTATTCCGGGGACTTTTTTTAGCGCGTCAGCAACAGCAACTATTTCATTTTCAGCAAACCCTAATCTGTGCATGCCAGTATTAAAGTTCAAGTGCACGGGTTCTAGGTCAGCACCGCTTCTATCAACCCAAGCCAAATATTCGTCTAAATGCCCCATTGAGATAAGGCTTGGTTCTAGTCGGTATTCGCCCATCATATCAAAGGTTGATGGGTCGGGATTTAGGACCATGATTTGGCCTTTAACACCAGCGTCTCTAAGCTGAATGCCTTCCTCTACATATGCAACTGCCAAATAATTTACACCTTCTTCAGCATATAATTTGGCCAAAACAGTATCGTCAGTTCCGTAACCAAACCCTTTGATTACCGAAATTATCCCTGGGTTCACTCCCCCAGAATTTTGCAAATGAGATTTTATCGTATTTAGATTTTCTCGAATACGCACCAAATCCAGAGACAATGTAGTTACATGAGACTTGCTTGCCATAGATCACTTTTTTCTAGCAGCAACAAAAGCGTGTCTTGCTAGCGGAATGTATTTGTCCTTTTCGCCTAATTCGACAGTATTACGGCTTCCAGAGATTTTGTGAGAAAAGTGGGCTGAGCGACCAGTTTCAACGCAAACAGCGTGGAGTTTTGTCACCTCCTCAGCAAGGGCCAAAAGCTTCGGCATACTTCCAAATGGGATGCCGTTAAAGTCCAAGTCCAAACCCGCAACGATTACCCTCATACCTTGATCTGCTAACTGTGTGCATACTTCTGGGAGGTCTTCGTCGAAGAATTGTGCTTCGTCTATTGCCACGACTAAAGCAGGCCTGCCTTCAACGTCTAACACCGTTAAAATATCCTTTGCAGTTTTAACAACAACTGAAGGCATTGCGTTTTTGTCGTGAGATACGACATCTCCAACGGCGTAACGGGTGTCAATTGCGGGCTTAACAAGCACAGTTGGCAACTTTGCAATTTGAGAGCGCCTGACCCTTCTGAGGAGCTCCTCCGTTTTGCCAGAAAACATAGGACCACAAATAACTTCAAGGCGTCCTTCGCCTAATGGCAGAGTTGAAATTGAGTGATATGAATCTGATCTATGCATAAGCTGTCGCAAGTTACGACGATGATTGGCGCTAAGACTCGTAATTTAGGCACATGAATATTCACAAAGTATATCTACCACTTCTTTCTATCATAATTTTTCTTTCTTCTTGTGAAAAGACCCCAGGAGAAGGAGGGCGCGCATCAATTATTGGAAGCGTAGAAGTTGAAAGAAGGGTAGTGATTTCGAACCCTGAAACTTCACAAGACAGAATTCCATCGTCAGACACAGAAGTTTTTATAGTCTATGGAGATAACACAAGCCCTGACGACAGAGTCTTTACTAATCCTGATGGTGATTTTGCTTTTAATTGGCTTAGAACAGGAGACTATACCATTTATGTGTACTCAGAAGACACTAGCGAAGTTGCTTATCCTATTCCTGAGTTTGCGGTATATAATGAGGTAGTCATAGACGGCAGAAAGGACGTGGTTGATGTTGGACTAATAACTATTTACGACGAGCTATAAACAATGAGAAAAGTCCTTGCGACAATTTCATTTTTTGCATTTGCAAGCGCAGTCCTCAACGCTCACTGGGTTGAACATGGTGCTTGGACTTCAGCGTCTCTTTCCCAAAAAATCATGCGCAAAACGGTTGCTTCGGCTGATTTGGCAGCAAGATTTGACAGAGATTTTACAAGGATAGGCACAACATTTATTAATACTGAGATAGATAGGGAAGTAGCTAAGGGGCTGAATTTAAGTTTGGCCTTTAGAGGAGGGGCTTCTATGACAAATGAACATCAATGGGAGCCACAGAGAAGGATTGCTACTAACGCTAGGTATAAGAAAGGCTTAGGAGATAAGGCTTCAATTTCTATTAGACTTCAATATCAAAGCGGCCATAAAGGAGTTAGAACCCCAGGAGAGGGTTTGGACTTTTCAAAGGCTGCGAGGACAAAAGCAACGTTAAATTACAAGGTTGCAAAGGGCTACAGGCTAAGCCTTAGTGGCGAGACTTTTTTCAGGCCTCTTTATGACATTTATGAATTTAGCGATGTAAGAGGCAGAATTTCAATGAGGAAAAAGCTGTCAAAGCGCAAATACTTAACAATAGGCTATCAGGTGGAATTCCCTCGTGGTGGTCCAGACCCGTGGGTTGAGCACGCAATAATTTGCAATTTTTCAGTCCAAATGAAGCGTCGAAAGTCTGAGAAATAAAATTTGTTAGACAAAAACGCTTGTTTATCCACTGCCTTCACTATCTTTGCACACCCAAATTTTTGGGAATCTTAAACTCGCAACACATTCGCTGTGGATACTTTAAGCTACAAAACTATCTCCGCTAACAAGGAGAACGCCGATAAGAAATGGCTATTAATCGACGCCGAGGGCCAAGCTCTTGGACGTCTTGCATCTGAAGTTGCTAAGCTCCTTCGTGGTAAGCATAAGCCAAACTTTACACCACACGCAGATTGTGGAGACTACGTAGTAGTTATTAATGCCGATAAGATTTCCCTATCAGGAAAAAAGTGGGATCAAAAGATTTACATGCGCCACACCGGGTATCCTGGTGGACAGCGTACACGCACTGCTTCAGAAGTAATGGCTCGTAAGCCATTTGCTATGGTTGAAGAGGCTGTTAGAGGAATGCTACCAAAGAATACTCTTGGTCGTCAGCTATTCCGTAACATGCATGTGTACGCAGGCCCTAACCATAAGCAAGAGGCTCAAAATCCAACTGCTATTACATTGAATTCTTAATAGGAAATGGACGTAATCAATACATCAGGTCGTCGTAAGAACGCTGTTGCTCGCCTTTACATGTCAGAAGGCAAAGGTGAATTCACAATTAACAATCGTGACTACAAAGACTACTTCCCAACAGGAACTCTTCAATACAAGATTAACCAGCCATTTAACCTAACAGAAAACGCTGGTAAGTATGATATTAAGGTAAACGTTGCAGGTGGCGGTATTACTGGACAAGCTGAAGCTGTTCGCCTTGCTATCTCTAAAGCTCTAGTTGAACTAGATGCTGAGAACAAACCAGTTCTTAAAGCTGAAGGCTTAACTACACGTGATCCACGTATGGTTGAGCGTAAGAAGTTTGGTCAGAGAAAAGCACGTAAAAAAGTACAATTCTCGAAGCGTTAATGGCAACGGCCAACGACGTATTCGTTTTTTATTAATTCGTTTAGCATCCAAATTCTTAAGACTCACTAAGTGGCTACTT
>JAYZNI010000010.1:0-5291 GCA_036152255.1 Bacteroidota bacterium | reverse complement strand
CTATAGATTCGTCAATTCCTAAAATATCCTCCTCTTTCAGAGAATTAATACTTACGGTGCCATCTTCAGTATATGAGCTTCTATGATCATCCCAATTCATAGCAGCATAATCCTCCATTGATTTGATCGTCAGATCTATATCTTCGTGTTGAATAGTATGGCACGGCTCTTGCTCAACTTTAGGCATCGAACAAGACATTAACACCGAAAGCAAAACAACTATATTAATCTTCATCCTCATCTGCAAAAACATCTGTATAATTTTTTATAAGGTCCAGCTGCTCCTTTGCAACTTTGGGCAGTGATTTAACCCAAAGATTAAATGTCCTAATAAACTCCTTCCTAAACTCCTCCTCTTCCGTATTAGTCAGGTCGTACAATTCCTGTAATTCGCATCGAACATTGCGAAGTAACCTTTCGTGAACTGTCAACATTCTTTGTCTTGCAGTCCAATTCCCAAACTTCCATGCAAGAGCATATTGAGTAGATGAGATCAATAACTCTTCCTCAAGATTTTGGAAATTACTTCTGTATTTTTCTGCTGGTGACACGAAACTAAGTTAAACAATTATATCTTAGTCAATGCATAAGTATACCCTTGTCTTTACACAGGAATGAATAATCCAAAACACCTTATACTTTTATTTTTCATCGCTACAATTTCTAGTTGCACTTATGATGATGATACATGCAATACAATTGACGTCTCATATGCAGATGACATAGTGCCTCTTTTAGATGCATATTGCGTATCCTGTCACCCAAACTACCTTGGATCATATGAAAGTGTCTCCGATAGTATTACCTCATCAAATATTATAGTGCGCATTCAATTAGAACTAGACAACGACAGTTTAATGCCTCAAGGCGGTCCCTCTTTAACTGATTGTCAAATTGAAAAATTTAAGAGCTGGGTTAATCAAGGCTCACAAAACAACTGAATTATGATTTTAAATAAACATTTTTTTTTGGCTGGATTTATTTTAATATCTCAAACCGCCTTCACCCAAAAATTCATGTCTCGAAATGTTGAAGTTCATTTTCTAAGCGAAACTCCAATAGAAAATATAGAAGCACACAATAATCAAGCATCAGCACTATTCGACTCATCAACTGGAGAAATAGTTGTTCAAGTTCCAATTAGAGGATTCCATTTTGAAAAAGCCTTAATGGAAGAGCATTTCAACGAAAACTATATGGAGTCAGAAGAATTTCCTAAAGCGACATTGCAAGGAAAGGTTAAGTCTTGGCCTAATGTTTCTATGGATGTCGAGGTTGAAGGTACGATAATGATTCACGGTGTAGAAAAGTCAAAAACTTTTAGTGGCACTATGAGATATGTTGATAATAACTGGATGGTATATTCAGAATTCTCAGTAAATGCAGAAGATTTTGATATTAAAATACCAAGTATTGTTAGAAAACAAATAGCTGAAAATATTCTGATCTCTGTAAATGCAACCTCAAATCCGAGATAATGAATAATTGGAGGCTCGCTACACTAAGTTTCTTTGTTTCTATAAATTCTTTGTGTTCTCAAGGTCTACTTGACGAATTAAATGAAGATGGAACTGATCAGACATATTACACAGAGGCTACGTTCAAAGACACTAGAATAGTCAACCTTCAAAGCAATGAAACAACTCCCAAGAATGTCCTTCACTTTGTAATTCTACATAGATTTGGGAAGATTAATAGTGGGTTTTACGACTTGTTTGGGCTAGATAATGCAGACATGAAAATGTCTTTGGATTACGGAATCACAGATGACATAACGATTTCCTATGCAAGGAATAATTTTCAGAAGACTTTTGAAGGAAGCTTAAAAGCAAAGATTTTAAAGCAAAGCACTGGTTATGTCAACATGCCTATAAGTATTTCTTGGTATTCAATTGCTATGTATACGAACAGCAGAGAATTTGACCACACTCATATACAGAGATTAAGCTATGCTCACCAAGCAATTATTACTAAAAAAATAAATAGAAATCTAAGTCTTGCGTTGGTTCCCTCTTTAGTTCATAAGAACATAATAGACCAACCTTATGAGTTACACGATAACTTCGTTTTAGGGTTAGGTGGGAGATATAAAGTGAGACCTAGGGTTAGTTTAAATGCAGAATACAATCTAAGGATAAATCCACATGAAAACGACCCTAATTACAACGGTCTATCAATGGGAGTTGACATAGAGACTGGAGGGCACGTTTTTCAGCTTCATATAACCAATTCAAAAGGGATGTTTGAAAGATCATTCCTGACAGAAAACTTCGGAACATGGACCAATGGAGATATTTACTTTGGCTTTAATTTGAGCCGAGTGTTTAACCTCTAGTGCTTCTTACCTCTTCTACCCTTTCTTTTAAACTCTTCGTAGCTAGGTTTATTCCAAACCTTAATTCTTTCTTCTGCTGTAATTCCACTTATAATCTCTACAGAAAGGCCATCAGAGAGCCCCAGTTCCACGTCTCGTTTTTCATAGGTATTCGGAGCGATTTCAACTTCTACATATGGATTTGACCCTTGGTATTGAACTAGCATTTCACTTACTGTTAGAACACTTGTTCTTTTATCTAAAACTACTTCAGCATTAGCTGAATATCCTGCACGAAGGAATTGACCTTCCTCAAGCAATACAGCTGCTTTTATTTCAAATTGTATCGCACCACTCTCCTCAACTCCCTTAGGACTAATGTGCTCTAATGAAGCTGGGTAAACCTCATCTTCTATAGCTCCAATTGTAAGTTGAATATCCATGCCTTTGTGGAGCTTCTCAACTTCTGATTCATCAATCTTACCAACAAAAGTCAAATCTTGCATGTCGGCAACAGATGCAATGGTTGTACCGTCGTTGAAATTATTTGCCTCTATGACACTGTTTCCCTTTTTAATTGGTACGTCAAGCACCATTCCATCAATAGTTGATCTAACCAAAGTATTTGAAGCGCTTCCCCCTCTTGCTGTAACTCCCTCTTTTACTATTCTCATATTATCCTCAGCGCTTAGTAGCTCTTCCTTTGCCTGTTTTAGAGAAATCTCATCCCTTTGAAGATCCATCGCAGAAAGTACTCCCTGCTCAAACAATGCAGAGTTTCTATCATAAGTTCTGTTTGCATCGTCAAGTGAGATTTGGGCTCTAGACAATCTGTTTTCAGCAGAACTAAGGGCTGACATATTTGGGACAATCATTACTTCTGCAAGAACATCACCTGTTTTTACAATATCCCCTGCCTCAATATGAACTACTCTTACAATTCCACTAACCTGAGGCTTAATCAAAATCTCCTGTCTTGGTTGAATACTCCCCGAGGCCACAGTCTTAAGAATGATATCGCCATTTGTAGCGGTTTGGGTTCTGTAGAATGCTTCTGCTGTTTGCTCCTTTTTATAAAGAAAATCAACAGTATAAATTGCTGAAGCAACAACAGCTATTACAAATATTATCAGTGCATAAAGACGTCCTTTTTTCATCTCAAAAATTTATTCAGTTCTAATTGCTTCTACAGGTCTTACCGATATTGCTCTAACAGCGGGCAAGATACCTGCAAAAACACCCATAATTAACATGACTCCTAGGGCAGTTAACACTATTTCTAAGCTTACTTCTGGATTTCTAAAGCTTCCACCTGCTCCACCCATATTCTGCAACAACTTATTTACACCCTCTAATGATACTACTCCAAAACACATCCCTGTCAATCCAGAAACTGTAGTCAAGAATAATGTTTCAGACATTATCTGCCTCATGATAGTTCTAGGTGTCGCTCCCATTGCTCGCCTTACCCCCAACTCTTTAGTTCTCTCTCTAACAGTGATGAGCATAATGTTCATAATGCCTATTGCTCCTGCTAAAAGAGCTAATCCACCAAAGACAAATGCTATAAATCTAAATGCACCAAATATGGTTTCCATTTCTTCAAATGAACTTGCCATTGTCCAATGCCCAAATGCAGTCCTATCATCTGGGTGAACTGACTTCCTGGCCTTCATTAAATTAACAACCTCAGTTGCTGCAGAGTCGGCATGAAACTTTTCGTCAACAAGCAAGCCATACCAACCTACTCTATCTCCAGTGTGGAAAGATTTACCAAAGGTCGAATACGGAATAAAAATGCTTTGGTTTGACTCCTCTGCGTCTTCACCTGTTTGGAAGGAAGAGTAAACACCAACTACACTAAATATCACTCCTTGCACCCTAATTGTAGAACCTATAACCTCTTCGTCGTCCTCGTATAAAAGCTCATGCACTCTCTTTCCGATTACAGCAATCTTTCTTTCCTCGTCAATATCACCTTGATTGAGATGCCTTCCTTTTAAAATTTTAACTGGTTCAATTTGACTGTACTCTGGAACATCTCCATAAACATTAAATGCTCCAGATTTGGTCCCACGCATAATGTTATTTGACCCTCTATGGCCACCAAGCTGATTTCTAGGAGCTACCAGTTTAATGGATTTTGAGTTTTCTTTCAGGAACTGAGTATCTGCTTGATTGAAATTAAAACTTCTACCCTTATTGAATCCTTTGTAAGGCATTGATGTCCACTGAGTCCAAAAAAACATAGAATTCTTAACTCTTCCTCCTAAATCTGCTGTCACTCCATTTTCAAGACCATTCGAAGCTCCAACAGTTACTATTATCATAAACAAGCCCCATCCTACTCCTAAACCAGAAAGGAATGTTCTAAATGGGTTTGCTACAAAAACTTGTAGAATCTCTAATGCCCTATCTCTATCGAATAATTTCAACATTCTACTCGTCTCTTAATGCTTCGACAGGCCTAATACTTACGGCCCTTACAGCAGGCCCTATTCCACTAAGAACTCCTACAACTGACAATACTCCTAGTGCTACAAGTGCAATTCTGAAATCTACTTGAGGATTTTGGAAATACTCGTGATCTACATATGGAGAAACAACTTCTAACAATCCAACTCCCAAAACCAATCCCAAACACCCCGAAACCAGCATTAAAGAAAGACTCTCTTGGACTACGAGCCCAACAATTGAAATACTTGTTGCGCCTAATGCTTTACGCACACCAATTTCCTTTGTCCTCTCTTTAACTGCAATTGCAAGAATATTTGCCACTCCAACAGCTCCAGCTAAAAGCGTTAAAAGTCCAATACCCCAGATAAACAGCTCTATACCTAAAAAGATGTTTTGGTATTTCTGGTATTCCTCATTGTTGTTTTCCATCCAAACACCTCTAGCATCCTCTGGGTGAACGCTTTTTCGCTCCTTCATCCATCCTAGTAATCTATCAGTTAGCGTAATGGTTTTTTCTATT
>JAYZNI010000009.1:0-8907 GCA_036152255.1 Bacteroidota bacterium | reverse complement strand
TCCTGTCTCCTCTGTCGCTCCTGTCTCCTCTGTCGCTCCTGTCTCCTCTGTCGCTCCTGTCTCCTCTGTCTCCTCTGTCTCCTTTGTCATCTCGTCTTTTGTTGTCTCTCTTCTCTGAACCATCTTTAGAATTAACGTCATTTTGTGTAAAATCATTGTTCTCTTTTGATGTACTTTCCTTTCTTCTTCTATCTCTTCTATCTCTCATAGATTCACCAGATTTAGAATCAGAATTTTTGTCAATGCGATTTCTGGCTGAACGCTTTTCTTTATTCTTATCAGAATCTTCACCATCACCTTTGCTTGCAGTTGAAGTTAGCTTTGATTTTGGAGATTTTTTATTGTCATTACTGGTCTGAGGTCTTAATGCTTGTTCGTCTAGAATAGCATATACTAAGTCCTGTTTTTTAAGCTTATCAACTCGATTAATTTCGAGTTTTGTAGCTATTTCTCTAAGTTCGGCAACCTTTTTGCCATTTAATTCAATGATGTCGTACATCAGAAGTAAATAAAGTTTAATTGGAAATAGTGTTTTTTAGTTCTTGACCTAAATCAACTCCTTAGCAAAAAACACAAGCTTCTTCATAGGAAGACGTTACAAATATACACTCTTTCTTTTTATTTCAATCACTTCTAGGTCTTTAACTCCATTTTGGGTTAGTACAAACCTCATTAGTGTTCTAACTGTGTGATTACCATATATTCCTGCAGCACCAGGATTTAAATGAAGTCCTCCAAACTCAGGGCATCCCTTGGCAATTAAGATGTGACTATGGCCACAGATAAAGATATTTGGTCTTATTTCTTTCAGTTTAGTTAAAATTCCAGGGGCAAATTTTGGTGGCCTTCCGCCTACATGAGTCATCCATATAGTTTGGCCTTCAAGGTTAAATTTATGGTCTCTTTGAAACTCAGTTCGAATAGTCGAGTTGTCTATATTCCCAAATACTGCTCTTAGTGGAGCTAATTTTTTCAATTCGTCTGTCACTTCAAGAGAGCCAATGTCTCCTGCATGCCAAATTTCATCACAGCCTTCAAGATGCTTTGTAATTCTTTCGTCAATATGACTGTGAGTGTCTGAAAGTAGCCCTATCTTCATTGAGACTAAGGTCGGCTAAGTTTTTGATTCATAAATGAAATGTTGAAGAATATTTTTACTTTTTTTGTCGTATTGTTTTCGTCTTTCTTTCTGCATGCTCAAGTGAGTAAAGGAGCAGTAAAAGCATTTAATAATGCAATGGAGGCATATGATGCCCAAGATTATCAATTAGCACACTCTGAACTTGATAAGGCCCTTTCCAAAAGCCCAAACTACGCAGATGCTTATTTATTTAAATCTCAGTTGTACAGGGACTACATGAAGGATAGTTTGGCCATTGAGTCTTTAAAAAAAGGGTTGAATATCGATGATTCTAAATATCAGATAGGATGGTTTGAATTAGCCGAATTATGTTGGGGAGAGGGAAGATATGAGGAAGGAAAGCTTGCTATGGAAATGTTTAAAACAACCAAGGCATATGATAAGTTTGTTAGCGACTCTACGACATTAAAGTACTATGCGAGGGTAAAGGAATCATTGGATTTTTCCCTTCAACAGATGTCGTATGCCAAAAAAAAAATTAATGCACCTAGGCTAAGTGACAATGTGAATTCTAAGAACCCTGAGTATTATCCATCCCTTAGTTTGGATTCTAAGGTGATTATTATGACTAGAAGGTTTAAACCTATTAGTTCAAAGCACGAGCAAGAGGATTTTTATATTTCTAGATGGAATAACAGTAGTAATACTTGGAGTAAGTCAGCACCTATCAACGGAATCAATACTCCGTATAATGAAGGAGCTGCAGCCATCTCAGGAGATGGAGCAACAATAGTTTTTACTGCATGCGAGGCTTTAGGTGTTGGCTATGGTGAAAGAGATGGTAAGGGAAGTTGCGATTTGTTTGAAAGCAATTTTGATCATAAAACTGGAAGTTGGTCAATTGGCGAGAATTTAGGTGAACCAAACTCAAAAATGTGGGAGAGTCAGCCTACGCTTTCAGCTGACGGAAATTTTCTTGTTTTTGCAAGGGCAAGGCATCTACGAGGAATGGGAAGTGATTTGTTTGGTGCGTATAGAAAGAAAGATGGTAGTTGGTCAAAACCATTTAGACTTCCAGGTGAGATAAATACTCCTTTTGAAGAGGAAAGTCCATTCTTACATCCAGACGGCAAAACACTGTATTTCAGTAGTAATGGCCACCCTGGAATGGGACATTTAGACTTGTTTGTTAGCCATTTGGGAGATAATGGTAATTGGGGAGAGCCAATGAATTTGGGATATCCATTAAATACTCATGATGATGAGAACAGCTTGATTGTCGAACCCTCAGGTGATTTTGCACTTTTCGCAACTGATAGAGGAAGAGAAAAAGGAGATTTGGATCTGTGGAGGTTTGGGCTAAATGAAGATGTGAAACCAGATGCAATTGGCGTATTAAGTGGTGTCGTAGTAGACAATCAAACCGGAAAATTGTTAGAAGCTTCTGTTGTTCTTTTGAACTCTGAATCAGGTGAATTAGTGGCTCGTGTTGAATCAGGAGATGATAAGGGCTTTGTCCTTCCACTGCCAGCTGAAGGGAGATACAGCTTTGAAGTTGATAAGGAGGGGTATCTATTTAAGCTAGTTGATTTTCAAATGAGGGGATTAGCAGATCAATTTGTTGAAGTAAGGCTCGACAGGATAGAAGCGGGTGCATCAATAGATTTAAAGACAATTAGATTTGAAACGGGGTCATCTGAATTGGAGAAAGGCTACCAAGCTGATTTGGTTAGGTTAGTTAATTGGCTTGAAGAAAATTCAAATTCAAATGTCGAAATAATTGGTCATACAGATAATGTTGGTTCAGATAAAAGCAACCTGATTTTAAGCTCTGATAGAGCAAAGTCTGTCAAATCATTTTTAGTTACATCCCAAATCGATGCTCAAAGACTTACAACTTCAGGAAAGGGAAGTAAAGAGCCCATTTCTACAAATGAATCTGAAGAAGGAAGAGCTGAGAATAGAAGGGTAGAGATTCTAATTAAATAATCTTTCTAAGAGAAAAATAAAGTGTTGAAGGAGGGGCAGGGTTGTAATATTTAGTCCCAAAAGCATTCAACTGTGGCCAATTGCTGTACTCAGTATTCAAAGCATTTCTAACTCCCAACTCTATCATGTATCCTTTCAAATCTCTAACAGCTGAAAGGTCAAGTACTGAATATGGATCTAATTGATGGTCATTATTGTTGTCTAGATATGTTTTGCCAACATATCTGTAATCTACATTAACAATAATTTTTTTAATTGTCCTTCTGTATTGTAATCCTGAACTAAACTTAGGAGTTCCAGGAACAGTCTTTTCACTATCAAGCCCAAACCTATGATTTGTAATCGTTGCAAATCCTCTACAAAAACCCTTTTCAGTTGTTCTTGCAAATTCAGTTTCAACTCCACTCATTACAAGGCCATCATCTATGTTTTCAAATGCAGTTGCATCACTATTATTAGTGTATTGAGAAATTGCATTGTCTACAATTTGATGGTAGAAAGTAGATTTAAATCTAAGTTTTCCAGAAGGATATAAGTTCACCCCAATTTCCTTACCTAAAGCACTCTCAAACTCTAAATTTGAAAGAGTTCTATCATCTGGGTGAAATATCTCAAATGCTGTAGGGTCACTAAAACCAGTACTTATTTGAGAGAAAAAACTAATTTTCTCAGAAGGCATATAACTAATGCCAAACCTTGGTAAAATACTCAGATTCTGATTTTCTACATCGTAGTTATATTCTTCGCTATAATTTACCATACCAGCCATAGTTCTTGCTCTATTGTTCGCACCAATTTGCACTTCGGCTCTAAACTTATTGTTATCAGTAATAACAACACTAGTACTTGCAAACGTTTGATTTGCGCTAAAATCTAAATTGTATGTCTCAGCAGGGTTGTCAGAAATAAAACTGTCGTATTCCAGCATATTGTTTTCATCTCTGATGTGCATTAAAGAAAACTCTGTACATAGCTTCCACCTTTCATTTAAAGTAGATTTTCTATTCAAGGAAAGCATTGCAGACCCACCATATCCAATTTCATCTTTAAAACCTTGGTAAAAATTCGATGTGCCGTATGGATTAATCTTTGTTGTATATCTGCCTAATAATGAAAATGATATGTCAGTTTTTTCGCTTATCGAAGTGTTGTATTTATATCCCAATACACTTCTATTTCTTTTAACGTGAGCGTTGTAGTTAATGCCAGGACTTTGTGTGGGATTTACATTGGCTATGCTATCGTTTATTGATCCGGGTAATGCCCAAGCGCCACTAAAATAGCCTCCTATAAATGTATGAAGCCCTTGTTTTTTGTCTTCAAGTTGGTTTTTAAAGTAGACTTGGTCTTTGAAATTCCATTCCCAATCTCTGAAACCTGGATTTTCGGATAAGATAACACTTAGGCTGAAGTTGCCAAATTGGTTAGAAGTAGTTCTGTTATATGATAATCTTGATTGAAGTCCTTGTTTTCCTAAATATCCATAATTTGGAGTGTAAGCAGAAGGGGAGTAATCGGAAGTTCTCCCAGTTGCAGATATTCTTTGGTGAATATTCGTATACTCACCGCTAGAATTTGGGCTAATTGTATTAACTAAAAATGCACCTCCGTACGCACCTCCGTATGAAGCAGCCGCGGGTCCAGTAATTACACTCATGTTAGAGACAAGATCTGGGTCAAGCCATTCTATTGGCGAATTTCCATCTGCCTCTGTGAAAACAAAGCCATCAATTAAAAGCATTGAATTTCTGATAGAGTATGGAGATCTTAAAGATGAACCTCTAACGTGAATTCTTCTTGAGCCTCCTTCACCTCTTGTTTCCATTTTAACGCCTGGTATTGCGTTAAGAGCCCTGCTCATATCGCTGCTTCCATGAGAATTAATTATCGTAGAATCTACTGAGTAAACAGCGCCAGTAACTAGTTTTTCTGGTGCTTTTATTCTGAATGCCTCAACCTCGGCAGTTTGAAGATTGGTTTGGGCTAGCGAGTTAAAACAAAGAGATGAAAATACTAAAGCCCACAGTATATGTTTTTTCATTATTGAAGAGTGAATGTACGAGTGATTTTATCACTTCTTTTCTGAAGGATAATGTAGTATTGACCTTTTGCTAGATTATTAACGTTTACTCTATTTACTGAAGAAGTAAGTTGGCCTTCAAAAACTTTTTTGCTGTTGTAATTAAAAATGCTAAACGTTCCCCCAACAAGCGAATTACTTATTTCAAGGTTTAACATGTCAGTAGCAGGCACAGGGTATAGGTTAACATCAATTTCGCCTTTGACGAACTCAACATCAGAATCTGGTTCTTCAGGCGAAAATTCCTTTATAAAATTTGGTCCGCTACCCGGGTATTGAGGTCCATTTAATGCTAAATAAATAGCTCCTGTGTATGGATTTACAGCAACGTCTCTGATTCGTTGGTTAAACTCTGAAAAATATTGATCTTCAGATAGAATCTCAGTCCCATCTTCACTCATATGCAGTACGCTTAATCTTTCGTACTGTGCACTTAAACCTCCTAGAACAGCCATTAATACACAATTATTCCACGCTGGTATTGCAGGGTGGTCGTAGTACTCAATACCATTTACCGCAATACATGGTGCCCAAGCTTCAACAGGCTCTTTCACATTAAATTCTTCACAGAACGCCATTTCTGATGCTCCATTACATGCACCCTCAACTTCAGGCCAACCGTAATTTCTGCCTGCTTCAATAATGTTAAATTCATCCCAATTATTTTGCCCATGCTCAGTGCTATAGATTAAGTCGTTTGGACCTAGACATAAGCCCTGGCTATTTCTGTGTCCCCAAGTGTATACATAGCTATTGCCAAATGGATTGTCATTAGGAATGCTTCCATCTAGGTTTAGCCTTAATGTTTTTCCATTTAGGTGTAGTTGATTTTGAGATGACCAACCACCATCACCAACATCTCCAGTTGTCATTAACAGAGTGTTGTCTGGAAGAACCAACAGTCTAGATCCATTGTGAATACCACCGGCATCAACATTTAGTAAAACCTCTTCATTAACAAGTTGACTACCATCCCAATCAAAAACACTAAGGTTTTCTGATGCGTTATTCCAGTTAGTGCCGGTAGTGTAAACTAGATAAACTTTAGGACTATTTTCCCAATCTGGGTGAAAGGCCATTCCTAGAAGACCAGGTTCACCTCCTGACCATGGATTTACATCAACAACAGTAGTATATGAACCTGTCTCTGGGTTTATTCTGATAACCTCACCAGGTCTTGTAGTTGCCCAAAGCATATCGTCTGGTCCCCACTGAATATCCCAAGGGATATGTACACCAGTTACAAGGTTTGTTTCAATTAATGTTGTTCCCTCAATATCCCATTCAGTTTGGGCGACAATAGAGGAAGTAGAAATGAGGAATAATGCTGTTAATAAAGTGAGGAGGTTTTTCATAATCTGCAATATAATTATTAATCTTTTGTTGCGTTTCTTTGCAAAGCAAAATCAACCACATTTTTTATTAAAACCATGTCAAAAAAACGCATTGCAATCAACGGTTTTGGTCGAATTGGACGACTAGCATTCCGTATCATGCAAAACCGCAACGACATTGAAGTAGTTGCAATTAACGATCTAACTGATGTTAATACACTTGCTCACTTACTTAAGTACGATAGTGTTCATGGTAAATTCGATGGAGATGTTTCTGTTGTAGATGGAAACTTCGTAGTAAATGGCAAAACAATCAATGTTGCTGCTGAAAGAAACCCAACTAATCTTCCATGGGGAGACCTTAGCGTAGATGTGGTTATTGAATCAACTGGTGTTTTTACGCACTCAGATAAAGCATCTGCTCACCTTGAAGCAGGAGCAAAGAAGGTTGTAATTAGCGCACCAGCAAAAGGTGATTTAAAGACAGTTGTACTAGGTGTTAATGATGAAATCTTAACTGAAAATGATAAAATCGTTTCTAATGCTTCATGTACAACGAACTGTCTAGCACCAATGGCCAAGGTTTTTAATGACTCTTTTGGCGTACAAAAGGGATTTATTACAACAGTACACGCATATACGGCAGACCAAAGATTACAAGATGCTCCTCACAAGGACCTACGTCGTTCAAGAGGTGCTGCTGTAAATATGATTCCTACATCAACTGGAGCTGCAGTTGCTGTTGGCCTAGTTCTCCCAGAACTAGCTGGTAAGCTAGATGGTTTGGCAGTAAGAGTACCAACTCCAACTGGATCTGTTACTGATCTTACAGTTATTCTTAACAGAGACACAACAGTTGAAGAAGTAAATGCTGCTATGAAAGCTGCGGCTGAAGGACCTATGAAGGGTGTTTTATCATACTGCACTGACCCAATTGTTAGTTCAGATATTGTTGGTGATACTCATAGCTGCATTTTTGATTCAGAACTTACTAGAGTGTCCGGAAATGTAGTAAAAGTATTTGGTTGGTACGATAACGAAGCTGGATATGCAACAAGAGTTGCAGATCTAGTTGAACGAATCTAATAAATGATAATTCTCATCGCAGATAGCGGATCTACCAAATCTGATTGGTTAGTTGTTGAAGAAAATGCAAAGGTGTTATCTCAGTTTAACACCATGGGATTTAATCCTTATTTCCACAGTTCAGACAAAATAGAGCAGGAGCTTAACAATTCTGTGGAAATGATGAAAATTGCTGACAAAGTAAACAAAGTGTATTTCTACGGAGCTGGTTCTAGTTCCATAGAAATGTGCACCATCATTAAAGAAGGACTTTCAAGAGTTTTAGTAAATGCAGACATTCATGTCGGTCATGATTTAGACGGTGCTGCTTACTCTACATGGAGTGGAGAACCATCAATTACTTGCATATTAGGCACGGGCTCTAATTCATGTTTTTTCGATGGCGATAAAACTTTCGAAGAGGTTCCTTCTCTAGCATATATACTTGGTGATGAGGGAAGTGGTAGTTGGTTTGGGAAGAGGCTTCTGCAAGGTTTCTTTTACAAGCAACTTCCTCAGCATATTCACGATAATTTTATTACTGAATTTGGAGAAGAACAAACCCAACTAACATACGTTAATAAAAGAGTTTACAAGGAGGATGGCCCCAATGTCTACCTAGCTAGTTTCACTAAGTTTATCGGAAAACATAGGGAAGATCCAATAATTCGCAAGATGTTAATTGACGGGTTTCATTCCTTTTTAGAAGTGCATGTAGAATGTTTCTCAAATTTCCGAGAAGTTCCTGTTCATTTTATTGGCTCCATTGCTTTCCACTTTAGAGAAGAATTAATTGAAGCATGCAATCAAAGAGGAATTAGGGTGGGCAATATGATAAAGAAGCCTATTGATGGTTTAGCGGATTATCACATTAAGTACTTGATAGGCTAGCTTATCAGGAACTATTATGAGCTCCAGGGCTACTCTTCAAAAATAGTAGAAGCTATCCACGACTATACAAAAGAATTATCGAGTTTAAGGTTGAACAACTTTAAGGATTTGCCAACTCTATAGGCTTCACAAGGCCAAAGATTGTAATCTTGCTATTGTACAGAATTCATCTCAACACCTTTTGAATCTAAAAGTTGTAGTTTTTCTTCACTGTTTTTAATGTCGCTAAGTTGGTTTATCTCAATCATTACAAAATTTGAGGGTAGCTCTCCAGCATATGAATTGTGCTCATTTGTCAAAACGCTAAACCCAAATTCAGAAACAACCAAATTCTCTCCATTTCAACCAAGAAAATGTGATTGATTTAGATGTGTATGAATGTTGTTTAGCAAGCGATTTAAATCAGTTTGCAAACAACGATTACAATTTGATTTCCAAGCTTACTGGGCAGTGATCTGAACCGTGAA
>JAYZNI010000008.1:0-38221 GCA_036152255.1 Bacteroidota bacterium | reverse complement strand
AGGAGTGGTTACAACAGTGGACGCGATAAAGTTTTGGGCATCGAATTTTGAACCGTCTTCACGGCCGTTGCACAAAACGTAATCGCAAAGAAGAGCGCCCGTTTCATTTCCATTTAGCAGAACCATTTTGCCATCAGGTCCAGGTACAGCAATGCCTACTCTGTCTGCGTCTGGATCTGTTCCCATCACCAAATCGGCATTTATAGATTCTCCAAGTGCTATAGCTTCAGAAAGCGCTTCGCCTTCTTCTGGGTTTGGGCTTTTTACAGTTGGGAAATTTCCGTCTGGCACGGCTTGGGATTTGACCTCGTGAACGTTTTCAAACCCAAACTCCCTCAAAGCTTGAGGTACGCTTACAGCACCTGTACCGTGGAGGCCAGTGTAAACCAATTTTACCTCAGATCCTTCACTCAACGAACTTGACCTTTTCAAAGTGAGAATCTTTTTTCTGTACGCCACATCAAGTTCAGTCCCTAATTCCACAACGTTATCTGTACTCCTTTTTACATCACCAAGAGATTTGACCTTGCGGACTTCGTTGATAATAGCTTGATCGTGTGGAGCTGTGATTTGGGCTCCGTCAGAATAGTAGACTTTGTAGCCATTGTACTCTGGGGGATTATGGCTTGCTGTTATTACAATTCCGGCAGAGCATTCCAAATGAGAAACGGTAAATGAAAGTTGCGGTGTAGGCCTTAGCTCAGGGTAAATCAATGCCTCTATTCCATTGCCAGATAGTACTTCTGCAGTAATTCTTGACAACAAGGGGCTTTGCAATCTTGAATCATATGCAATAGTTACCTTCAAAGGCGAAGGAAGTTCAGACTCCTTTGACTTGAGGTAATTACATAGACCTTGTGTTGCCATTGCAATTGTAGCAGTATTAATCCTATTTGTTCCAGGGGCACACTTCCCCCTCATTCCTCCAGTGCCAAACTCCATCTCCATATGGAAGCACTCTATTAACTCGTCCCTATTATCTTCCTCTAACCAAGTACTTACTGTAGAGCGAATTTCTTCATCAAATGGCTCATGCGTCCATTCTTCTGCTATATTTTTCACCCTCTCCCAAAGCACAAACTCACCCACACATTGCGCCAGACTTTGCTTCCAATTCAACCTCTCTACTCCAAGAGACGAGGAGAATTCTTCTCCACCAAGGTGAGAATTTGCTGGCCTTTTTGCTGCTGTTGGATAGTTAGTGGAGCTAATGGCATTGAGGTTTGGGCTTAGTCCCAATTGAGAGAAAATTTCTTTTGCAAACCCAAACCAACTAACGCATCCCTTATCACTAAAATGATAAATCCCAGAATTGAGATCTGATTTTAAAAGCGCCCTAATTGACAAAGCAAGCGAGCCAGCCCAAGTCGGAGTCCCAACCTGATCGTCAACAACATTGATAGACTCCTGCGTCGCAAGTCTCCTCATTTTATTGAAGAAATTTGACCCCTCACTATCGTAAAGCCAACCAGTTCGAATAATGTAATGAGGTGTAAAAGACATCGATGCTAAGAGCGCCAATTCACCTTCGCGTTTTGTCCTCCCATAAACACCACAAGGAGAGCAAGTATCGTTTGGCGAGTATGGATTGTTTTCTGTTCCACCATCATCACCTGAGAAAACGTAATCTGTACTAATGTGAACTAAGATTATTCCTTGAGTCTCGCAAGCTTTTGCAAGAGTTTCAACTCCCTCAACATTTACTTTAATTGCTGCTGCCTCTTCCTCCTCTGCCTTATCTACTGCAGTGTATGCAGCTGCATTAACTACTGCAAATGGCTTTTCTTTCGCTAACACTTCTGCAACTTTTGATGCATCAGTGATATCCAGCTCCTCCTTACTTAAACCTACCCAAACAAACTCTTCATCAGATGCAAACCTCCTTAGCATGCAACTGCCCAACTGCCCAAAGGCTCCTGTAATTAATACTTTTCTCACGCTACGAAATTACTCTTTGGCACGTAACTTGCCTCAGTAGTTTGGAATATATAACGATGTTTAAGAAAACAACCTCACTTTTAACTCTAATGATTGCGGCATTCACTCTTGTAGCCCAAATCGATTCCATACCGGCTCCTCAAGACACCCCTAAACTTGAGAAAGAGAAATACAATAGCTGGATTTTAATAGGTTTAGGAGTTGTTTCAGAAGTACACTACGAAAATGATATTGATGGAATCTTAGAATTTCCTAATGTTGGATTTGACCTTTATGTAAGCAGAAAAAAGGAGGGTGATATTATTGAGCCGGGGCTTAGTTTGGGTTGGCAGCCTATAGGAACTACTCAGGAAGAATATACAGTTATTAGTAATGGCGACACTACTTCTGGCATGCTTCGAGCTTCAAATCAGATGGTTCACGTTTACTATACTCCAAGGGTGACAATTTTGAAAAACATGCCAGTTTCAATCTATATCGAGGGTATTGTTGGAATGAAAGGTGCCCTTTTAACCTACCAAAGATTTGATGATGAGGACGAATTAATTGAACAGGATGTCCACGGCTTTTATGGAACTTGGAATCTTGGGTATTCTTTGGGATTGAGATGGAAGATTATAAACAAAGTTGCTCTTGACATAAGGTATGCAAGAGTTAGCTCAGGTGACCTAGAAAGAATAGATTCATTCAACAGCCAAGGTGGGCATTTGAATTATACAACTACGGCTTGGGATGCACCAGTAGGATATTTGAGAGCTGGGGTCAATTTTATTTTTTAAGTTGACCTCATTGCGTCAACTGGTGGCATGTTTGCAGCTGTTAGTGCTGGAGCAATTCCAGAAACTAGTCCAGAAACCACTGCTATTGATATCGCAATAAGCACTCGGTAAATACTCACGCTGAGACTTAAACCTAATCCCACACAATTGATAAGCAAAATCAGTATTTGAATAGCAATTAGCGCGAGTATTGCTCCAAACACACATAGAGTAATTGATTCAAACAGGAATTGGATTAAAATAAATGAAGATTTTGCTCCTAGTGCTTTTTGAATTCCAATAATTCTGGTCCTTTCTCGCACTGAAACAAACATGATATTAGCTATGCTGAAGCAACCGACGAGGATGGCAAAAATTGCTATAAACCAACCTCCCAATTCTACCTGAGTAAATATTGCAGTTATCATACCTGTGAGCATGTCAATTTGATTTATAGCAAAATCGTCTTCATCATTGGGCCTTACCCTTCTTACACTTCTGAACTGTTGTATAATTTCGTCTTTAAGCACATCCATCTCTACCCCTTCTTTACACTTAACAAATATTGAATTTCCTTCAGAAGAATGAACGTCAAAGAATTTGGGGCCTAATCTCGCGGGGACCATGACGAACTCATCTAGGCCTGAAGACACAATTGATGCGCCTTCCTTTTCAAGGACTCCAATTACTTCAAGTCTAATCCCTTTAACCTTGAACTTCTTTCCAAGAGCCTCTACTGTGCCAAACAACTTTTCAGCTACGTCATTTCCTATAACTGCAACTGGTGCTCCGGACGCGCTTTCAGACTCGTTAAACAGTCTGCCTGGTCCTAAATTGAGGCTAATAACCTCGTGATAGTTGTGTGAGACTGCAGCAAGTGGAATGTTTGGCATCATGTTATCACCTGCCTTAATGGAATACATTCCCTTCATCTGAAATGCTACTGCTTCAGCAAGATTTAACCTACTCTCAAGCTCCTTGCAATCTTTAATTGAAGGCTCGCGGCGCTGCACATATTTCCACCAAGGATAATCTTCTCCAAAGCTCCAAGGCCACTTTTGGATGAAGAATACATCGTCATCTAGCATATCAAATGACTCCATCAAATTCTCCTCCATAGAATCAACAACAGCAAAGACAGCACTGATGACAAATATCCCTACCATCACTCCTAATAGAGATAAAAATGTCCTGAGTTTATTCATTACAATTGCACTCCAAGCAAAGGCCAAACTTTCTCTGAATAAACGCAGCCACATCATAGTATCAAAGCTAAAGCTTTAGCTAACTTTGCGACCTCACTAAACGTCTATTTTTTCTCTCATGTCAGAGCAACGCAAAATCAATTCAGCACTTATTTCAGTATTCAATAAAGATGGACTTGCTCCTATCGTAGAAGAGCTTAAGCGTTTAGGTGTTACTATCTACTCTACAGGAGGAACCCAAAAAACAATTGAAGATCTTGGAGGTGAAGTAGTTCCAGTTGAAACGCTGACTGACTATCCATCAATATTAGGTGGTCGTGTAAAGACTTTGCACCCAAAAGTTTTTGGAGGAATACTCAGCAGAAGAGATCACGAAGGCGATAGAGAGCAAATGGCTCAATACGCTATCCCAAACATTGACCTTGTTGTAGTTGACCTCTACCCATTTGAAGAAACTGTGGCGAGTGGAGCAAGCGAAGAGGAAATTATTGAAAAAATAGATATAGGTGGAATTGCATTAATAAGAGGAGCTGCAAAAAATCACAAAGACGTAGTAATCATTCCATCAATGGATGATTATTCTACTCTTTTAGACATTCTTAAAAACAATGATGGAGAGACAACTTTAGCTGAGAGAACTCAACTTGCTACAAGAGCATTCCGCACTAGCTCTCACTACGACACTATGATAAATAAATATCTAGAAGGTACACTCGAAGATTGTAATCCTCTAGATAGCTTGAATCTTAGTGAACCAACAGTAAAATCTTTACGCTATGGAGAGAACCCTCACCAAGAGGGAAGATTCTTTGGACATCTTGATGATATCCTTAAGCAACTTCATGGAAAGGAGTTGTCATACAATAATCTTCTGGACGTTGATGCAGCAGTAAACTTGATGGAAGAGTTTATGAATTGCGACCCAACTTTTGGAATTCTAAAGCATAACAATGCATGCGGTCTTGCAACAAGAGAAAACCTTTCCGACGCATATGCTGCTGCACTTGAGGGTGACCCTATTAGTGCATTTGGTGGAGTATTAATTTCAAACCGACCAATCGATTTGGCTACGGCAGAATTGATTCACACTTTATTCTGCGAAGTAGTAATTGCGCCATCATTTAATGATGATGCTCTTGAACTTTTAAAGGGAAAGAAAAACCGCATCTTGCTAGAGCGCCAAAACACACCTCTACCATCTTCTTCAGTACGTACAGCACTTAATGGATTCCTAGTCCAAGACAAAGATGGAAATATTGAAAGCTCTGAAGATTTGACTTGTGTTACAAATCAATGTTCTGACGATGCAGCAATTTCTGATTTACTGTTCGCAATGAAGATTGCGAAACACACAAAGTCCAACACAATTGTTTTCGCAAAAAACAATCAATTAGTTGCTTCAGGAACAGGCCAAACCTCAAGGGTTGACGCTCTTAAACAGGCAGTAGAAAAAGCAAATAATTTGGGCTTAAGCTTAGAAGGAGCAGCCATGGCATCTGATGCATTTTTCCCATTCCCTGATTGTGTAAATCTTGCTTCTGAAGCAGGAATTAAACACGTGATTCAACCAGGAGGATCTATCAATGATCAAAAGTCTATCGATGCTTGCAATGAGTTAGGTCTTGCCATGTACACAACAGGTGTAAGACACTTCCGCCACTGATGAATAATTAACAACGTACTGACATCAAAACGGTGCGTTTTCAACTATTCTTTCAACTTATCAACTTATGGGCAAATTGACCGTTTATGCTTCACAATTGCGGTGCAGAAAATGTACATTTGAGTATGGGTCTCTTTAACTTCTTCGTACAGGACATTGCCATCGATTTAGGAACGGCAAATACCATCATCTACTACCAGGATAAAGTAGTGGTTGACCAACCATCAATAGTTGCAAAGGATATTAAAACGGGCAAGGCTGTTGCCATTGGTAGACTAGCCCAACAGATGCAGGGTAAGACCCATAAAAACATCGAAACTATCCGACCATTGAGAGATGGTGTAATTGCCGATTTCGAATCTGCTGAACAAATGATCAAAGGTATGATTGCCATGATCAACGAAAATAAAAAGGCATTATTTACTCCTTCTCATAGAATGGTGATTTGCATTCCATCGGGAATTACAGATGTAGAAAAAAGGGCCGTTAAAGACAGTGCAGAACACGCTGGAGGAAAGGAAGTTTATTTGATTCACGAACCTATGGCAGCTGCCATTGGGATAGGAATTGATGTTGAAGAACCTATGGGCAATATGATTGTAGACATAGGAGGTGGTACTTCAGAAATTGCAGTTATTGCTCTTGGTGGTATTGTGACGGATACAAACATCAGAATTGCTGGAGACGAATTCACAAGGGATATCATTGATTATATGAGACGTCAGCACAACATGCTCATAGGTGAGCGCACTGCTGAAAACGTGAAAATCAATGTAGGGTCTGCTATGACAAAGCTTGATAACCCGCCTGAGGATTATTCAGTTTTAGGAAGAGATCTTCTAACTGGCCACCCAAAAGAAATTATCGTTAGCTACTCTGAAATAGCCCAAGCCCTTGACAAGAGCATTAGCAAAATTGAGGATTCAATTCACACTGCTCTAAACCAAACTCCACCGGAACTAAGCGCCGATATTTTCCGAACTGGAATCTACTTAGCAGGTGGTGGCGCTCTACTCAGAGGGCTTGACAAAAGAATTTCTGCTAGGACTAAATTGCCAGTACACATTGCAGAAGATCCACTTCACGCAGTAGCGAAGGGGACGGCTATTGCTCTGAAAAACATAGACAGGTTCCCGTTCTTAATGAGCGAGTAAATTGCGCAACCTATTTAATCTCATAATTAGAAATCACCGCTTGGTGCTCTTCTGCCTGTTTGAGATTATTGCGTTCAATTGGCTCGTTAACACTCATTCTATCCACAGCAGTCGCTTATCTTCAGTGGGCCTAAAATGCGCAAATAGTTGGACTGATATGTTAGGCCAAATCCACACATACAAAAGTGTTAAAGACCAAAACCTAGCTCTAAATCAAGAAAACTCCAGATTGAGAACTGAGCTTCAAAGGCTCAAAAAGTACGTTCCAATAAAGTACAGATCATCAATAAGCAAAGAGTTAGATACTAGTATTTGGGTTAGCACAGCAGGAGAAATTGTAAGGACATCTACTCACACTTTTAATAATTTACTTGTAGCAAATAAAGGGCTACAAGATGGTGTTGTCCGCGGGTCAGGAATGCTTGACAAAGGGTATCTAGCAGGAAAAGTAATTGAGGTTACAGATCACGAAGCACTAGTATTTCCAGTTACTCATAAAAATATAGAGTGGAGTGTGAGAATTGGAGAGGAAGGTGCCGTTGGTAGACTAGTTTGGGATGGTGGTGGTTTGACTACTGCTCATATAGTTGATATTGCTAAATCCTCTCTTGTACTCCCTGGAGATGAAGTATACACAACTGGTTTTCAAGGAGTGTTTCCATCTGATATTTTAGTAGGAGAAGTAGTAAAAGTTGCAGTAACTGAAGCTGACGACTTTAAAACAGTTATCGTGAAGTTGGGCGTGGATTATAGCAGTATTCGCTTTGTTGAATTCCTAACTGACAAAAGAATATTGAATTCTGATTCATTGATAAATTCTGTAAGATGAACGGATTATTGAAATCAATATCAGTGCTAATAATCACAATTCTACTACAAATTGTGGTATTTAGGTTTGGGATATTTGCTGGAGGAAAGGCAATCATTTTCTTCCACCTATATGGCCTTGTTTTATTGCCTATAGGTTGGCATAAAACATCCTATTTATTCTTTGGGGCAATCACAGGAGCTGTTGTTGATCTTGTTCTATTAGGCGGAGGGTTGCACATGGCTTCCGGAGCGATTTTAGGATTTATGCTTCCACATATTTCAGAAGCAATTTCACCGAGAGATGGGTTTCAAAAAGGCCATGTTATTTGTGCGCTCAAAGACGGGTGGGTGAGATTCTTAAGCTATAGTTTCTTAGTCTCTACTGTGTATTCATTCGGGCTATTTGCTATTGAAGGAGGAAGGTTTGGGCTAATATTAGTTGCCTTGTGGAAGGCAATACTATCTGGTAGTTTGACTGTAATACTTATGGGGCTTGCGCAGGGGCTGTTTGGCCTAAAAAGGAAGAATAAGAAGTCTAAAGTAAGCGCTTATCCTTGGTCATGAGAAATTCAGATTTAAAAAGAAGATCTCTTGTTTTTGTTGGTATAATAATAGTTATTGCTTGCATTTTCATAGCAAAGCTTACTCACCTTCAACTCATAAGTTCAGAGTGGTCAAATTACGCTGGAAGACTCACAGAGGATAGAGAGAGGTTGGACCCTGTAAGAGGTCAATTTCTTGATAGAAATGGAGAATTGCTAGTAACGAATATCGCATCATACGATTTAATAATCACCCCTAGGAAGGCTACCAATTTAGACACGCTAGCATTGGCTAAGCTTTTGGGTTGGGATTTGGAAAGGTTGGTGGAACAATTGGATAAGGCATCGAGTTATTCAAGATATGTGGCATCAGTTTTAGTCAAACAGCTCAACTACAAAGAATACGCAGCAATATCAAAAGAGCTGTATAGATTTCCAGGCATCAAGGCGCGCACAAGATCTATCAGATCGAATGTAGCTGGAGTAGCTGGGCATTTAATTGGCGAGTATAGAGAAGCTGACAAGGATGATTTGATGAAGGATAAATTTTACAATCTTGGCGATTACAAGGGTAAGTCAGGGTTGGAATCAAGACATGAAGAAGAACTTAGGGGAATTCCTGGTGCACGCTACCACATTGTTGATGTTAGGAATAACAAAAGAGAAGTACTGGCAGATCTCGATACAATGCCAGTTTCGGGTAGTGACATCACATTAACTATTGACCTTGACCTTCAAAGATTTGCTGAAAAGCTGATGGAGGGAAAGCGAGGATCTGTTGTTGCAATCGAGCCAAACACAGGAGAAGTGCTCGCAATAGTTTCATCACCATTTTACAACGCAGATGACCTTACTGGTTCACTTCGTGGAGAAGTTTACGACAGTTTAAGGACTCACCCACATAAACCCCTTTACAACAGAGCTCTAAGAGGAACTTATCGGCCAGGATCAATTTTCAAAATGCTACAGGGGTTGATTGCGCTTGATGAGGGTGTGATTTATCCTCAAAGTGTAATCGAATGCAATAGGGAAATCATTGGATGTCATGGAGCCCATACTGCTGATAACCTAACCCAAGCAATTACCCACTCTTGCAATCCTTATTTCAGAGAAGTAATGCGTAGAGTTGTACTCAGGGGTAAAAATGAAAATCATTTAATTGATGCTTCTATTGGGTTGGAGCATTGGAGTTCGAGGATAGAGGATTTTGGGTTTGGTACAGATCTAGGAGGAAATCTTCCAGGTGCGCGCAAAGGCCAAATCCCAACTTCAGAGTATTACGATAGTATTTATGGTAAAACTCATTGGGGTTATTCGACCATTTATTCAATCTCAATTGGAGAGGGTGAGCTATTAACCACTCCTCTTCAAATGGCGAATCTTGCATGCGTGATTGCGAACCGAGGGACTTATAGAGAGCCACATGCAATCAGAGATATAGGTGGAACAGGAAAGCCCAAAGGTGAGGATGATTTACACAATACTAGCGTTGACCCAAAACATTTTAAACCTGTAATAGACGCAATGCAAAGGGTGATTGAAGACGAATCAGGAACGGCTAGAAGAGCAATGGTTGAAGGGCTTACTATTTGTGGTAAAACGGGGACAATCCAAAACAAAGGCGACCTCGACCACAGTGCGTTCATGGCTTTTGCTCCCAGAGAAAATCCTCAAATTGCATTGAGTGTTTATGTGGAATATTCGGGCAATGGTGGTACTTGGGCTGCACCAATTGCTGGGTTATTGATTGAACAGTACTTGACTGATACAGTAAAATACCAATACCGTTTGAACCGAGTTCTAGAATTTGATGTGGAATGAGTTATAGAAAAGCATCCATATTAAAAAATCTTGACTGGGCACTTGTTATTCTACTAACCTTCCTTGTCTTTTTTGGTTGGGTAAATATTATAAGTGCAACATCCAACATTGAGCTTATTGATTGGTTTGATTGGAATGGAAAAGCTGGAAAGCAATTGTTATGGATAGGAATTTGCGCAGTCTTTGCATTTACCATTGTAAATATTGAATCCGAATTTTTCATCAGAACTTCTATGATTCAATACGTATTGACTTTACTCCTTTTAGTTGCTGTTTTAATAATAGGCAAAAAAGTAGGTGGTGCTAGGTCGTGGTTTAGCTTGGGAGGGTTTAGTCTTCAGCCTAGTGAATTTGCAAAGCCCACCACAGCATTGGCATTAGCCTATTATCTGTCCAGGGATTCATCGCGCTGGAAGAGCCTTAAATCTAGAATCTTATCAGTAATTATGGTGAGTATCCCCGCAGGTTTAATCCTCTTGCAGCCAGATGCAGGGACGGTTATTGTCTTTGCAGGGTTTGTTTTTGTGCTATACAGAGAAGGCCTATCTGGTAACGTATTGATTTTGGGTTTTGCTTCTTTGATAATGGCCATAGCTACAATTTTAATTGGTTCATGGGGAGGCATAGAATGGTTTTGGGGTGGATGGATTGTTTTGGGCTCTGCTGTTCTCTACATCATAAGAGAAGTAACGGTACCAAGGAAGAGAAAAAGTTTGACAGTTTGGGGAAGCATCTTATTGATTGCTGGATTGTTTTTAAGCATAGGTCTCAATACTGGAATGGAGAAAGTATTGAAGCCTCATCAAAAAGAGAGAATACACGTGTTATTTGGGATAGACGTTAAAAACCCAGATGCAGATTACAATATCAGACACGCGAAAGCAGCAATTGGATCAGGTGGTTTGTCAGGGAAAGGATGGATGAATGGACCAATGACAGCATATAGTTTTGTTCCAGAACAAGAGACAGATTTCATATTTTGTGCCATAGGCGAGGAATGGGGATTCACAGGAAGCCTAACTGTTGTTCTGCTTTTTGCCCTGCTAATAATGCGAGTTATTTATTTAGCAGAAAGGCAACGATCCAAATTCACAAGGGTATATGCTTATGGTGTCGCAAGCATCTTGTTCATGCACTTCCTTGTAAACATAGGAATGGTGTTAGGCCTTGCACCTGTAATTGGAATCCCCCTTCCATTCTTTAGCTATGGAGGATCATCTCTTTTAGGCTTTACTTTCCTACTTTCTGTACTTCTGAGACTAGATGGCGAGAGATATAAAATGCTGAGATAATTAGCTTTTGTCTAAATTTTTTGTCTATTTATAGAAGATTTTTGCACTTTCATTTGGAAAACTCAAAAAGTCATTCCATATTTGAAATATGCTACTCGTACTAACCACATGCTGTTGTTGTTTCTACCCTTAAAAGGGATGCGACCTATGTATGTACGTGCGTTAATAATTTTTTTTGAACCGTATCCAACTAGAGCCTCCAAGAAATTGGGGGCTTTTTTTTGACAGCTACAATATTAGACACATGTCTCAAGCTCTTGAAGAACTAAAATGGAATGTGGGAAACACTCCCCTTCATTCCATGCTTAGACTCTCTCCAAAAGAGGGAATAAAGATTTATGCCAAACTAGAATGGCAGAAATTCTGCGGAGCATTAAAAGTAGCCCAAAGCATTGACTAAGGAGTTATTGTGACAGTCCCCCCCGATAATGCAAGAAAATATGGAAGTAGGAATCTAGAGGCCCAGAAGAACTTCTGTTGGCTGCTTACCACCGAATATCATTCTCTCTGGATGTTCAAGTAATTTTTTTACCATGTAAAGGAACCCTACGCTATCCTTACCGTCAATTATTCTGTGGTCGTAGCTTAATGCAACGTACATAACTGGTCTTACTTCAACCTTTCCGTCTATAGCAATTGGTCTCTCAACAATATTATGCATTCCTAAAATTGCACTTTGAGGTGGGTTGATAATTGGAGTAGATAGCATAGAACCAAACACACCACCGTTTGTAATTGTAAAGGTTCCTCCTTGCATCTCATCAACGGTAAGTTGACCATCTCTAGCCCTGATTGCAAGACGCTTTATCTCACCTTCAATTTCTGCAATTGACATTGATTCAGCATTTCTTACTACTGGAACCATAAGACCCTTTGGTGAGCTTACTGCAATACAAATATCAGTGTAATCGTGGTAGATAATTTCCTTACCATCGATCATAGCGTTTACACCTGGGAATTCCGCAAGGGCAGTAGTTACAGCCTTGGTAAAAAATCCCATAAAACCTAAGCCTACACCTTTTTCTTCTTTGAACTTGTCCTTGTACTTAGCTCGAAGATCCATCATAGGCTTCATATCCACCTCGTTAAAAGTTGTGAGCATAGCAGTGTCATTCTTGACACCAACTAATCTATCTGCAACCTTTCTTCTAAGCATAGACATCTTTTCGCGTCTTGTTTCACGAGAACCAGTCCATCCTCCTTGGGCCATTGCTGACGAAGGATCAAATCCAGCAGCTAGAGCTTCAAGTACATCTTGTTTTAGAACTCTTCCTCCTCTCCCAGTACCAGCAATTGTACCGTCTGAAATGCTCTTATCAGACATCATTTTCTTTGCAGCTGGTGAAGCGTGACCAGAAGCATAGTCAGATCCTTTTGAAATAGGAGCTGGTGTAGATTTCTCTTCTACTTTTGAAGCAGGAGTTTCTTTCTTCTTTTCTGATGCAGGGACTGAAGGGACTTCCTCCTTTTTCGTAAGAGAAGTCTTTTTAGTTCCCTTTGGCGGCTTTGTGTCCGTATCAATTAAACAACAAACATCACCAACAGCTACAATATCTCCCTCCTCAACCTTAAGTGTAATTACACCAGCAGCCTCAGCAGGAAGTTCAAGAGTAGCCTTGTCAGAATCTACTTCTGCAATAGCTTGATCTTTCTCAACGTAATCTCCATCGCTAACTAACCATGTTGCGATTTCCACTTCTGAGATGCTTTCCCCTGGGCTTGGGACTTTCATTTCAAGGATTGGCATAATTTCTTTTAGTTGAGATAAAATTAATCAATTGAATAGTTCAAAACCGAATCTATGATGGCTTCATGCCTTCTAGCTGAAATAACAGGAGACCCCGCAGCAGTTGTACCGCATGCTGGCCTTGCGATTATGTTTGAGATTTGGCCTTTGAAATTAAGAGAAATGAAAGGCCATGCTCCCATGTTTTCTGGCTCTTCTTGAAGCCAAACCACTTTCACTTTCTTTCCATAACGCGTAATGATAGAATCAATCGCATCCTGTGGAAGAGGCGTTATTTGCTCAACTCTTACTAGAGCAATATTTGACCCTTTGGCCTCCTTTTCTATGCGCTCAAGTACTTCGTAATATATCTTTCCAGAGCAAAGCATCACTGTATCCACCTTCTTTGCTGCTGCGGCATTTGACATTCTAGGGTCGTCAATAACTTCATTAAACTTTCCCTTAACCAAATCGGCAACAGTTGAGACTGCTTTGGGATATCTGAGAAGTTTCTTTGGAGTAAATACTACTAGCGGTTTTCTGAAAGGGCGAACTACTTGCCTTCTCAGTAGGTGGAACATTTGGGATGGGGTCGTGCAATTTGCAACTATCATATTTCCACCAGCGCAAAGCGAAAGGAATCTTTCCATTCTTCCTGAACTATGTTCTGCACCCATTCCCTCATATCCATGAGGAAGAAGAATAGTGAGACCGTTCATTGCATTCCACTTGTCTTCTGTTGCGCAGAGGAACTGATCCCAAATGATTTGGGCTCCATTATTAAAGTCTCCAAACTGAGCTTCCCAAATAGTTAGGCCCTGAGGTCTTGCGTAGGCGTAGCCAAAATCAAAACCAGATACAGCGTACTCTGAAAGCAATGAGTTGTAGATGCTAAATTGAGCTTGATCCTTGCTAAGGTTGTTTAGAAGGATTATTTCATCCTCGCTGTCCTCAGTTTTGAGCACGGCGTGTCTGTGAGAGAAGGTTCCTCTCTCAACATCTTGGCCACTAATTCTAACTGGATGACCGTCAACAAGTAGTGTTGCATAGGCAAGAGTCTCACCCATACCCCAATCCAACTTGTCAGACTCTAGCATTTTTGCTCTGTCCTTAATAAGTTTAGCAACCTTTCGAAAGAATTTTTTATCCTCAGGAAGTGTGCTAACCTTCTTTCCAAGATCGAGAAGTTTCTTTTGAGGATAGCCTGTGTCTGGAGAAGTAGTTAGTTCTTCTTCTTTAGCAGGTCTATAATCTTTCCAAAGATCTTCTAGGAAATTGGGTATTGAGTTTGTCTCTTGGTCTTTTGCAGTTGCAAATCCATTTTCCATCAATTCAAGCTGTTCAGATTTTAAGGTCTCTCCTGTATTAGCTGTTACCACTCCACCCTCAATAAGCTTTGCCAAATAAATTTCATATGGCGAAGAATGGGCAGCAATTGCCTTGTATAGCTTTGGCTGTGTGAACTTGGGTTCGTCGCCCTCGTTATGTCCGTACTTTCTATACCCTAGCAAGTCGATAAATACATCCCTGCCAAATTCTTGTCTGTACTTTATGGCAATCCCCATAACCTGAACAACAGCTTCCGTATCGTCAGCATTGACATGGAAGATTAGACTTTGGGTTGTCTTTCCTACATCAGTACAGTATGTCGATGTTCTTGCGTCTAAGTAGTTGGTGGTAAAGCCAACCTGATTGTTTACAATAATGTGGACTGTACCACCAGTGCGGTAACCTTCTAGGCCAGCCATTTGGGCTACCTCGTAAACAACACCCTGACCTGCTACTGCAGAGTCTCCGTGAACTAAAATTGGCAGAACCGCCTTTTCGTCTCCACCCTTTTCAACAATACGGGCCCTTTAGATACCTAGTACAACTGGGTCGACAGCTTCAAGGTGTGAAGGGTTTGGAGCAAGTGTGATAGACACTTCTTTTCCTGTATCTGCTACTTGGGTTTTTGAGTAGCCAAGGTGGTACTTAACATCACCTTCTATTTCATCCTCACAGTCATACTCCTTGCCAATGAATTCGCTAAAGATATCTGAATACTCCTTGCCTAAAATATGGGCAAGCGTACTCAAACGTCCCCTATGAGCCATACCTATAACGACCTCGCTTACTCCTACTTCTGTACCGAACTCGATTATTGCATCAAGTGCAGGGATAAGAGATTCTCCTCCTTCTAGTGAGAAGCGCTTTTGGCCTACAAACTTTTTCTGAAGGAATTCCTCAAAAAGAGTCGCCTGGCTAATTTTCTTAAGGATGTGAAGCTTATCGTCAGCATTAAATTTCTTTCTATTGTCAAGCTCGATATGCTCTCGAATCCAATCTACTCTCTCTGGCTCGCGGATATACATATACTCAACACTTATGCTACTACAGTAAGTAGCCTCCAAATGTTCAATAATATCCCTGAGCTTAGCAGGCCCAATTCCCACTTGGGTCCCCGCCTCAAAAATAGTCTCTAGGTCCTCTTTCCCTAGACCAAAATTCTCCAGCTCCAAAGTGGGGCTATAAGTCCTCCTCTCTCTTACTGGGTTAGTTGCTGTAAATAGATGTCCTCTAGTTCTGTATCCATGAATGAGATCAAGAACTTTAAATTCTTTAAGCGTTACTGGAGAAACTCCTTCTCCACCGTAGTGAGTAGTGGCTAAATCGAAACCAGCAAAAAAAAGCCGCCAAGAGCGGTCTACAGATTCGGGATTGTTGAGATACTGGGCATACAATGCGTCCAAAGTCTTAGGCTCAACGTTGCTTAAAAACGATAGTGGGTCCACGGGGTCAAATTTACATTAACTCACTCTTTCTGTAACTGAAAAAAGTAACACTTCGAACCAAGTTTTTGTTGATGGATTAAGCGCGAGTTTATCAAGGGCAATTGACGCCATGTCAGAATAACTCTTCATTAAATTTTTTGCAGCAATATCAGACCCTGAAGCCCTCATTGCATCGCTAACATTTTTAATTTTTTCTGCGTCTGACAATCCATCAGAAGAAGGCAATTCACAATGTGTAGAAGCATGTATGAATAAAAAAGTCTTTTTGTCTGCTAAAATATCACCCCCAACCTGCTTTCCAGTATCTCTTTCCGAGCCAAATGTATCTAAATAATCATCTTGAATTTGAAAGGCCAAACCAAGCTTCTCACCAAACTCATACCATAACTCAACCCTATCTTCAGTTGCTCCTGCACTTATGGCACCCATAGCACATGAAGCAGCAAGTAACACAGAAGTTTTAAGCCTAATCATTTCCAAATACATCTCCTCACTTACTTGTTCTAGACTTTCAAAGTCCAAATCCTGTTGTTGCCCTTCACACACCTCCATTGAAGTTTTATTTAAGATCTTGAGGAGTTGGAGCACTGCATCAGGTGAAGCTAATTCGATCGCTTGATAGGCAGCTGTAAATAATGCGTCACCACTTAAAATTGCAGCGTTTTCATTGTATTTCTCATGGACAGTTTGGCGTCCCCTTCTAAGTGGTGCGTTATCCATGATGTCATCGTGCATCAAAGTGAAATTGTGAAATAGCTCTACTGCAATTGACGCTGGAATAGCATCACTAGAACTACCACTCTCTGCGTTGCAAACTGAGAGAGCTAGAATTGGACGAATCCTCTTACCACCCAAACTCAACAAATAACGAATAGGGCCAAATAAATTTGACTCAGGATAGCTATCTAAAAATTCATTTAGTCCTGAAGTGAAGTCATTCTGGAGTTGCTGAGTTGTGATCATATTTGGTCTAACAAGTAGTTTCCATAACCACTCTTGCAAAGTGGTTTGGCCAACGCTTTTAATTGTTCAGTGTCGATATATCCCATACGCCACGCCACCTCTTCAATACTTCCAACCTTCATGCCTTGGCGTTTTTCAATCATTTGAACGTATTGAGATGCTTGTATCAAACTTTCATGTGTTCCTGTATCAAGCCATGCCATACCTCTATACATCATGCTCACTTTAAGCTTTCCAGCTTCTAAATATGTTTTGTTTATGTCAGTGATTTCGTATTCACCCCTATCACTTGGCTCCAATCCTTTTGCAATTTCAACCACATCATTATCATAGAAATAGAGACCTGGAATAGCAAATCTAGATTTGGGATTTTCTGGCTTCTCTTCAATACTCAATGCATTGCCTTCATCATCAAATTCAACTACACCATATCTTTCAGGGTCTCGAACTTGATAAGCATAAATCAACGCTCCTTTTATTTCTTTATCCGCTCTAAGTTGTCTTCCAAAATGTTTCCCATGGAAGATGTTATCTCCAAGAATCAGTGCAACACTATCATCGCCAATAAACTCTTCTCCTATCACAAATGCTTGGGCCAAACCGTTTGGCACCTCCTGAACTGCATAAGTAAACGAACAACCCAGTTGATTTCCATTACCTAATAGACTCTTAAATGATACCGAGTCTTCAGGAGTAGTAATGATCAAAATATCCCTAATACCTGCCAACATCAAGGTTGATATTGGATAGTAAATCATTGGCTTGTCGAAAACTGGCATTAGCTGCTTGCTCACTGCTTTTGTGAGGGGCCAAAGCCTAGTTCCACTACCTCCAGCTAGAATTATTCCTTTCATTTAGAGTGCAATCTATTGATTTTCTTTCTTGTATTCCACTCTTAGAGCATCAAGATCAATGTCTTCCTCTTCATCAATAATATCAAGAAGCGGCTCTTGGAAGGTGTTTGTTGTAACGTAATTGTTCAAATTCATCAACAAAGACGGTAACAAAAGAAGGTTGGCAAACATGGCAACAAATAGAGTCACACTTACGAGAATCCCCAGCGACCTAGTACCATCAAAATCACTAATTGAGAACATCATAAACCCACAGAACAACACTATTGAAGTGTACATCATACTTACGCCTGTTTCTTCAACGGCAAGAATAACTGCACGCTTAATGTTCCAGTTTAGCTTAGATAATTCTTGTCTGTATTTGGCCAAGAAGTGAATTGTATCATCCACGGAAATACCAAATGCAATTGAGAAAACCAAAATAGTAGATGGCTTAATAGGTATCCCAGCCCAACCCATAATACCAGCAGTAAAAATCAATGGCATAATATTCGGTATAAGTGCAATAAACACCATCCTCACAGAAGTAAAAAGAATTGCCATAATCAAAGCAATCACAAGAATTGCTAGCGTGATACTTATGGCCAAATTGTTCACCAGATAGTGAGTCCCTTCAAGAAAAACAATACTCGTACCTGTTAAGGTCACCTTATACTTATCAGGAGAAAATATAGAATCTATCCTCGGCCTTAAATCTGCCATTAAATAGTCCATATCGTAGGTGCCAATATCTGCCATCTGTGCAGATATACGAGTAATTGATTTTGTAGAATCGACAAAATTTCTAGTTACGCTTACTGCATTTTTGTGATCTTTTGACCTCTTTTCAGTGTTGCGCATATACGTTCTCAACGCAAGCTTTTCTTTTCTGCCAAGTGGAAGTCTATAAGCTGATGGATCTCCATCATTAAGTGCCATAACGGCAAACTTAGTCGCGTCAACAGCTGACATACTCCTTGAAAACTCCGGATATTCACCTAGTAATTCCTGGAATTTTTCAATCTTCTTAAGATTGCTTAAGCTCAGTGCTTTCCCTTCTTCGCCACAGTCTATAAGCGCTTCGAAAGGCATCACTCCATTGAAATTTTCCTCTACCCATGCCAAATCCGTCAACACCCTATCATTCTTTTGAAGATCATCAACGATATTCCCTGTCACCTTCATTTGGGCTATTCCTGCAATAGAGAAAATCAGAACTAATACACTAATTAGGTACACCCATGTTCTTTCAAATTGAACTGTGTCTACAAAGCCTTGGACTAATTTGAAAACCCACTTCCTATTTAAATGAATTAATTGCTTCTCACTTGGATCCGGAAGCAAAAACAAGATTGTGGGTATAAATGAAAGGCTGATGAAGAACACAGCCATAATATTTACTGCAGCTATGGTTCCAAACTGTTGCAACACATCAGTTCTTGTAAACATAAAAGTTGCAAACCCAAATGCTGTTGTCAGGTTAGTTAACAATGTAGCATTTCCAACCTTTGTTATCATTCTCTGTAAAGCCCTAACCTTATTACCATGCTTTTTGTAATCAGCATGGTATTTATTCACCAGATATATGCAGTTAGGAACTCCTATGACGATTATCAAAGGAGGAATCAATGACATTAATAGAGTAATTGGGTAGTCAAACGCTGCTATAGATCCGGTTGAAATAATTACCCCCACAAAAACAACACTCAAGCAAACGAAAGCTGTAGTGAAGTTTCTAAAAAAAAGCAGAAGGAGAATAAATGTTACGAGAAGTGCAGCGCCAACAAAATACCCCAGTTCACCCTTGACCTTGTTAGTCATTTGTATTCGGATGAATGGTAATCCACTCAAGTAAACTCTTATCCCTTCATCTTCACTCCATTTATCTGAAAGTGCAGTAATATCTTCGATGATGGTGCCTCTATCCTTGGAATTGAAAAGTTGGGGTTTGAGGAAAACCATCATAATTGTGGCATCGGTACCTTGATTGTGAAGTACGCCCTCAAAGAATTTGAGAGACTTCACTTTTTCAATTATTTCATTTATGCGCTCAGTACTGAGTACTGGACCTCCCCTTGTTATGTCATGGACAATGGGCTTAGCAACAAACGATCTGTCTGAAGTGTCCTTTTCAACAGTAAAAGCCTGTGAGATACAAAATACAGAATCAATAATTTCTGTTTCAACTCCTTTCACATAAACTCTAAGATCTCTTATATCCTCAGCTAAATCATGCCAAGATTGAATACCCTTTGGTGTGTAAATGGATTCATCATTAACTCCAAGGACCATTAGATTACCCTCCGCACCAAAATGATCAACAAAATCTTTAAACTCTAATCTTGTTGGATGATCTTTGGGTAAAAGCGCACCAAATTCATAGACCAATCTTAGGTCTGGAATTTTCAATCCCATTATTACAGTTACAACTACAACAGCAAGAATTACTGCTAATCTGTAGCGCAATAAAATGGATGCAATTCTAGACCACATTGAGTTTTTCTAATAAGCGACAAAGTAACGACAGGGAGGCGCAGACTTGGCTACCTTTGTGGCCTATTCTTCAATCATTAACAAGAAATGTCTAACTACGACGTAATTGTAATCGGATCTGGCCCTGGCGGCTATGTTGCTGCTATCCGAGCAGCACAGTTAGGAAATAAAACTGCATTAGTAGAAAAGTATGCTAATCTAGGCGGTACTTGCTTGAACGTTGGATGTATCCCTTCAAAAACTCTACTTGATAGTTCGGAACACTATCATAAAGCAAAAGAGCAATTTTCTGCTCATGGAATTGGAGTGGGTTCTCTGTCTTTAGACTTCCCTCAAATGGTTTCAAGAAAGGAAGAAGTTGTTTCTGCTACAACAGCTGGTATCGATTTCCTTATGAAGAAGAACTCTATAGATGTTCTTCTTGGTTTGGGGTCATTCGTGGACTCACACACAATTCAAGTGACTCCAGAAAAAGGAGAAGCAACCCAAATCAGCGGGAAAAATATTATTATCGCTACAGGTTCTAAGCCAAACTCACTTCCATTTATTGAAATCGATAAAAAGAGAGTGATTACATCGACTGAAGCATTGAGTTTAGCAAAGCTTCCAAAATCTATGATAGTTATTGGAGGTGGGGTGATAGGTCTAGAACTTGGCTCGGTTTACGCAAGACTTGGAACAGAAGTAACTGTAATTGAGTACCAAGATTCACTTATCCCAACTATGGATAAAATGCTAGGAAAAGAATTGCTTCGTTCATTAAAAAAGCTTGGGATTAAGTTCCAACTTTCAACTTCGGTTAAAGAGTTAAAAGCTGCTGGAAGAAGTGTCACTGTGAAAGCTGATAACAAAAAAGGCGAAGAACAAACCTTCAAGGCAGAATACTGTTTAGTTAGTGTTGGTAGAAGACCATATACTGATGGATTAAATCTTGAGGCTGCTGGAATCCAAATTGATGAAAGAGGAATGATTCCAGTAGATGAAAAACTAAGAACTTCGCAACACCACATTTATGCAATTGGCGATGTGATTAGGGGGGCTATGCTTGCTCACAAAGCTGAGGAGGAAGGTGTATTCGTAGCTGAGGTAATCAACGGCGAGCACCCACATATTGATTACAATTTGATTCCTGGAGTATTATACACTTGGCCGGAAGTTGCTGCAGTTGGAAAGACTGAAGAGCAACTTAAAGCAGAGAAAATCAATTACAAGAGTGGATCATTCCCCTTCAAGGCTAGTGGAAGAGCGAGAGCAAGTATGGATACCGATGGACAGGTCAAAGTTTTAGCACATGCTGATACTGATGAAATCTTAGGAGTTCATATGATTGGACCAAGAGCCGCTGACATGATTGCTGAAGCAGTAGTAGCTATGGAGTTTAGAGCTTCTGCTGAAGATGTTAGTAGAATGTGCCACCCTCACCCAACATTTACAGAAGCTATTAAAGAAGCTGCTCTTGCCGCTACTGGCGATAGAGCACTACACGTATAAGGATATGTCCCAGGTACTTCCTAATCTAAAGTTATTAGCAGGAAACCTCACTCATGTAGTTTTATTGTTCGATGAGAGCGATGGGGGGAGTTGTTATTTGGGATTGGGATGTAACAGGTCAATTGAAATTGGTGGAGAATTAAAGGGTCTAGATGTATTTGAATCGCTTCAGAAATTCACTGAATCTAACGCTTGGACCTTTGGTTGGATAGGTTACGATTTGAAGAATTCTTTCTTGGATCTAAGTACTGAAATTGAAAATGGTTTGGGCTTGCCAGACCTTGCTTGGTGGGAGCCTGAAGTTGTAATTAAATGGTCAAAAGGCGATAGGCCAAACATTATTCAAGGTGATCCAGAAAGCGAATTAGCAACGCAAGGGCTAGATGCTATAAAGGGTGAGTTTAAAGCTGAGGAGTATGAGTGTGATGAGATGGTTTGGACTTGGGGAAAGGAAGACTACACAACAAATTACAACGCTGTTAAGGAGTTAATTCAAGCAGGAGATGTTTACGAATTGAACTTATGTCAAACCTTATCAGGCAAGGCGCCCAAAGGTTCGAGTTGGGATTTATTTGGTCAGCTTTATACAAAAACAAAGGCTCCATTTAGCGCCTATTTGCAATGTGGCTCATCAAGGGTAATGAGTGGCAGTCCTGAGAGGTTTTTAAAGAGGAAAGGAGACAGATTAATCTCTCAACCTATTAAGGGGACTATTGCAAGAGGCAGAAATGAAGATGAAGATTTAAGGCAAATCGAGATGTTAAAGAATAGCGAAAAGGAAAGGGCAGAAAACATCATGATTGCAGATTTGGTGCGTAATGATTTGAGCAGGGTTGCAAAAAGAGATAGCGTCGAAGTTGTAGATCTATGCGGTATTCACACATTTGAAACTGTACATCAAATGATTACCGAAGTACAGTGTGAAATAGATCCTCATACAAGTTTGGCCGACATCCTTAAAGCCACTTTTCCAATGGGGTCTATGACAGGAGCCCCAAAGATTTCAGCAATGAAAAATATCGACCGATTAGAGGCAAAGGGGCGTGGAGTTTATTCAGGTTCGGTGGGTTATATCTCTCCTAATGGTAGCTTTGACTTCAACGTTCTAATACGTAGCTTGTTTCACAATGCAGAAACTGAAAAAATTGAGGCAGCCGTAGGGGGAGCTATCACTTTTTTAAGCAATGCAGAAGATGAATTCAATGAATGTGGCCTAAAGGCAGAAGCACTTATTAAAACAGTTAAAGGTGAGTAAGCAAAACGAGAATAGATTTTCACGTGACCTAGGAAAATGTGGAGTTATTGATGGTGAACTAATCCTTGCCACATGTTCTGGTGGTCCTGATTCCATGCTTCTTCTACACGCTTTAAAAAGTATTGGGGCAAGATTCGAAGTTGCACATGTAAACTTTAAGTTAAGAGGTGCAGAAAGCGACGCCGATGAGGATTTTGTTAGAAATTGGTGTTCGTCAAATGGGATCACTTTTCACTGTGAGACAATGGATGCATCTGGTCTAGCAGATAAGACTGGAAAGGGGATTCAATATGCTGCAAGGGTGCTCAGGTACGAGTATTTCGAAGATGTAAAAAACAAAATCGATGCTCACGCAATTGCAGTTGCGCATCACGAAAACGACCAGGCAGAGACTCTTTTACTTCATCTTATTAGATCTACAAATCCGTCATCTTTGGGATGTATGTCTCATAGAACTGGAGATGTGATAAGGCCCATGTTGAATTGGACTAGGGATGAAATTTTAGAATGGTTAAAGGCCGACAGACTTGAGTTTAGGGTTGATTCTTCAAATGCAGAAAGTAAGTACACTAGAAATAGAATTCGCCATGAGGTAATTCCTCTTTTAGAAAACATAAGAAAGGGAACTACGGGTCATTTGGCAGATTGGGCTCACAGGCTTAGGGTGCAAGCAAATGCTGTTGATAGTTCAATGAGTGATGCTTCAAGAGAAATTGTAGAATACTGCAATTTAGACAGCGGAGATGGGGCACTTTGCAAGTTAGACCTCAACGCAATGGGTAGGTCAATTTGGGGGGATTTAGTATTAGACAGACTCCTTATTGAGAGAGGTTGGTCTATTGGTTCTAGGGAAGAAGCATTAATTTTGAAAAGAGCTACTGTTGGAGCCCAAATCACATACGGGGCAGATATCCTAAGACGCGAAAGAGATTACATAAGTCTATCAATTGCAACTATTGCAACTAAAAACCTCGCTCTAGAGAGAACTCATCTAGAAGATCTTAGTGGATTAGAATTCCCAAACGATCCAAGTGTTCTTTGGGTTGGAACAAGTGAATTATCAGACCCCGTAAATTGGAGACCGTGGGAACATGGAGATAAGTTGAGTCCAACTGGAATGGAAGGTACTGTAAATGTTAGCGACTTACTTACTCAATGGAAGGTTCCAAATGGTGTAAGAAAATCTGCATACGTTCTTGAAGATGGAGATGGAGATGTGCTGTGGGTTTTTATCTCTTTTGAAAATACTCTGTTATCTAGAGTTTCAAAAAAGGTAAAAGTGAATCTTGGCGGCACTATTGAAGCCTTCAAAGCAGGGTAAAGTGCATATAAATCATAAAGACTAATTTGATTGCAAATGAGCAGTTATCTTTATCGCTCAAAGTTTTTGCAATGAAAAGTCTAAAATCTGCATTTTTTACTGCTCTTAGTTTAGTAATCTTATTCCTGTCAAGCCCAGTAGTTTGGTGCCAAATGGAAGATCCGGCACATTGGAGTATTGACCTATACGAATCAGAAGAGGAAGGCAAAGTCGACCTAGTTTTTGAGTGCAAACTCGACCCTACTTGGAAGGTTTATTCTCAAAAGGTGGATCCCATGCAAGGTCCAGTACCTACGTATTTTGAGATTTCACTTCCAGAAGGAATAGAAAAGCCAAGCGAAGTAAATGAATGTGATCCAATAGTTGAGTATGACCCAAACTTCATGGTCGATCTTATGTTCTTTAAGAAGGCGGGATACTACTGGACAACTATAGATCTTCGCGGAGTTTCTGCAACTGATAGCATAAGTGGATTCTACACGTACATGGTTTGCAATGACGAAATGTGTTTGCCACCAACTGATATTGACTACAAAATCTCAGCGACTGAGATTAAACCAGCATCAAAGCGCCCACGTTACTGTTCCCCTAAAAGACCAGAAGGCGACAAAGAGACCGAAGAAGAAGGCGAAGAAGAAGGATTGATTTGGATTTTTATAATGGGATTTGGAATAGGGCTTGCAGCTCTTTTTACTCCTTGTGTATTCCCTATGATTCCAATGACTGTTAGTTTCTTTACGAAGACTAGCAAGACCAAAACAGAAGGAATAAGAAACGCTTTACTCTACGGATTCTTCATCATTTTCATTTACACAGGGCTTGGCCTTGCACTTACTGCAATGTTTGGCGTAGATGTAATGAATGTGATCTCAACAGATCCATACTTCAACGTATTCCTTTTTCTACTTCTCATGATTTTTGGTGCTAGCTTCCTTGGAGCATTCGAAATCCAACTACCTCAAAGCTGGGCGAATAAAGCTGACAAAGCATCGGATAGAGGTGGCATAATTGGAATCTTCTTCATGGCAGCAACACTTGCAATTGTTTCATTCTCATGCACAGGCCCCCTAGTTGGTGGAGCTCTAGCAGGAGCTGCTACTGGATCTTTTGCAGCGCCAACAGCAGTGATGCTTGGTTTTTCAATTGCTCTTGCCTTGCCATTTATGTTCTTCAGTGCATTTCCTGGATACCTTAACTCACTACCATCATCGGGTGGTTGGCTCAATAATGTAAAGGTTGTTCTAGGTCTTGTAGAGATTGGATTTGCATTTAAATTCTTGAGCAATGCAGATTTGGTTCTTCAGTTGGGACTTCTTCAAAGAGAGCTGTTCATCGCAATTTGGGTTGCAGTTTGTCTTGCAATTGTCATTTATTTATTTGGTTGGATTAATCTTCCTCACGATTCAAAAGTTGAAAGAATTGGTGTGTTCCGTTTCAGTGTAGGACTAATGTTCTTGACCTTAAGCATATACCTACTACCTGGCATGTGGGGCGCACCAGTAAACTTGATTTCAGGATTTCCACCTCCTGCATTCTATTCTGAATGGAGTGGCGCTAGCCATATAGCAACTCGTGACGACGGAAGTTATGCTGGAGGACACGTAGAAGCACTTTTCAGAGATTATGACGAAGGGATGGCCGCAGCTATCGAAGAAGGAAAGCCCATGTTATTAGATTTTACAGGATGGGCTTGTGTTAATTGTAGAAAAATGGAGGAGCAAGTTTGGACTGATTCTAGAGTAGCCCAAATCCTAACCGAAGATGTAGTCCTCGTTTCTCTATACGTAGACGATAGAACAGAACTTCCAGAAGATGAGTGGAGAAAAGAAGAGTACGGTGGAAAGGAATTCAACATTAAGACTATTGGAAAGAAATGGTCTTATATGCAGGCATCTAAATACAATAGAAATGCACAGCCTTTTTACGTAATGGTTGGACACGATGGAAACCAAATTGGTGGTTCTGCTGGTTATGATAGCAATCCCCAAGTTTTCATTGACTACTTAAAGCACGCCCTCTCTAAGTTTAAATAACATAGGTAAACTAAAGACCTAATCCTTATAAAACGAATTTCTATGGACATTAGATCTTTGAGAAATTTGTTCTGTTTTGAAAATACCTCTTACTTTACGCATGATGCATAAGATTCCAACAGCAAGATCTCACTTCAAAGAGACATTTTCGATTCTTAATCATGTACTCGACGATGAACAATTCTTGGATTCTGTTGATTTGGCTTCTAGCATTATTGCTACATCTATTGAAAAGGGTAAGAAAATCATATCTTGTGGAAATGGTGGTTCAATGTGTGATGCCATGCACTTCGCTGAAGAGCTTACTGGAAAGTACAAGGAAGATAGACCTTCTTATCCAGCAATTGCACTAAGTGACCCATCTGCTATAACATGCATAGGCAATGATTTTGGGTTTGAATACGTCTTTGCGAGGCAGGTTGAAGCCCTTGGTAATGACTTAGATATACTCTTAGCAATTTCGACTAGTGGAAACAGCCCAAACGTTCTGAAAGCTGCTGAAGCAGCAATTAAAAAGGACATGATTGTAATTGCATTGACGGGTAGAGATGGTGGTGAGTTAGGAAAAATTTGCAATCACGAAATCAGGATACAATGGAATGGTTATTCAGATAGGATTCAAGAGATGCACATTATGTGTATTCACGCCATTATCTCTGGTGTTGAATCCCAGCTCAAAACAAAAGAGCTATATAACATATAAATGTAAACTAAGACATATGAGTTTATCGGTAATGACGAGATACCGAGCTTCATTCACGTAAAAATTAGGACTAATTCAGGAATAATATTGAGTTGGAGACAATGAAACGTGATAATATTTGATGTTTTGATGCTTTATGAGATGTTTTCGCACATTTTTCAGTAAAAACTGATATTTTTTTTAGAATTATTAAAAAAAAATTGCCACAGAAGACCAAATTACAAGAATATCTAAGTTAGGATTTTTATATATAACAATACACTTATTGATACTTTTTTCAATTTTAAAACTAATTTCAGTACAATTTTGGCATTATTTTATATTTATAGGCTATTTATTGTATTAATCTTGCTTATTAGTAATAAATAAATATTTTACACATAAAAATAAGATTTATTGTAAATTTTTCAAAAAAACTCAGATATATGCCAATTATTGAAAATAAAACCAAAATTATTAATAAAATTGATGATAATTTAAAAGGGCCTAGTGATGAAGGATTAAATATTTTGGTGAAATAGAATAGCTAAAAAATGAATAAAAGGCATCAAAATGGATGATTTTGATTCTAAAATGTGTTTTTTATATAAAAAAGTTAATTTTTATTGAATTTATTTAGATTCATGTACCGTTTTGGATTGAGTGCAGAAATTGAGTTAAGAAAGTAAAACAAAAGAGGTATGACGAACATTGTAAGTTAAGCTTGAGGACTAATGCCCGTAAGTGTCTAAAATCATTCCTTGTAATGGTTGAAGTTTCGAAAAGAGGTAGAAGTCACATTATCGATATTGCAACGAATGCTAGATTATTAGATAGAAAATAAGAGATTGAAGAAGAGCCCCTAATAAAGGCTATTGAGTGCAGGTTGTTTGATTGGAATTTTTAGGTTAATGCTATAAATGACTAAAGTATTCTTGAGTACAATAGTGATGTTGGTCATAAATTCGAATCATGGATAAACAAAATCAATGTCCCTTAGTATTACCTGCAAGAGGTATAGCTCCTGTTATTCACGATAGTGCTTGGCTTGCCCCAAATTGCACGGTTGTAGGCGAAGTAACTCTTGGTAGCGAAAGTACCGTATGGTTTGGGGCCGTTGTTCGAGGTGATGTTGCATCCATCGAAGTCGGTTCAAGAGTAAACATCCAAGATGGCGCAGTAATCCACGGTACTTTTAGAAAATCAAAGACCACCTTAGAAGATCGCGTCAGCATAGGGCATAACGCAATCGTTCACGGAGCCAAAGTATGTAAAGGCGCTCTGATTGGAATGGGAGCAGTTGTGATGGATAATGCGGTAGTTGGCGAAGGAGCGGTAGTTGCGGCTGGTGCTGTAGTCCTAGAAGGAACGATTATTCTACCTCGCACACTTTATGCAGGTGTGCCAGCAAAAAGTCGAGGAGATGTTAGAGCGGATTTACATGAGCATTTATCTCAAACTGCTGATCGATACCTACAATACTCCGAATGGTTTAGAGGTTCTGACCTTTAAAGTTCTACTTCTTCAAGATTAATATCAGTCCCAAAGAATCTAATTGCACCTTGCTTAAAGTTCTCAGTCAGGTCACTTACTTGGAATCTATTTGATGCATCGTCTGTATTGGACAAAAGGTTAAGTTTTGAGAGTTTCATCTTTAGTGCTCTCGCAATTATCGCTGGAGGATCAAATACATCAACAGATTTTGGGAGCAATCGTATCACCTCTTCTCGTACTAGTGGATAATGTGTACAACCAAGAATCATAGCATCCACATCGTCAAAATATCCATCAACTAAATACGCTTCTAGAACTGCTCCAGGGATAGTATCGTTGTGAAAACCTTCCTCAATTGCTGAAGCCAAAAGTGGTGTTGGACGTGATTTGAGAGTGAAGCTAGGTCCTCCTTTAGAGTTTAATTCATTTACGGCAGCAGAATAAAGTCCTGAACTAATGGTTGCCCTAGTCCCAATAAGTCCTATTGACCCCGTGCTTAGTGATCCAGAATAAAGTGACTCTACAACGGGGTTAACCATGTCAATAACTGGGATTGAATGCCCCACGGTCTGGCGCACTTGATCTAGAGCATTGCTAGAAGCTGAATTGCACGCAACTACAATAGCCTTACACCCGCTGTTTAAGAGATGTAAGGCTATCCTAGTTGAATATTTTCTTATTAGCTCTGGGCTCTTTTCCCCGTAAGGAAGGTGAGCTGTGTCGCCAAAGTAAAATATACTCTCTTTTGGGAGTAAATCACAGACAGCCCTGGCAACAGTTAAGCCACCAATTCCAGAATCGAATATACCAATGGGCCCCAAAGTTGAGTTTGGTCTTTTTAAAGTCCTAGCTTGGTTTTTACAAGATCAGTAACGTCTTCACCTCCGTTGTAAAGAGTAGCGCCCATGCTAGAGTCAAAAATATAAGTGAAGCCATGAGCCTTACCCACATCTTGAATTGCAACCTGCACTCTTTCAATCATTGGAGTTAGAAGATTTTCTTCCATACGAGCCAAATCCATTTGGACTGTTTGCCCAAATTCTTGAAGACCTTGATCAAGTGCTTGAAGCTCCTTTTCTTTTTGCTGTCTGATGGCATCAGGCCAAGTTGCAGCCTTAGCTTGGTACTCACCATACTTAGTCTGAAGCTCTTCCTGCATGCGAATCATTTCGCCTTCATACTCTTTTGCTGCTGCTTCAATTGTTTGTTGAGCATCAACTCTCTCTGGTAAGCTTAAAAGCAAAGATTGAGCATCGATATGGCCAAACTTTTGGGCTTCTGCGCTAAACGATAGGCCCGTAAATAGAGCCAAAACAATAAATATATTTTTCATTTTCATATGTTAGTTCAAATTTATTTAACCCCGCCTCCGCCAGGTCTTTGAAGTCCAGACGATCCACCTCTACCATTGCTAGGAACTATGTTTCCACCTCTACCTCCATTTCTACTTACTCCATTATTAACTCCTCCTCTGTTTCCTGCATCCCTAACAGCATCATCTCTTTCTTCAACTTCAATTGTTTCTCCTGGAACGTACCCAAGCTTTTTGATAAGCCTATCTGAGATGTCGTACTTAGGATTTGTGTATAGCATGTTGCTTTGGTTTGATTTGTCAAAAATCACCATATAACCTGAGCTACTTGCTATACCCTTTAATTCTTCAAATATTTGTTGCTGGATTGGTTCAATCAATTCTTGACGCTTTTGAAATAGCTCACCTTCAACCCCAAACTTTTGCTTCTGCATCTCTTTTGCCTCTGCGCGCTTTGATAAGATCTCTTGTTCCCTCTTCTGACGCATTTCCTTTGTCAAAAGAACTCTCTCTGCTCTGTATGCCACCTCTAACCTATCTGCAGCATCAAGTTTAGATTCAATCTCTGCCTGCCAATCAATAGCGTATGTATTAAGCTCCTGTTGAGCAGCTGCAAAATCAGGCAAATGCAAGAGTACATAATCGGTATCAATGTATGCAAATTTCTGAGCCTGAGTTGTATTTGGCGCAGCAAAAGCAAACAATAGAGCTAAAGTCGCTAAAGTATTTTGTATTGTTATTTGATTTCTCATGCGTTCTGCTAAGTTACCATATTAAAGTTCACCCATTCCCATTCCCATACTGAAGTGGAATTGGCCTCTTGCCATATCAGGAGCTGTGAGTAAGTCATCCATTCTCCATCCGTAATCTAGACCAAGTAATCCAAACATAGGAAGGAATATCCTCAATCCTACACCTCCACTCTTATAGACCTCAAATGGATTAAATGCTCTTGTATCCTCCCAAGTGCTTCCAGCTTCTAAGAAGCCTAACATGTATATGCTAGCATTTGGATTAGTCGAAAGTGGGTATCTAATTTCTGCTGTGTACTTAGCTGCTACAGGTGCACCAGTATTTTGGTTTGGGAAAGTCAAACTCAAATCATCATATCCTCTGAGATTCAAGATTTCTCTTCCATCCATTGCAAATCCACTTAGAAAAACACCTCCCATATAGAATCTTTCAAATGGACTAAGGCCAACGGCTCTATCGTATTGTCCTATTAAGCCAACACCTGCTGCCAGTTTAAGTACTAAGCTTTTGGGGTTTTCTCCCGAAGTACTAGTAAGCGGAGTATACCATTCTGCTTTAATCTTCCACTTGTGGTATTCTATCCATCTGTATCTCTCTTGATCTGTTAAGTCGTCGTAATATCCTTCAGGTCTAAACAGACTGTAAGGAGCTGTTGCCTTAACATTAATCTCAACATTAGAACCCCAAACAGGGAAAATAGGATCACTAATTGAATTTCTTAAAAGCTTAAGTTCAAGAGCTAGGATGTTTGCATTTCCTTCGTCAAAGCTGAAGAATTGACCATAATTGTTAAGATCATAGTGCTGGTACGAAAGCTTAGCATTCATTACAAACCAATCGTCTGGCTTCTTTAACCTTTGGCCTAATCCTATCTCTGCACCTGAAACCTCCAACCATCTTCTGTCAGGATTTAATACTCCATCAATTTTCTTTTTCTCACCATTTGATTGAATAGTCTTCCAAATTCTAGTGTAGAGAGAATTTGGCTTCTTACCTCCTAACCAAGGCTCAGTAAAGCTCAGGTTATAGTTCTGGAAAAACAAACCGTTTGATCGTGCAATTATACTAAACCTTTGGCCATCACCTGTCGGAATAGGCCTCCAAGCTCCCTTCTCGAACATCCTCTTTGCGCTGAAGTTTGTGAAGCTCAAACTAAGAGAACCTACTACTCGGCCTCCACCCCAACCTCCACTAACTTCGATTTGGTCAGACGGTTTTTCCTCTACTGTGTATTCAATATCAACTGTGCCTTCTGCTGGGTTTTGAACTGGATTAACCCCAAACGATTCAGGATTAAAGTAATTCAACTGTGCAAGCTCACGTTGAGTACGGATAATATCCGTACGGCTAAATAAATCACCAGGTCTCGTCCTAATTTCCCTATATATAACGTGGTCATTTGTCTTCACGTTTCCTTGAACACTAACCTTTCCAATCCTAAACTGCTGCCCCTCCATCATCCTAATCTCGATGTTAATCGTGTCATTTTGAACACTCTGCTCAATTGGCATTGCACGGAATGTTAGATAACCGTCGTCTTGATAGAGTGAACTGAGGTCAAGACCCTTTGGGTCCATGAAAACTCGAGTCTCTAGATGATCAAGATTGTATAAATCACCTTTATTGATTCCCAAAAGAGAGTCTAGGAAAGTAGTTCTGTACTTGATGTTTCCAGCAAAGGTTATATCGCCAAAGTAAAATTGATCTCCCTCATCTACTTTGATATTTAAGCCAACAAATCCATCTTGTGTTCTGTATAGTGAGTCCTGTACTATCCTAGCATTTCTATATCCAAGTTTATTGTATTCACGTAGGATAGCTGATTTATCCTCTTCGTAAGAACTCTCCAAGTATTTTGAAGCCTTGTAGAATCTCCACCACTTTCTTTCCTTGGTGTTTTTCATTTTGCGGTAGAGCTTTTTATGCTCTATTGCTGTAACACCTTCAAGGTAGATTTGATCGATCTTAACTTTTTTATTCTTGTTAACGTAAACTTCGACAATCGTTCCGTTATCAAAAGTAGAATCTGGGGTTTGGGTTATATTAACACCAATATCTAAAAATCCCTTTTCTGTATAGTGATCTCTAATGCGCTTCTTTGCTGTAGCAATTACGTTCTCAGTAACAATTCTACCCGTCATCAGGTCAATAGATTCACGCACTGTTTCTTTTTCTGCACGCCCAACTCCATAGACACTGTACCTAGTCAATCTGGGGAGTTCTTTAATAAAAATTACCAAATAAACATCCTCTCCTCTGAGTTCAGCTACTTCTATTTGAATATCAGAAAAAAGGTCTTGATCCCAAAGATTTCTAATCGCCCTACTTACATCCTCTCCAGGAATTGTAATACTATTTCCAATTTGAAGTGCACTAAACAGCTTTATAGCTTGTACATCAATGAACTCAGCCCCTAATACTGTAAGTCCTGCAATTCTATATGTTTGAGGGTAACTCAAGTCAATGACTTGGTTTGTAGTTTGGGCCTGCCCTGTGCTAAACGACGCAAACAACACCATCAAAATGAATAGAATATGTGAGCTAACTCCTCTCATTAATTTTCTCTTTGCGAAACTCCTCCAAAGCGTCGGTCTCTATTCTGATAATCGATTAAGGCTTCTATAAAATGTTCTTCTCTAAAGTCAGGCCAATGCACATTAGAAAAATGAAATTCTGCGTAGGCGAGTTGCCAGAGCATAAAGTTTGAAATTCTGTTTTCGCCAGAGGTTCTAATCATGAGCTCTGGATCTGGTAAGCCTGAGGTTGCAAGGTGATCAGATATAGTTTGCTCATCAATATCCTCTGAACTGATCCCCTTTTCTGTTATTGTTTTAACCGCAGAAGTTATCTCCCATTTTGAACTATAGTTTAAAGCTAAAGTAAGGGTGAGTTTACAAGGATTTGGCATTTCTGATTTGGCCTTATTTAGTGATGCCTGACAATTTTCTGGAAGGCCGCTTAGGTCACCAATAGTATTGAGCTTTACTCCTTGTTCTAAAAGTTCCTCACTTTCGTTAACTAATGTCTTAACCAAAAGATCCATTAAAGCATTTATCTCTTCAGCTGGCCTACTCCAGTTTTCAGTGCTAAAAGCATAAAGAGTGAGGTGATTTATCCCCACCTTAACAGCTGTTTTTACGGCAGCTCGAACCGACTCAACGCCATTCATGTGGCCGAAAACCCTGTCCTTGCCGAGGTTTGAAGCCCAACGCCCATTACCATCCATTATTATGGCAACATGAGAAGGGATATTATTTGGGTTGAGCTCACTCATTGTTCCCAGCAAGTCGTTGGTTTTTTGCTAACTCTCAGAGAAATAGATGCGAGCACATATCCGTATTTATCATTTCTACCAGGGTCACCTCGTTGCATTCCTTCTGATGAATCAAATTCTTCTGGAATTTCAATCATTCTATCGGCAAGCTCAGCTGCTAACAGGTTTCCGTCTTGAAGAAAATAGCTATCGTCGATATACGCAGTGCTTACATCGTCGAGGTAATCTGTCCAAGTCTTGCGCATCCCCCATTCAAATTGAAAAGAGAGCGAGGTGCCAAGATTGACTTTAACACCTATTCCATAAGGCATTGCAAATCCTCCCAATTTATATGGATCAACCCCTTCAATAAATCCTTGGCCTTCAGTACCTATGGGCTGAAGTGGATGCCAATTACCATGAATGTCTGAGGCTTCTGGATCATGGGTAAAATAGGCAACACCTGCGGTTAAGAACCCAGAAAACCTGTGTTTTGGATTTCCAAGAACGTGTTCTATGTAGTTAATCTCACCCTGTATAGAAAATTCTGTTATGTTGTTGCGGAAGTGAAGATTTCTATTCAAAGCCCAACTATTATCAGAATCAGCATCCCAAGCTTCAACGGTAGAATTCATAACCTGGAATCTCACTCCAATTCTGCTGTTGATGTTTGTTCTGTAGAATCCTCCTTGAGCTAAATGGAACCTTGAATTAACAGGATTAGATGGATTTAAATCTCCAATGTAATAGCTAGTACCAATTTGATAGCCGATTTCCTGCGAAGCACCCCCGTGAGTTTGAGCCTCTAGGCCGAAACTTAAAGCAATAGCTATCAACACCATAGCAAAGATTTTGATATAGAATGTGCGAAGTTTCATCAGACTAGAATTCCTAACGCACGAAAATAGTGGAGATTGCCCGTATCAAGGGTCTATTTTAACTCACTTTATCAACCGTAAGATCTAGCCTCTAGGGTCCATACCCCAGTGCATTTTTGATCTAAGTGTGTTGAAGAAGTATTGGTCTTCCAGATTTAGGAGTTTTACCTTGAATGTAGCTGGCTTTATTCTCACCTTTGAATTTGGCTTTAATCTATATGACCTACTATCAAGTGATAGTAAAAAGCTCGCGTCTCTTCCAGATGCTTCAAGTATAATTTCACCATCAAGAGGAACGACTAAAGGCCTATTAGTCAGATTATGAGGTGCAATAGGAGTAATTAATGCCACGTCAGAACTAGGCGAAATGATTGGCCCACCTGCGCTAAGACTGTATGCTGTAGAACCAGTAGCTGTTGATACTAAGAGTCCATCAGCCCAGTACTTATTTACGAACCTATCCTCTCTACTTACATCTACAACCACCATACTTGCGGTTTTACGCTTATGAATCGCAGCTTCATTTAGAGCATATGGAAAATCCCCTAAATCAACACCCTCTGCTTCAATATGTAGAATTGACCTCTCATCTATCCAGGTTTTGCCTGCACAAACTGCATCAAGGGCTTCATAAATATGATCAGTACTGACGTTAGAAAGAAAGCCAAGTGTACCAGTATTAATTCCTAAAATTGGGATACCCTTTACTGAGGCATATGTTACTGACTCTAAAAAAGTACCATCACCACCTAACGTGATTAGCAAGTCAATCCCCTCTAAATCAACTGCTTTTGAAAAACTCCCCAAAGATGAAGGCGGCTCCATATACTTTTCAAGCTCTAGCTTAAACTCATCATAAATGAGAGCTCCAGGATCTATTTCAGCAACTCGTTCAACGACCCTTTTTACTGAGTCTTGATGCTTTTCGTAAAATGGCTTCCCAAAAAGGGCAATATGCATACTCATCTTTTAGCTCTATTGTTCAAGATACCTCATGAACTGATCAAACTTATAGCGAAGTTCGTCCTCAACTTCTGGAGCATCAAAGAAAGTCACAACTTTATAGTCAAATCTTTTAAATGATTCCAGTATTGCTGCGATATCAATAGTGTTGAGCTTAAATGTCACTAGCATGTCACCACTGTCTTCGTAGCTGGTGTTGAAACTAGAGATTTGGGCTCCATTTTCTTCTATAAGCCTAGAAATTTCATTTAACGAAAACTTAGATGTAGGTATTTCTAAAACAATCGTACTCCCTTCCGCACCCCATCCAGCAACTCTTGACAAGAAACTCAAAACTGCTGCCTTGTCAATACTTCCCATATAAACTCCTCTATGAACTACGGGCAAAAGGTCAACTTCTGCACTTGCCATTGAAGCAACAACATCATAAATATGGAGGTTGGGGTCGACAGAAAGAGGCGTAGAATTTACCTCGGCCAAAACTGCGCTTTCATCACATTCTAATAGGTCATCTTCTGAAATAAGTCCCTTGAAACTGTCCTCAACAACAAGTGGAAGATGAGCTAATTTAAACTCATCCATCATGTCCAATGCACATTTAACTGTATCAATAGACAGAAGTAAAGGGATGTCAGATGTTAGAAGTTGTTCAGCAGTCATTGCGTAATTTTGTCATGTGTCAGATTCAGCGAAGTTACATACCACTAGGCTTAGCGTCAATGTAAATAAAATTGCAACGCTAAGAAACGCTCGTGGAGGAAATATTCCAGATGTTTTGTTAGCAGCTGAACGCATTGAAGGGTTTGGGGCTGAAGGAATCACTGTACACCCAAGGCCAGATGCGAGGCATATAACTTATTCAGACGTACAAGGTCTCAAACATGTTGTAAAAACTGAATTTAATATCGAGGGTTACCCAAATCAGAAATTTATTGACCTTGTTCTTGAAGTTAACCCGGACCAAGTTACCCTTGTACCTGACCCACCTGATGTGCTGACTAGTAACGCTGGGTGGAACGCTGAAGAAAATACAGAATTTTTGCGTGAAGTGATTGCTCGTTTTAAAGATGCTGGAATAAGAACCAGCATTTTTATGGATACTGATGAAGCCCAAATCACAGCGGCAGCAACGACGGGCACAGATAGAATTGAACTCTATACCGAAGCGTATGCAATTGGCCACAAAATTCAAGGTGCAGATGCAACAGTGCCTTATGCTCGTGCTGCAACTCTAGCTCATTCTCTGGGAATGGGAGTTAACGCTGGTCACGATTTGGACTTAAATAATTTGAGGGATTTTGTGCAAAACGTACCTCATTTAGCCGAGGTTAGTATAGGTCACGCGCTGATCTCTGATGCGCTTTATTTGGGCATAGAAAAAACAGTAAAACAATACTTGGATTGTCTGAAATAATGGGGTTGAAACTATTTAGTAGAATTTTAGGGGATGGAGAAGAGCACTTAGTGATTCTTCATGGTTTACTGGGAAGTGCAGACAATTGGCAAACTCTTGGGAAAAGATACGCGGAACATTTAACTGTGCATTTAGTGGATGCCCGAAATCACGGACGAAGTCCACACTCAAATGAACATTCATATTCATTAATGGCTGAAGATCTGCTTCATTATATGAATGACAAGGGTGTGTCAAAAGCGCATTTACTAGGGCATAGCATGGGAGGCAAAACTGTAATGACATTTGCAGAAAAGCACCCTGAAAGAGTCGCAAAACTTATAGTTGCTGATATCGGTCCGCAGTCCTACACTCCACATCATGGACCCATTTTCGATGCTCTTCTTAAAACTACTCCAAGCGATGCTAAATCTAGAGAAGAGGTGCAACAATTTCTTGAGTCAAAACTTTCTTATGAGCCTACTCTTGTACCATTTCTCATGAAAGGGCTACATAGGGAAAAAGAGGGCGGTTACAGTTGGAGGTTTAACGTTTCAACTCTTGCTGAAACTCTTGCAAATGTTACAGAAGAAATAGTGTTAAGCGTTAGTACAATACCAACGCTTTTCATTAGAGGACTCAACTCTAATTACGTTAGCGACGAAGAATTAGAAAGGATTGAAGACTTCTATGTGCAACTAGATACAGCAGATATTGAAGATGCCGGACATTGGTTGCACGCTGAGAAGCCAAATGAATTCTTCGAGCTTACTACTGAGTTTTTATTCTAGCTCGTCACTAGTTTCTTTAAGCCATCTTCTGTACGCTGTAAAGAGTCTAGATCTAGACACAAAGCCCACATATTTTCCCTTAGAATCTATAACTGGTAGGTTCCACGCTCCACTTACTTCAAACAGATCCATCACATCCTCCATTTTAGAGGTTTGGACTACAGTGAACTCCAAATTTGCCATTAAATCACTCACTATTGTAGTGTCATATCTATCGGTTTCGAACATAATCTCTCTTATGTCCTGAAGATCAATCAACCCTATTAATACTCCATCTGCATCTATAACTGGGTTGATATTCCTAGATGATTTACTAATGATATTTACTAGAGCTCGCAAATTATCCTCAGAGCCTACCGGTATGAAGTCCGTCTCAATTTCATCCTTAAGACTCATTAGAGTTAGTACACTTCTATCTTTATCGTGAGTAAGAAGCTCTCCCCTTGCTGCAAGTTCCTTCGTATAAATACTATACCTCGCTAGCTTCCTTGCGATGACATAGCTTAGTGCTGAACTCAGCATCAGAGGGACAAATAGTCCGTAGCCACCACTAATTTCTGTTGCAAGGAAAATAGCAGTTAATGGTGCGTGAAGAACTCCTGACATCATGCCACCTAGACCTACAAGAAC
>JAYZNI010000007.1:0-11225 GCA_036152255.1 Bacteroidota bacterium | reverse complement strand
GGTGATTCAACAGATGAGAAATGAAGCCCACCGTTTCTCGTTAAAACATCACAGGAACAAACGAAGCAAGGGGGCTTTAGGGTCAGAATTGGATAATATCAAGGGTGTTGGGGAGGCAAGCATACAAAAATTGCTTGACGTCTTTGGGTCAGTAAAGGGGGTTAGAGAAGCAAGCGCTGAAGACCTAAAAAAGGTCGTAAACTCAAAAGCGGCAAAAAGTATCGTCGACTACTTTAGTTAGAATTCAAAGCGTTTGCCAAGCTTCATTCCGCCTGCAGCTTTATAGCTCTCAATAATGTTTTGGACTACGTCTCCAGCTGGTTTTATCTCGCTGAGCATTGATGAGATTTGGCCTATTAAAAGCTCGCCTTCTGGAAGATCTCCTTCGAACATTCCTTTTTTAGACCGGCCTCTGCCAAGTAAATCTGCAAGTTCCTCTGTTGACGCTTTGGCCTTGTATGCCTTAACTACCTGTTGGAAAAATTCGTTGTGGATCATTCTTACAGGAGTTAGTTCTTTTAGGGTAAGAGTTGTTGCTCCCTCGCCTACTCCAACTACTGTATTTTTAAAGTCGATGTGTGCCGAAGATTCTTGAGTTACTACAAATCTCGAGCCCATTTGAACTCCCTCAGCACCTAAAACCATAGCTGCGAGCATCGATTTTCCGTCGTGAAGTCCTCCTGCAGCGATAACGGGAATATTTACCGCATCAACTACTGCTGGAATCAGACACATCGTCGTTGTCTCGTCCCTTCCGTTGTGCCCTCCTGCTTCAAATCCTTCACAAACTACAGCGTCTACTCCTGCAGCTTCTGATTTTGCAGCGAACATTGCGCTACTCACCACGTGTACCACCTTGATTCCGTGTTCTTTTAGCGTTGACGTCCACTTTTTTGGAGAACCTGCGCTTGTGAAAACGATTGGAACTTCATGTTTGATAATGTTTGCAATGTGCTTGTCTATATCCGGGTATAAAAGTGGAAGATTAACAGCAAAAGGCTTGTTTGTTACGGCCTTACACTTAACGATGTGTTCATCCAATATTTCTGGGTACATGCTCCCAGAACCAATTATTCCAAGTCCACCTGCATTACTAACTGCTGACGCTAGCTCCCAGCCTGCGCACCAGACCATGCCGCCCTGAACAAGGGGATACTTAATGCCAAAAAGTTCAGTGATTCGATTGGTTTGGTTTACGTCTGCAGCCATTATCCTTGTTTAATGCCGTCCCATCCTTGGGCTTTAAGTTCTACATCTGTACCACTCTTTGTAACCATAATCCTTTCGTCTGGATTTTCCGTCATGTGACCGATGAATGATAATTTTGGGTGGTTGCGAAGCTTTTCATAATCGTCAGGGCTGATTGTAAACAGAAGTTCATAATCCTCTCCTCCACTAAGCATGCAAACCGTTGGATCTAAGTTAAACTCTCTTGCTGTATCATAGGTTTTGGGGTCGATGGGAAATTTATCCTCATAGAGCCTTACTCCTAGCCCACTTGCAGCCATTAAATGCATACACTCTGAGGCCAAACCATCGCTAACGTCTATCATGCTCGTTGGCTTCACCTCAAGGTCGCTCAGTTCTCTAACAATGTCTGTTCTTGCCTCAGGCTTTAGTTGGCGCTCTAAAATATAGGCGTGGTCGTCTAGCTCAGGCTGAATAGACGGAGCGTCCTTGAACACCGACTTCTCCCTTTCAAGAACCTGTAGCCCCATGTACGCCGATCCCAAATCTCCTGATACAACGAGTAGGTCTCCTGCGCTTGCTCCACTTCTTGACACGAGCTTTTCTGAATCTGCTAGCCCTATAGCTGTAATGCTGAGGGTTAGTCCTGACGGCGATGAGGTTGTGTCTCCTCCTACAAGGTCTACTTCGTAGAGCTCACACGCTAGCTTCACCCCACTGTAGAGTTCTTCAAGGGCTTCAACAGAGAATCTATTTGATATCCCTAGTCCTACTACGATTTGGGTTGGGAGAGAATTCATAGCGCATATATCGCTCAAATTCGCGATAACAGCCTTGTAGCCCAAGTGCTTTAAAGGCACATAGCTCAAATCGAAATGAACACCCTCAACAAGCAGGTCTGTAGAAACCACTACCCTTTTCCCAAGCGGGTCAATAACTGCAGCGTCATCACCAACTCCTAAAAGAGTTGAAGGCTGTCTCTTTTGAATACCTTCTGTAAGCCTTCCAATTAGGCCAAACTCACCTAAGTCCTGTATCTCAGTTCTTTCCATTTATTCTTCTTCTCTTATGTCGCAAACGGTCCCTTCAAAGTGAAGGTCTATATCAGCAAAAGGGTGGTTAAAGTCCATTTCAACCTCTGTGTCGCTTACGTCTAGCACAATCCCAAACAATTCATTTCCCTCGTCATCCTTCATGGGCAAAACCTCTCCTGGCTGAACTACCTCTGCATCAAATTTTCCGTCAACCTCGAAGATGCTCTTTGGTAGTGTGTGGATAGCCTCTGTCGTAGTTTCTCCATATGCTTCAGCACATGGAATAGTAAAGCTAAACGGTTCCCCTGTTTTTTTACCTAGCAGTGCTTTTTCGAATGCCGGAAGCACCTCGCCTGCACCCATCTTAAATCCAAAAGCTTGTTCCGCTGGGCACTCCTCAAGCACCTCGCCGTCCGGGCCCTCTTCAGTTAGAACGTATTCAATTTCTACAAAAAGGCCGTCAGCAACAGATAAGTTTTTCATACTGCAAATGTCCGTTGTACTTTGTGCGTATGCAACGAATTATCCTCGCTTTCCTGATTTTTATCATAACAGGCGCTTTTTCTTTCGCTTCAGCCCAAAGCCTACACAAAAATTTAAAGGATTACGCCTCTAAACCTCGTGTGTACAAACCCATTGGGTGTAAGTATACTGATGTGCCGGGGCATGAGCATTTTGGGAAGAAAGTAATGCAGAACTACGACATGGAGCCTTCTATAGCCCGTAGCGATACGTTTGACATCGTTCATTACAATGTCGATTTAGACGTTACTCAATACACAAATCAATACATGAAAGCTCATTGTGGAATTGAATTGAACGTCATTGAAAGCGGTGCAGAGTCTGTAAGGTTTGATCTTATTGAAATGACCGTTGACTCTGTTTTGATTGACGGTGTTGAGTCTTCTTTTAATAACGTTGGTGGTGAGGTTTGGCTTGATGCTCCAAGCGAGGTGTTCAACGAGGGCGATTCGCATGAAATAGATATATACTACTCTGGGAATCCCGAAGGTGATCCGTATTGGGGAGGCGTGTATTTTGCTTCGAACTATATCTATCACATGGGGATTGGGCTTACTACGATTCCTCCAAATTTTGGGAAGGTTTGGCACCCTTGTTTTGACAATTTTGTCGAACGCGCTACATACACTTGGAATGTTCGATCTGCTGGAGGGCGCAAGGCACATCTGCAAGGCACATTCTTGGGCGAAACCCTGGAAGAAGGCGACACCCTAACGAGGAGCTTTACCCTAGAGCATCCCATTACAACACACCAAGCGGCCTTTGCCGTTTCAAACTACGTTGACAGCAATTACGTATACACTAGTGAGTATGGAGATATTCCCATCAGGCTAACCGCTAAACCTGAAGACATAAACCAAATGGCAAACAAGTTTCAGGATTTGGGCTATGCCATTGATGCTTGTGAGTACTGGTATGGGCCCTATGCATGGGAAAGGGTGGGATATGTGCTAACGACAGAAGGCGCCCTAGAAATTCCAACAAATATTGCCTACCCAAAATACATGGTAGGTGAGTCTGTTGCTTCTAATAGCGACCTTCTAACTCACGAGCTTGGCCATCAGTGGTGGGGAAATATTGTTGCGCCATACATTCACAATCACATGTGGCTCAAGGAGGGTGGTGCGGAATACACTAACACTCTTTTTGAAGAATGGAAAAATGGCCACGATGCTATGGTTGAGTTTATAAAGGACAATCAGCAGTTTGTCCTTGAGGAATGTCACATACAAGACAATGGCCACCATGCGCTTTCGCCTATGCCAGACGAAGAAATTTATGGAAGGCACACATACTACAAAGGCGCTTCAATACATCACAACTTAAGGGCGTATTTGGGTGATGATATGTATAGAAACGCATGCCAAGCTGTGCTGTCTGAGTATTGGGATTCTTACATGGATCCCGACATGTTCATAGAAGCTTTGGAAGATTATTCTGAAATGGATGTCCAGTCGTTCTTTGACGCTCAGGTTTTCCAGCCGGGTTTCTCTACTTGGATTATTGACTCTACTTCTACCGAAGGAGATGCTGCTAGTGGCTTTGAAACCACCGTTTACCTAAACCAAAAGCTCCGCGCTTGCAACGATTTCCACAACAACGAACCTGTAGAAATTTATTTGTGGGACGAGGATTGGAATACATCATTTGAAGAGTTCAGGCTAAGTGGCGAGTACGATGTTGCTGTTATTGAACACGAGGACCCCTTTGTATTAATCGCCCTCAACGCAGATGGAAGGCTAAACCAAGGAAGGCTTGATGTGACTGTCGCAATTACAGAAACTACTGGCCTTAGCACTATGCCTTGGGTTGATATGAGAATGGGCTGTGATGCTATTACCGACAGCGTCCTTGTGCGTGTAGAGCACCATTGGGCTGCTCCCGATCAAAATCCTCTAGACTTTTATGTTGAAGAAGTAAGTGGATCTCACTTTTGGACTGTAGACGGAACTTGGGAAGACGGAATTGAAGGAACAGACGCTCTAACCTTAGACGCTCGATTCAACTATGTTGGAGTCGATTCTGACGAATTAGATTGGGGTTTATTCGGAAATACGGAAGAAAATGGGTTTCTAGCATGGAGACCTGATTCTGATTCGCCATGGGAGCAATATCCTGATTATACCTGGCAAGCGGGTGCAATGACAAATGGAACAGGAACATTTAAAGTAAGTAGCCTCAGAAAAGGCCAATACACTTTTGCAAATGGCGATATCTCTTTGAACATAGACGATGTTGCTCAAGAATTTGATTTCACCATCTACCCCTCACCTGCTTCGTCATTCATTAGTCTAGACTGGCCTTTAGAAGCTGAGGTTGATGCGATAAGTATCTACGATTCTTCTGGCCGCTGTGTAAAACGCGTAAGTGCAGTGGTCGGTGAACAAATCAGTGTTGTAGATCTTCCTTCAGGCAGCTATATCGCAGCATTAATGGAGGGGCGAAAGGCTTTAGGAAGTAAGGCGTTTGTTGTAAAATAACTACCTGTGTATTGAGCTAGATTTTACTAGTCCTTCTATCTCTCTCATATACTCCCTTTTGTCAAAATAGGGGGCGTAGGTATATCCCTCAACCGTTACTAAAGATGAACTCGCCTCGTCGTACATGGTAAGACTGTAAAATGGTCCGCCCATAAAATCGTTTTCCATTCTCCATAGCCCTCTAATTTCTGCTGCAATTTCTCCGTTAAAACTTATCTCTTCATAGGTGGGAATAATGCGTCTTTCTACTGACATGAAACTTCCTTCTGTGGGTCCGTGAACTCTTGTAGCAGTTACCGCGTCTCTTCTGTCGAGCAAGTATTTTAGCGAAAACTGTTCTGGGCCAGTGTAAGGCTCTGAATGAATAAAAATCCCTTGTTGAACGTCGTGGTTGTTACTGCCCTTGAGTCTTGTTTGCTGCCTGTCGAGCCAAACAAAGCCCGAATCTAACTCCACAGCATAACTGCCTTTGGGCACTATCATATTTACTCCTATAGCTTCAAAGACATCTCTTTCAACCGCCTCATCTGTAGAAAGCTTGCTTACTCCCGCCGACCTCTTTACCTCTTTCGAATGTATGTGAGCCTCTAACTCCTGTGCTCTTTCAGAAATAAGCAAGGCGAGATCGTGCTGATTTGTTGCCTTTCCTTCGGCGTAGGTTTGGCCCATTGCATATTTGGCCTTATTAAATTTAAAAGAAGGAGTTTGAGTGTCCTTTCTATCAGCGATATCTATGATAATCACATTTCTGTGTGGCTTCCAAAATTTATTAAACTCCTCAAGCGGTTTTCTAACTATGTCAAACATAGGTTCGTAGTTTTCCATATGCATTTGGGGTAGCACTGGGTAGGGCCTCTGAAGTGCGCTCCTCAAAGAGTCGCCCACATCGCCAGCCCAAACCTCGTCAGAACAAACTACCAAAACCTCGCCCCTAGGCCCAATAGTGCCAGGAAGTGGTGCTCTTGCTCCCTCTTGGCTCCAACAGCCCATAAGGCCAATTAGTAGTATTAAAAGATATTTCCTCATTTATAGTTTGCTTGGGTCACCGTGGATGATAAGGCGTTGGCCAACTCTGATAGTAGTCCCACTAAGACCATTCCACTCCTGCAAATGTTTTACTGAAACGCCATATCTCTGCGCGATAATGCCTAAAACGTCGCCAGATTTTACTTTGTAGTAAACCGGCTCGGGCTCGTACTTGATTTCTGGAGTTAGTTCTGGCTTGAACACCTTCATGCTATCTTTATTTGCAATGAATGTTGGGATAGCAGACGATGGCAAATTAAGAGCCCAAACCTCGCCAGGGCCAGGCACAATTTTCTTTCTGAATATTGGATTGTAGGCCGCTAACTCCCCTTCTGTGAGAGGCGTAAACTCTGCAATTTGATCAAATCTTAAGGGGCCATCAACCAATATAGTATCAATGCTTGAATATCCTGGAAGGGGCGATTTGGGAGTGATGCCGTACTCGGCGTGGTATTCCATCAAGTAAATAACTGCTAGGAGATTTGGCACGTAATTCCTCGTCTCTTTTGGCAGGAAAGGCCTCACTTCCCAATAGTTTTTTTTTCCGCTGCGCCTTATCGCTTTGTTTACGTTGCCCGATCCAGAATTATAAGCAGCTAAGGCCAAATACCAATCATCATATCTATCGTAAAGCCTATTGAGGTGCCTACACGCAGCTTCTGTTGACCTTCGCGGGTCCTTTCTTTCGTCTATGTAGCTATCAATTCTCAATCCTTCAGCTTTTGCAGTGTAGTACATGAACTGCCAAAGTCCTCTAGCACCAGCATGAGATCTAGCTTCTGGATTTAAGCCACTCTCTACAACTGTCAAGTACTTCAATTCTAAAGGCAACCCTTCCCTATCTAAAATCTCTTCAAATAGTGGGAAATATTGCGGTGCACGACCAAGCATTGTCCCAAGACCTTGCTTCCTTCTTTTAACATAGTAGGCAATTCTGCTATGGGCAACAGGGTTCCACCTAAGATCTAACTCAGAATTTCTGTCTAAGATCTCTAACCTAGCCTTCATCGATGCAGTATCCAGCTCTAAGCCAGGTTCTGCCAAGCCATTCCACAGCGATGTGTCTGTACTAATGCAAGCGCTTTGCTCACACCAAAGGAGCCACTGCTCTTCCCAAGAAAAAAGTGAGTCGAGATCCAGGGAATCAGCCTGACAGTAGGCGTTGACTCCATAAAACCAAGTAGTTAAAACAAGTGATAGCCTAAGGCTCACTTGCTGTCCTTATCGCCAGACGAATCTGAATCGTCCTTAGTTGCGTCCTTAAATTCCTTCATCCCCTGTCCTAGTCCGCGCATTAGCTCTGGAATCTTACGACCGCCAAAAAGAAGTAGAACGACAAGTAGTATTAAAATTATTTGAGTTGGTCCTGGCATAACAAATTATTTGGTGCGAAGTTCCGAAATGAAGGCCAAACTTCTACAAACGTATATTATCAATCAGCCTAACACCCTCAACTTTGGCCGCAATAATAACATGTGTCCACGATTCAGAACTATCCTTTTTGCTGTAGCTAACCTCGTTTACCCCTTCTAAGTACTCTATTTCAACGTCAATATTATCTTTCAGTACCTCTCGTTCTTTTTCAATTTGAGCTTTAATGTTTACAGACGATTTTATGCGTGAAAGAGATTGTGATAGGCTAAGTGCGCTTTGTTTTCCCTCTTCGCTCAACCTTGTGTTCCTTGAGCTCAAGGCCAAACCTTCCTCATCGCGAATTAATGGGCACGTTCTGATGTGTATTTGGGGGTGCCTGTCTTTTGCGAGTTTTTTAATTACCGCAACTTGCTGTAGGTCTTTTTCTCCAAAAAATCCAATGTGAGGTTTAACGGCTGTAAACAACCTGTCTACTACTGCTACAACTCCATCAAAATGTCCAGGCCTGTATGCTGCCTCAAAATCTGAAGTAACTGATCCCCAGTCAACTTTGTCTGCTTGGGGTCTTCCTCCGTAAAGGTCTTCTGGTGTTGGAGCGAAAACTACATCGACACCAGTGTTTTGGGCTATTTGAAGGTCTTCTTCTAGAGTTTGAGGATAATTTTTAAAGTCTGAAGGGTCGCCAAATTGAGTTGGGTTTATAAGAATACTAATCACCACCAAATCACTCTCTGACCTAGCAATCTTCAACAAGGATGCATGTCCTTCGTGAAGTGCACCCATGGTTGGCACAAAGCCAATTGATTTGTTTTCGCTCTCATTTCGCCATTGTAAGAGCTCTAATGTGGATTGAAATATTTTCATTATTGGCAACTCAAAAGCCCTGAAACACTAGTGGATTCTTGGATTTGGGCGTAAAAATAGCTACTTTTGCAATTCGACTAACCTGAAGAAAGAACTTTATGAGCAAAGCACGCATACTCTACGTATCACAACACATGGTTCCTTTTCTTCCCGAGACGCCTATGAGCTCTCTATCTCGCTTCCTTCCACAAGGAGCACATGATAAAGGCCGTGAGATAAGGGTGTTTATGCCCCGTTTTGGTAAGATTAATGAAAGACGTCACCAATTACACGAGGTGATCAGGTTGTCAGGTATGAACCTGAGCATTGACGATGTGGATCATCCTCTAATTATAAAAGTTGCATCTATCCCTACGGCTAGAATGCAGGTATATTTCATCGATAACGATGAACTGTTTAAGCGCAAGGCTGTGCTTTATGATGCAAATAACAAGCTGTTCGCAGACACAGACATTAGGTCAATCTTTTTCGTAAGAGGCGTCCTCGAAACTGTAAAAAAGCTTGGCTGGGCTCCTGACGTTATACATTGTCATGGATGGATGGCAAACCTGCTTCCAATTTACCTAAAATCAAACTATGCTGATGATCCATATTTTGCTAATAGCAAGGTTGTGTGTAGCATTTATGACGAAGGATACAAGGGTTCGCTCGATAAAAGAATGTCTGAAAAACTTGTGATTGACGGGATAAGCGAAGAAAGCGCAAAGACTGTCAGGAAAGCAACGTTTGACAACATTAACGCATTAGGTATTGAAAATGCTGACGCATTGGTTGTTGGATCTGATGAGTTAAACGATGCGACAATGGAAAAGATTAAATCTGCCGGCGTACCAGTTCTTGATTTCCCTGGTAACGATGGTTACTTAGCAGAGATCAATGCATTTTATGACGAGGTTTTGGGTGTTGAATCTGAGGCGACGACATGATAAAAAATCTTGTTTGGCTAACGCTTTTAGCTACTATGATTCTTTTTGGCTGTAAAAAACCTGATTCATCAATTGGATTAGACAATTTGCCTGATTCCGATTTCTTCACTTTAGAAACTGAAACGCTCGAGGTCGATATAGTTACTGTTAGAGAAAATGCCTTAGACAGTAAGCAACATTCAACAGCTTTGTTGGGCAAGGTCTTCCATCCAAGAATTGGAGAAACACAAGCGTTGTTTGCAAGCCAGTTAAGATTGAGCTCTCCCAATCAAGTGTTTGGATATAATCCTGTCGCAGATAGTATTCAATTACGATTAAGACACACTGGGTTTGGGTATGGAGAGTTTAGCCAGCACAAAATAGAAGTACGACAGCTAGCTGATTCTATTGTATTGGATTCAACCTACTACACGTCCTATGAGCCAGAAGCTATACATGGCTCTTTATTAGCACCCTCACATCCACCTGTATCTATTCAGCCAGTTAAAGAAACAATTGTTGATTCAGACACTTCAGCAGCATACTTAACAATTAATTTAGACACGGGGTTTGGACAGTCATTATTGGACCTTGATCAAGAAGTTTATTCTTCAAATGATAGTTGGTTAGAGTATTTTCCAGGAATTATCGTTTCGTCAACTTCTGGTCATGGAGCAACAAGATTCAACATTAATTCAAGTGCTAGTATGATGAGGTTGTACTACCACAATGATGAAGACACAACTCATTATGATTTTGAGTTTTCAGAATACTCTTTAAGATTAAACCTGTTTTACAATAATTATGTAAGTGCCTTAGACGGCCTTAATGTCTTTGAAGAAGATAGCGCTTATGTTGAAGGAGATAAACTTCTCTATGTTATGGGCGGTGGAGGCCTAAATCTTAAAATAAATATTCCTGGCCTTGAGGCACTTGAAGATAGCATAGGACCTGATAGATCTGTCCAAAAAGCAGAGCTTGTATTAAACGTTGATGAAGAGGTAAGTGAAGGGGTTCAGGTTTATAGCGATCGTTTTAATCCCAAGCCTGCTGTTTTGTATTTAGGTTTAAAAAATGACATGTTCATTACTCCAACAAACGTTTTTGCTGAGTATAACTCGTCAGAGAACAATTACAGCTTTATTTTAACTAGTGTAATCCAAGACATGCTTAATTACTACTCAGGAATGGGGCCGTCTGGAACTTTTGACCCTTCTGAAGACTTGCCATCTCTTTACATTATACCAACAAATCCGGCTGAAAGCCTAGAGGGTATTGTTCTTAAAGGGACTGATGTTGACGAGGCTTCAACAAAACTTGTGGTTACTTACTCTCATTAATTAACTTCGCTATATGTGTGGAATTGTTGCATATGTTGGGCACAGTCCGGCTTTTCCTGTAGTTATTGACGGTTTAAAGCGATTGGAGTATCGCGGATACGATAGTACTGGAATTGCAACCGTAGAGCCAAATGGAGACTTGGTGCTGAACAAAAAAAAGGGTAAAGTATCAGATCTTCTTTCTCATATTAATGGTGATAATCCTGTTGGGACAATTGGTATAGGTCATACTCGTTGGGCTACTCATGGCCCGCCAAACGACTTGAATGCTCACCCACACAGAGGGGCGTCAAACAGAATTGCTATCATTCACAATGGAATCATTGAGAATTTTGCCGCAATCAAAGAGTCTTTAAAGTGTCGAGGCCACAATTTGCAAAGTGATACAGACTCAGAAGTGTTAGCGCATTTGATAGAAGAGGTAATGGACACGTCCCCTCTTGATCTGTTCGACGCTGTTAGGGCCGCTTTGTCTCAAGTTGTAGGAGCTTA
>JAYZNI010000006.1:0-5444 GCA_036152255.1 Bacteroidota bacterium | reverse complement strand
AGTACATAACATCTCTATCAAGTGGTCTAGGAAGCTTTACTTCTAAATATGATCTAGAAAGTTTTGGGTCTTTCGAATACGCACGAAATCCAGCGTAACACAAACCATTAGCAGCGTCTTGCTTACCGTAGTTGTTAGTCGGTATACCCACCTTCTCTCCTTTAGCTCCCTCACCAAACAAATCACCAGGAACTAATGTAGCTGCAAACCAATCCATGCCAAATTCTTCAAGCTGGCCATAAGATTTAAGCTTCTTAATGTTTGTGTCTTCGAATCCACCGTTTGGTATAAGGTTATCGTCTTGAGCCATTAAACTCAAAGAGCAGATTGTGATTAATATTGTAAAAGCAACACTTAGTAGGTTCTGGATTTTCATGGTTGCAATTTAACATAGATAATGCCAAACTCAGCTAATACCCTAGTTTAGAATCTTAAACACAGTCTCTCGGAGCAACATTCCATCTGAAGTAGTTGCATTCCCTTGGCCCTTGGACTTTCTGTCTGCCTCCCTTAAATACCCAAAAATTTTAGCGAGTTTCACAGGCGGATACAGCCTAGAAGCCGAAGCATATTCTTTTACTGCGTATGGACTGCAAGACATGGCCTTTGCTGCTGCGCTTTGGCCTGTATCCATAAGACCATGATAGACAAAAATTCTATTGAAATAGCTTAATAAAATGGGAGCAACCATAGCGATAGGATTGTTTTTGGGATTTGCCTCGAAGTAATTCACAATTCTTGTTGCCTTCTCTACATCCTTCTTACCAAGTGCCTTTTGAAGCTCGAAAACATTATACTCCTTACTAATTCCAATGTGCCTCTCGATATCCTCAGAGGTCACCATTGCACTCTTCATCACAAGTTTGAGCTTAGTCAATTCGTTGCAGACTTTCCTCAAATCATTGCCCAAATAATCGGCGAGCATTTGCACTGCTTTGGGCTCCACATCAAGACCCTCCTCCTTTGCATAACCTTGAATCCATTGGGTTAATTTATAATCACGAACCTTATCACTCAAGAAAAGAACTCCATTTTTACTCAGAGTTTTAACAGCCTTAATCCTCCCGTCTATTTTCTTATTCATATAGGCCAAAACCAACACAGTCGACCCCACTGGATTTTCAGCATATGCCTCCAACAATACTAGCTCATCCTTGCGACGCCAGCACTTTAAGTCTTGGGCTTCCTTTACCAAAACGAGCTGCCTCTTTGCCATCATGGGAAATCTCCTTGCAGATGCTAGGATCTCACTTAGTTCAACATCTCTACCGTAAAGAACAGTTTCGTTAAAATCCTTAGACGCTTCATCGACAGCATTTTCCTTAATAGCATTTACTATCTCTTCAATGAAAAATGGCTCCTCTCCGTGAAGCACGTATATAGGCGAAAACTTCCCCGCTTTTACTTCCCTAATAATCTGCCTATGCCCCATAGCGCTAATTTATGTATAACTACCTTTACACCATGTCGAGAATTGTCGATCAACCGCAACTAAATTTTCAAACACCCACCCTCCTTGCTAGGAGCGGCGAGAAGTACGACGAAATTCAATGCCTTGTCAGAAGAAAATGGCTGAAACTAGAGCCCGAAGAATGGGTAAGGCAACACCTAATTGCGTATCTAAGTACAAGCCTTGGCTATCCTATAAGTCTTATGGCTGTTGAGCATAGATTAACACTTAACGGAGTTGAAAAAAGAGCAGATTTAGTATGTTACAACAACGATGGACAGCCTGTATTACTTGCAGAATGTAAAGCACCAGCAATCAAATTATCTCAAGAAACTTTGGATCAAGCAGCGAGGTATAATTTAGTCTTACAAGTGCCAAACCTCCTCATTACAAACGGAAACGAGCATTATGCAGTAAAGACGAATATAAATCAACCAGTTGAGATCCTTAAAAGAATCCCTCCTTTTGAGCATTAGTTATTCGTACTTTCGCACCATCAATTTTTAAGCATGAAAATTTCAGAAATTCTAGCAATCGCGGGAAAGCCGGGTTTGTACAAGGTTATAGCATCATCGAATAAGAATTTAGTCGTTGAATCTATGGTAGATGGCAAGCGCACAAGCGTACCAGGCTCAGCAAAAGTTAGTAGTCTTGGAGACATCACTATGTACACTTTTAAAGAAGACATTCCCTTAAGAGTTATACTCAACAACATGCACAAAAAGACAAATGGAAATGAGGCTCCAGGGCACAATTCTTCATCTTCTCAAGAAATCAAAGATTTCATAGATAATGCTGTTGCTGATCTTGACCACGATAGAATTTACAATTCTGACCTGAAGAAATTAGTTCAGTGGTACAACATACTACTTACTAAGGGTGCATTCCCATTAGAAGCTGATGAGGAAGTGGCAGACGAAAAGACTGAACAGCAAGCAAAAGAAAAGTAAGATGAATAATATCACAGTTATTGGTGCTGGAACAATGGGTAATGGAATTGCCCATGTATTTGCCCAAAAGGGTCATCCAGTAGTTCTTGTTGACCGCTCTAAAGATGCTCTTGAAAGAGCTCTTGCTACAATTGAAAAAAATCTGGGTAGACTAGTCGCTAAGGAGAGAATTACCGAAGAATTAAAAGCCTCTACATTAGGCAACATAAGAACCTCTACGGATTTGGCCTCAGGAGTATCAGAAGCGGATTTAGTCGTAGAAGCTGCAACGGAGAACGTAGACGTCAAGCTTAAAGTATTTGAAGTTTTTGACAAGGCAGCGCCTGCAGATTGCATTCTTGCGACAAACACATCTTCAATTTCTATTACAAAGATTGCTGCAGCGACATCTCGTCCAGAGAAAGTAATTGGCATGCACTTTATGAATCCAGTTCCAATTATGAAGCTGGTAGAAATTATTAGAGGATATACAACGAGTGATGAGACCTGCGCAGCAGTAATGCACGCTTGCGAAGCTTTAGGAAAAGTTGCTGTTGAAGTAAACGATTACCCTGGATTTGTTGCCAATAGAATCTTGATGCCAATGATTAATGAGGCAATTATCACCCTGAATGAGGGTGTTGCGGGAGTTGAAGAAATTGACACAGTAATGAAGCTTGGCATGGCTCACCCAATGGGACCACTTCAACTTGCAGATTTCATAGGATTGGATGTTTGTCTTAAGATTATGGAAGTACTGCAGGATGGTTTGGGCTCGTCAAAATATGCCCCTTGTCCTCTGCTTGTAAATATGGTAACTGCTGGTAGATTGGGAGTTAAGTCTGGAGAAGGATTTTACTTACACAAAAAAGGTTCAAAGGAATTTGTAGTATCTTCATTCTTTAGAGACTAACATCCTAGAGATTAAAATGAGAATATATAAAAGAAACTTACTCTTAACTACCCTTCTTTTTATTACAACCTCTGCTTCTTCGCAGATCGATTTTCTTACTTCCAAAACTCCATTAAGTGGAGATGTGAGTATCGTTGAAGTTGAGGCTCCACAACTTACTGACGATGAATTTAGTGAGAAAAATGGTGAGGCATTTGAAATTGCCAAACTTATCCCAACAAATATTGATTTTATTGAACAAGCTGAAAAAACAGAACTTGTAAATGGAATCGTTTGGCGACTTGGCATTCACTCTGAAGGTGCAATAGCCATCTCACTTTACTACGATCAGTTCGACATTCCATATGGAGGTAAATTATTTGTATACAATTTAGAACAGACACAAACAGCAGGACCATTTACATACCAACACGTTCATCCCTCTGGTGTTTATGCTACAGAATTCATCAAAGGAGATAAAGTAATATTAGAATATTTTCAACCTAACTATCAAACCTTAGACGCTTCAATTAAAATAGAAAATGTAGCATATGCATATAAACCTGTGGGCGGCGGATCAGATTATTGTCAGGTTAATGCTAACTGTCCAGAAGGAGACGATTGGGATGATCAGAAAAAAGCCACATGTAGAATTCAAATTGTAAATGGATTTAGCGTTGGACTATGTTCCGGTTCAATGATAAATAACACCTTGAATAATTGCACTCCATATGTGCTTTCTGCAGATCATTGTTTTAGCGGAGGAAGTATTAGTGCATCAAGCTTAAATCAGTGTATTTTTTATTTTAATTATTTAACACCTACATGTGCTAATAGTTCTCCTGGATCTGATGCAATTACAGGATGCTCGCTTGTTTCAAATAGCGGAGGCGAAGGTTCAAGTGGTGATTCCGACTTCTTTTTGGTTGAACTTAATCAGGAACCTGATTTTGACCCATTTTATGCTGGGTGGAATCGCTCCAATTCACCATCAGGCTCTGGCGTAAGTTTACACCACCCTTCTGGAGATGTTATGAAGATTAGTACATATACAAATCCATTACAGTCTACTGGAGGTTTAGGTTGGGGGGGCAACAACACGACACATTGGGCTGTAAATTGGAGTCAAACACAAACTAACTGGGGGGTAACTGAAGGAGGTTCCTCTGGATCTCCCATATTTGATTCAAACAAACTTATTGTTGGAAAATTAACTGGAGGCTCATCTTATTGTAATACTCCAAATAACTCTGATATATATGGTAAAATTTGGTACAGTTGGGATCAAATGGGTAATAATCCTGAACAGCAGTTAAAACCTTGGCTAGATCCAAATAACACTGGAGTCCTTACTCATATGGGTATGTATTGCAATGGAGCTCCTGGGTGTACTGATCCAGATGCTATAAACTTCGATCCAGATGCAACAATTGATGATGGATCTTGTGAATATCCTTGCTTTGCAAATGAAGTAACACTGAGTTTCCTTCCTGATTGTTATGGAGAAGAAATTTCATGGGAATTGACTAATTCAACAGGTAATACAATTTATTCTGTAGGCCAAGGATATTATCCAGGAGGCGGTTCAGCAACTACTATGGACCCAGATCCAGATACTGTCGAACACTCATGGTGCTTAACTAATGGATGTTATACATTTACAGTTATTGATAGTTATGGTGATGGAATGAATGGAGCTAATCCTGAATATGCATGTGGACTTAATGGAGATTACACAATAACAGATTCAAATGGAAATTCTTTAGCATCACTTATAGCATCAGACGCAAACTTCGGAGAGTCAGAGAGTAATGATTTCTGTGTTAATTCTGAAGTAATCCCTTCATGGAATTGTATAAATGGGAATTGTTCAGATCCAGGAGATGGGTCAGGACAATACAACAGTGAATCAGCATGTATCAATGCGTGTACTACAGTTAGCGAAAGTTGGGATTGTGCAAATGGAGACTGCTATAACCCTGGAGATGGATCTGGTGAATTCAATACACTTAGTGCTTGTGAAAATTCTTGCGTAATTATTCCAATTACTTGGACTTGTGAAAATGGAGATTGCTATAACCCTGGAGATGGATCTGGTGAATACGATAGTGAAACTTGGTGTATAAGTGAATGTACAATTATCTCCCCTTCGTATGACTGTTTAAATGGAGAG
>JAYZNI010000005.1:0-25777 GCA_036152255.1 Bacteroidota bacterium | reverse complement strand
CAGGAATCTTCTGTTTTAGTGTTCGTTGCGTCTCTATTGATTGCGGGTGTTGTATTTGCAATGGATTGGACGTTTGGTGTTAATGCTTCTGACTCAATCTGGAAAGGTTTTGTTGGAATCATTTACGACTTATTCTAAAATCAAATAATTCACTAGAAAGCTCCTACGAACATGAGTGAAATTGATAAAAAGTGGTATGTAGTTCGCGCCGTTAGTGGTCAAGAAAAGCGAGTAAAGGAGACAATCGAAACTGAGATTGCTGCTGCTGGTTTACAAGACTACGTGGGTCAGGTTCTTATTCCTATCGAGAAAATCTTCCAGATCAGAAATGGTAAGAAGATTAGTAAGGAGAGAAACCTATTCCCTGGGTACGTATACATTGAAGCTGCTTTAATTGGAGAGGTGCCTCACCTAGTAAGAAACGTAACAAATGTTATCGGTTTCTTAGGTGCTAAAAAAAGAGGAGAACCTATGCCACTTCGTCAACATGAGATTAACAGAATTTTAGGCGTTGTAGATGAAATGGCTGACCAAGAAGAGGAAATCAATATTCCTTACAAAGTTGGCGAGCTAGTGAAAGTTACTGATGGACCATTCAACGGCTTCCATGGTAATATTGAAGAAGTAAATGAAGAGAAAAAGAAATTGAAGGTTATGGTTAAGATATTCGGGCGTAAGACACCTGTTGAACTTGGCTACCTACAAGTAGAAAAAGATAATTAATTAGGAACAGACAGTAAGAAACGTTGCATGACCTTTTGAATGCTTCCCATTTGCGGCGAATCCTAACTGTTCAATATAAATAAAAATGGCTAAAGAAGTTTCTGGACTCATTAAACTGCAAATTCGCGGTGGAGCAGCCAGCCCAGCACCTCCGGTTGGACCGGCACTTGGTGCAAAGGGTGTAAATATCATGGATTTTTGCAAGCAATTCAATGCAAGAACTCAAGATAAGGCTGGTAAAGTACTTCCTGCAGTTATCACCGTTTATAGTGATAAGTCGTTTGACTTTATCATTAAAACACCACCAGCTGCCGTTCAACTATTAGAAGCGGCAAAATTGAAGAAGGGTTCGTCAGAATCTAACAGAGATAAAGTTGGTAGGGTAACTTGGGATCAAGTCCGCGCGATTGCAGAAGACAAAATGCCTGATCTGAATTGCTTTTCAGTTGAATCTGCTATGAAAGTAGTAGCTGGAACGGCACGAAGCATGGGCATTAATGTAATCGGAGATTTTCCATCTTCTTAAAAAAATCGCAATAAATGGGATTATCAAAAAACCAAAAGGCTGTTGCCGAAAAAATCGATGCAGAAAAGCATTACTCGCTTTCAGAAGCGTCCTCACTTGTGAAGGAATGCTCAACTGTAAAATTCGATGCTTCGGTTGATTTAGCTGTACGTCTTGGCGTAGATCCTCGCAAAGCGAACCAAATGGTTCGTGGAACGGTAAGCCTTCCTCACGGAACAGGTAAGGATGTTAAGGTTCTTGTACTTTGTCCTGCTGACAAAGATCAGGAGGCGCTTGATGCTGGAGCTGACTACGTAGGATTAGACGACTACATTGCGAAAATCAAAGGAGGTTGGACCGATGTGGATGTAATTATTACCACTCCTCAAGTTATGGGTAAGGTAGGTGCGTTGGGCCGTGTACTCGGACCACGTGGCTTAATGCCAAACCCAAAGTCGGGTACTGTAACTATGGATGTGGCTAAGGCTGTAACAGACGTTAAAGCTGGTAAGATTGACTTTAAGGTTGATAAGTTTGGAATTGTTCACGCTAATGTAGGCAAGGTGTCATTCGATGCTGATAAAATACATGATAATGCGAATGAGCTTATCCAAACTCTTGTTCGCTTAAAGCCATCTTCTGCAAAGGGAACATACATTAAGAGTATCACTATGAGCTCTACTATGGGACCTGGCATTAAAGTTGAACAAAAATCGGTGGTTTAACCGTACAAAGCATCAAACATGACACGCGAAGAAAAAGATCTACAGATTAAAGAGCTTACGCAGATGCTTGCGGATAATTCTGTTTTGTACCTCACAGACGCAACTGGTCTGAATGCTGAGGAGACAACTCAGTTACGTCGAGCATGCTACAAGAATGACGTACATATGCGAGTTGTAAAAAACACGCTACTACGAAGAGCAATGGAAGCTTCTGAAGTTACAGATTTCAGTGAACTGTATGAAGTACTAACAGGGCAAACAGCTCTACTTGTAGGTAATGTTGGAAATGCTCCTGCGAAAATTCTCAAAGAATTCCGCAAGAAGTCCGATATGCCAACTCTTAAGGCTGCATATGTAGAAGAATCTACTTACTTAGGTGATGACCAAATCGATGCACTAACAGCAATCAAGTCTAAGGATGAACTCATTGCAGAGCTTATCGCACTGCTACAATCCCCTATGAAGAATGTTGTTGGAGCACTTAATTCGGGAGGTAACACCGTTTCTGGTCTCGTTAAGGCGCTACAAGAACGTGGCTGAGCTTAACAATTAAATAATTATCTGAAAACCATAATAAATTCTATAAAAATGGCTGATTTAAAAGCAATGGCCGAGTCGCTAGTTAACCTTACTGTAAAAGAAGTAAACGAACTAGCAGAAATCCTTAAAGAGGAACATGGCATCGAACCAGCTGCAGCTGCAGTTGCAGTAGCAGGACCTGCTGCAGGTGGATCTGACGGTGGCGGAGAAGAAAAGTCTGAATTTGACGTAATTCTTAAAGCTGCTGGTGGATCTAAGCTTGCGGTAGTAAAACTTGTTAAAGAATTAACTGGTCTTGGCCTAAAAGAGGCTAAGGGTATTGTTGACTCTGCACCAGCTCCTCTCAAAGAGGGAGTTTCAAAGGACGAGGCTGAAGGCCTTAAGTCTCAACTTGAAGAAGCAGGAGCAGAAGTTGAGCTTAAGTAGTAGCCCAACTCTAACTCGTTAATGGTTCAGGGCGAAGAACAGGTCTTCGCCCTTGTTCCCTTTTTGCCTGTTTAGTAAAATAGGTTTTGGAACCTGTATTTAATTTCTGAATCTAATTTGACCCAATCCTCCATGTCTATGGTCAACAATAATACCCAAGCAATCCGTCAGAGTTTCGCTTCAGTGGATCTTCCACTAGAGCACCCAGATTTTCTTGACATCCAACTTCGCTCATTCCAGGAATTTTTCCAATTGGAAACAAAACCTGAGGATAGAGAGTCAGAAGGACTTTTTAAGGTATTCAGCGAAAACTTTCCTATCACTGATACGAGAAACCAGTTCGTACTTGAATTCCTTGACTACTTTATCGATCCTCCGAGATACAGCATTACTGAATGTATTGAGAGAGGACTAACTTACAGTGTGCCTCTGAAAGCAAAGCTCAAGCTTTACTGTACAGATCCTGAGCACGAAGATTTCGAAACAATTGTTCAAGACGTATATCTTGGTACAATACCTTATATGACTCCACAGGGGTCTTTCGTTGTAAATGGTGCTGAGCGTGTAATCGTGAACCAACTTCACCGTTCTCCTGGTGTATTCTTTGGTCAAAGTAGACACGCAAATGGAACTAAACTCTACTCAGCTAGAATTATTCCATTCAAAGGATCATGGATAGAATTTGCTACAGACATCAATGGTGTTATGTATGCTTACATCGATAGAAAGAAAAAATTACCTGTAACAACTCTACTTCGTGCAATTGGTTACGAATCAGATAAGGACATTCTGGAAATTTTCAATCTTGCAGACGAAATCAAAGTAAGTAAGGCAGGTCTTAAGCGTGCTATTGGCCGCAGATTAGCAGCACGTGTTCTTAAGATTTGGGTTGAGGATTTCGTAGATGAAGATACTGGAGAGGTTGTATCTATCGAGAGAAACGAAGTTGTTCTTGATCGTGAAACAATTCTTGAAAAGGAACATATTGAAATGATTCTTGAAAGTGGTAGTAAGACTATCATTCTTCATAAGGAAAGCGTAAACCAAAGTGATTACGCAATAATTTACAACACTCTTCAAAAGGATAGTTCTAACTCAGAAAAGGAAGCGGTAGAGTATATCTACCGCCAACTTCGTAACGCTGAGCCACCAGATCTAGAGACTGCTCGTGGTGTAATTGATAAGCTATTCTTCTCAGAAATGAGATACGACCTAGGAGAGGTAGGTCGATTCAGAATCAACAGAAAACTTGGTATTTCTGACGAGGTAGATAGCAGAACCCTTACAAAAGATGATATTCTATTAATCATCAAATACCTGATTGACCTTGTTAATTCAAATACAGATGTTGATGATATCGATCACTTGAGTAACCGTCGTATCAGAACAGTAGGAGAGCAACTTTATTCTCAGTTTGGCGTTGGTCTTGCTCGTATGGCAAGAACTATCCGCGAGCGTATGAACGTTCGTGATAATGAGGTGTTTACTCCAACTGACCTCATTAATGCAAAGACCTTAAGTTCCGTAATTAATAGCTTCTTCGGTACGAACCAGCTATCACAGTTTATGGACCAAACGAACCCACTTAGTGAGGTGACTCATAAGCGTCGTATTTCAGCTCTTGGACCTGGAGGACTTTCAAGAGAACGCGCTGGTTTCGAGGTACGTGACGTTCACTACACTCACTACGGAAGACTTTGTACAATTGAAACTCCGGAGGGTCCAAATATTGGTCTTATTAGCTCACTTTGTGTATACGCAAAGGTTAATCGTTTAGGATTCATTGAGACTCCATACCGTAAGGTTCAAGACGGAAAAGCTGCAACTAAAGCAGACGATGTAATTTACCTAAGTGCGGAGGACGAAGCTCAAGCAATTATTGCTCAGGCAAACGCATCTATTGATGAAAAGGGTAAGTTCAAGAATAACCTTATTAAGTCTCGTTTACAAGGTGACTTCCCTCTTGCAAATCCTAAGGATCTGCAATACATGGACGTTGCTCCAAACCAAATTGCTTCTATCGCGGCATCTCTAATTCCATTTTTAGAGCACGACGATGCAAACCGTGCTCTAATGGGATCAAACATGATGCGTCAGGCAGTTCCTCTTATGATTCCAGACTCACCAATTGTTGGTACTGGACTTGAGGGTGCTGTTGCTCGTGATTCAAGAATCTTAATGCGTTCTGAAGCAGATGGAATTGTAGAGTATGTAGATTCAGATGAAATCCACATTCGTCACAAGATGAGCGAAACAGACATGCTCGTTTCATTTGAAAATGATTTAAAGATCTATAACCTAACTAAGTTCGCTAGAACTAACCAAGGAACTTGTATGAACCTTCGTCCTTTAGTTACTAAAGGAGATAAGGTGAAGTCAGGCCAAATCCTTGTAGAAGGGTATAGCACTCAAAAAGGAGAGCTTGCATTAGGCCAAAACATGAAGGTAGCCTTCATGCCTTGGAAGGGTTATAACTTTGAGGATGCTATTGTAATTTCTGAAAGAGTTGTAAGAGAAGACGTATTTACTTCTCTTCACATTGATGAATATACTCTTGAAGTAAGAGACACAAAGCGTGGAATCGAAGAGCTTACAAATGATATTCCAAACGTTAGTGAGGAAGCTACAGCTAATCTTGATGAAAATGGTCTTATTAGAATCGGTGCTAACGTTAAGGGAGGCGACATCCTTATTGGTAAGATTACTCCAAAAGGAGAATCTGACCCAAGCCCAGAGGAAAAGTTACTTCGAGCAATCTTCGGTGATAAAGCTGGAGACGTTAAGGACGCTTCACTAAAGATGCCACCATCAAGTCAAGGTGTAGTAATAGACAAGAAGCTATTTAGCAGAGCGGTTAAGGATCGTAAAGCAAAAGCAGCAGATAAGGCGATTATTGAAACCATCGACGTTGAATTTGATAAGGAAGCAGCAGATTTAAAGAAGGCCTTGGTAGATAAACTTATGAAGCTTGTAGCTGGTAAGGTTAGCCAAGGTGTATTCAACTACTACAAAGAAGAGCAGGTTAAGAAGGGAGTTAAGTTCACTCAGAAGATTCTTCTAAGTCTTGACTACCTAATTATCAACTCTGAATCTTGGGTTCGCGATGCTGAACTAAGTGATCTTGTAAACAGAGTAATTCACAATTACACTATGAAGTACGGAGATTTACTTGGTGCTTATCGTCGTAAGAAGTTCCAGGTAACTGTAGGAGATGAGCTTCCAAACGGAATCGTTAAGCTTGCAAAAGTATACGTTGCTAAGAAGCGTAAGCTGAAGGTTGGTGATAAGATGGCGGGACGTCACGGTAACAAGGGGATCGTTGCACGTATCGTTCGTCAAGAAGATATGCCATTCCTTAAGGATGGTACTCCAGTAGATATCGTCCTAAACCCATTAGGTGTTCCTTCTCGTATGAACCTTGGACAGATTTATGAAACTGTACTTGGTTGGGCAGGCAAAAACCTAGGCATGAAGTTCGCAACGCCGATTTTCGATGGAGCTTCACTTGACGAGATAACAGCATTAACAAACGAAGCAGGAGTTCCAGAATGTGGAGTTTCTTACTTGTACGATGGAGGAACAGGTGAGAAGTTTGACCAGCCAGCAACAGTTGGTGTGATTTATATGATTAAGCTAAGTCACATGGTTGACGATAAGATGCACGCGCGTTCTATCGGTCCATACTCACTTATTACTCAGCAGCCATTGGGTGGTAAAGCACAATTCGGTGGTCAGAGATTCGGTGAGATGGAGGTTTGGGCACTTGAGGCATTCGGTGCAGCAAACATCCTTCAGGAAATCCTTACTGTTAAGTCTGACGACGTAATTGGTCGTGCAAAAGCTTACGAAGCAATTGTTAAAGGTGATATGATGCCTAAGCCAGGCATCCCAGAGTCTTTCAATGTACTAATGCACGAACTAAAAGGTCTTGGACTAAGCGTTTCACTAGATTAATCACCCCGTAGATATAACTGAATATGTTCCAACAAAAGAACCCCCAGCAAAATTCGAGTGACTTCTCGACTATTACTATTTCGTTATCGTCTCCGGAGACTATTCTTGAGCAATCTCATGGTGAGGTGCTTAAGCCAGAAACGATCAACTACAGAACATACAAGCCAGAGCGCGATGGTCTGTTTTGCGAAAGAATCTTTGGTCCTGTAAAGGATTATGAGTGCCACTGTGGTAAGTACAAGCGTATCCGTTACAAGGGTATTGTATGTGACCGATGTGGTGTAGAAGTAACTGAAAAGAAAGTACGTCGTGAACGTATGGGCCACATTTCACTAGTTGTTCCTGTAGCTCACATTTGGTACTTCAAGAGCCTTCCTAATAAGATTGGTTACCTACTTGGACTTCCTTCTAAGAAGCTAGACCAAATCATTTACTACGAGCGTTACGTAGTAATTAATCCAGGTGAGGCAAAAAACGCAGAAGGAGAACCATTCCAGGTTAATGATTTCCTTACAGAAGATGAGTACTTTGAGGTACTTGATACTCTTTCAAAGGAAAACCAGTATTTGGATGATAAGGATCCAAACAAATTCGTTGCAAAGATGGGTGCTGAAGCAGTACACGATCTTCTTGCAAACCTTGATTTGGACTCTCTTTCGTTTACTCTAAGACATAAAGCAGATACAGAGACTTCACAGCAGCGTAAGAGTGAGGCTCTTAAGCGTCTTCAAGTTGTGGAGAACATGCGTGATTCGCAGCTACGTATTGAGAATCGTCCAGAGTGGATGATTGTTAAGGTAGTACCTGTAATTCCGCCAGAGTTGCGTCCACTTGTTCCACTTGATGGAGGGCGTTTCGCAACATCTGATTTAAACGATCTTTACAGAAGGGTAATCATACGTAACAACCGTCTAAAGAGATTGGTTGAGATTAAGGCACCTGAGGTGATCTTAAGAAATGAGAAGCGTATGCTTCAAGAAGCGGTTGACAGCTTATTCGATAACAGTCGTAAGTCAAGCGCTGTTAAAACTGAATCAAACAGACCTCTTAAATCTTTAAGTGATAGCTTAAAGGGTAAGCAAGGGCGTTTCCGTCAAAACCTTCTTGGTAAGCGTGTTGACTACTCAGCTCGTTCTGTAATCGTTGTTGGACCAACTCTTAAAATGCATGAATGCGGTATGCCAAAGCACATGGCTGCGGAGCTATATAAGCCATTTATCATCAGAAAGATGTTGGAGCGAGGAATTGTCAAGACTGTTAAGTCTGCTAAGAAAATAATCGATGCTAAGGATCCTGTAGTATGGGATATCTTAGAAAATGTAATGAAGGGGCACCCGGTACTTCTTAACCGTGCACCAACTCTACACAGACTAGGTATTCAGGCATTCCAGCCTAAACTTATCGAAGGTAAGGCTATTCAACTTCACCCTCTAGCATGTACGGCCTTTAATGCCGATTTCGATGGTGACCAGATGGCCGTTCACCTTCCACTTGGACACGCAGCAATTCTTGAGGCGCAGCTATTAATGCTAGCATCTCATAACATTCTTAACCCAGCTAATGGAGCTCCGATTACTGTACCTTCTCAGGATATGGTACTTGGACTGTACTACATCACTAAGGAGCGTAAGTCTTCTAACGATCTAGTTGTTAAGGGTGAAGGAACAGTTTGTTATTCTTCAGAAGAAGTTAGTATTGCTCACCAGGAGGGAAGACTTGATCTTCACGCAGCTATTAAGATGCGTTATGAAGATGCTGAAGGAAACACTTCGATTATTGATACTACTTGTGGACGTGTTTTATTCAATGAATTCGTGCCAAAAGAGGTTGGTTACATCAATGAACTCCTAACGAAAAAATCTCTTAGAGATATTATTGCTAGAGTACTTGAAATCGTTGGAGTTGCTAGAACATCTCAATTCCTTGACGATATTAAGCAACTTGGATTCACGATGGCATTTAAGGGAGGGCTTTCGTTCAACCTTAACGATGTAATTATTCCGCCAGAAAAGGAGAAGCTTGTTAACAAAGCAACTAAAGAGGTTGCTGAAGTGATGGACAACTATAATATGGGTCTTATCACAAATAACGAGCGCTACAACCAGATTATTGATATTTGGACTCATACTAACTCTCGTCTTACAAACATCCTAATGGATAGATTGGAGACAGATAACCAAGGATTCAACTCAATTTACATGATGATGCACTCTGGAGCCCGTGGTTCTAAAGAGCAAATTCGTCAGCTGAGTGGTATGCGTGGTCTGATGGCTAAGCCACAGAAATCTTCTGCATCTGGAGGTCAAGACATTATTGAGAATCCAATTCTTTCAAACTTTAAAGAAGGTCTTTCTATCCTTGAGTACTTTATTTCTACTCACGGTGCACGTAAAGGTCTTGCGGACACGGCACTTAAGACTGCCGATGCGGGTTATCTAACTCGTCGTCTTGTGGACGTAGCCCAAGACGTAATTGTTAAGGAAGAGGATTGTGGTACACTAAGAGGTATCATGGTTACTCCACTTAAAAAGAATGACGAAATTGTTGAAGGCATTGCAGATAGAATTGACGGACGTATTCCTGCAATCGATGTTATTGATCCAAACACTGGAGAAGTTCTTGCAAGTGAAGGTGCAGAAATCACACCATCAATAGCTAGAAAGATCCAAGAAGCTGGTGTAGACGAAGTTGAAGTACGGTCAGTACTTACTTGTGAAGCTTTAAGCGGAATTTGTGCTAAGTGTTACGGACGTAACCTTGCAACTTCTAGAATGGTTCAAAAAGGAGAAGCTGTTGGAGTAATTGCTGCACAGTCAATCGGTGAACCGGGTACACAACTTACTCTTCGTACTTTCCACGTTGGTGGAACGGCATCTAAGATTAGTGATGAAAACGAATTCAGAACTAAGTTCGAAGGTGTTGCTGAAATCGACGACTTAAGAACGGTAGAACGCAAGAATTCTGAAGGCGAAATGGAAACAGTTATCGTTTCTCGTTCTTCTGAATTTAAAGTTGTTGATCCAAAGACTGGGGTTGCATTCTCAACTACTATTCTTCCTTATGGTTCTGTGCTATTTGTGAAGTCTGGTGATAAGGTTAAGAAGAATATTTCAGTTTGTAAGTGGGATCCATATAATAGTGCCATCATCAGTGAAGCTGAAGGTAAGATTCAATTCGAGCACATCGAAGAAGGTCTTACTTACAGAGAGGAGTTAGATGAACAAACTGGTTTCCGTGAAATCGTAATTACTGAGACTAAGGACAAGAAGAAGAACCCTGCTATTCAGATTATCGATAAGAAGGGTGAGGTTCTTAAGACTTACTCTCTTCCAGTAGGAGCTCACATCTCAGTTAAAGAAGGAGATAAGTCTATTTTAGGCCAAATTCTTTGCAAGATCCCACGTGTCGCTGGTAAATCTGGTGATATTACAGGTGGTCTACCACGTGTGACTGAGTTATTCGAGGCTCGTAACCCATCTAACCCTGCGGTTGTTTCTGAAGTTGACGGTATCGTCAGCTATGGAAAGATTAAACGTGGTAACAGAGAGGTAATTGTAGAGTCAAGAATGGGAAACAAGTATAAGTATATGGTTCCACTTTCTAAGCACATCCTCGTTCAGGATAATGACTTCGTTCGTGCGGGTATGCCGCTTTCTGATGGAGCTATTACTCCTAAGGATATCCTTGATATAAAAGGGCCAACTGCTGTACAAGAGTACATCGTAAATGAAATTCAAGACGTTTACCGTCTTCAGGGTGTAAAGATTAACGATAAGCACTTCGAGGTTATCGTACGCCAAATGATGAAGAAGGTAGTTATCGAGGATTCAGGCGATACTCGTTTCCTAGAAAAGCAAAATGTTGAAAAGTCTGATTTTCTTAGTGAGAACAACAGAATCTTTGGAATGGTTGTAATCCAAAACGCAGGAGGATCAGAAGAGCTTAAAGAAGGCCAAATGATCTCAGCTCGTCGTCTTCGTGATGAAAATGGTTCACTTAAGCGCCGTGACCTTGAGCTAATTGAGGCAAGAGATGCAATTCCAGCAACTTCTCGTCCATTACTTCAGGGAATTACACGAGCATCTCTTCAAACTCGCTCATTCGTTTCTGCTGCATCATTCCAAGAGACTACTAAGGTGTTGAACGAAGCTGCCGTAAGCGGTAAGCAAGATCAACTACTTGGTCTTAAGGAAAATGTTATCGTTGGACACTTAATTCCAGCAGGCACAGGTACTAGAGATTTCCAAGAACTAGTAGTTGGATCTCAGATTGAGTTTGATAATGCACTAGAGGCTGCTGAAGCTGTAGAATCTTTAGACGTAGTTACTGACGCATTAATTAATGAATAGACAGCTGCTACTGAAGAATAATGGAATTTGACTATAAAAAAAAGGGCTTCCAATTGGAGGCCCTTTTTTATAGCTTTAAAAAAATCACTCTTCGTTTTGCTGCTCGATTGCTCTTGCAGCTGCAAGAGCTGGGTCTTCAGTATTTATTTTGTCCTCGGGTCTTAGACCACAGTAGCCAAACAAACATTTCTCTTTGATAATTCTATCAACAAAGTCCGGAACCATTTTTTCCCATTCTCCATCACCAGATTTAATCATCTTGAATGCTTCTGTTGAGAAAATCGAAAGTACACTTTCGTCGAAGTCTTCTATATCTACAATTCTCTTGTTGAATGTTAAATAGTTGAATAAAGGCTTTAATCTTGGGTGGATAGGTGTATTATCCGTTGTCCAAAGTGAACCACTTTTTTCATCCCTCCATGGGTAGAGTAAAATCTTGAGATCTCTTGAGAACAATATGCCAAAGGCCTCTAGTATTCCACCGTTTAGTTTCCTATAATACTTCTCTTTGAATATTTCTGTTAGAGTAGCGGCGCCCATAATTACACCCATTCTCTTTTTTGTGTGTCTTGAGAAGAATTCAACTAGTTTGAAATACTTCTGGTAGTTGGATATGAGTACGGTTTGGCCTATTGAGCAAAGAATATCAGCACGATCTAAGAAATCTTGTTCATCTATATCGCCCTCGCTCTTAAGATTGTTGACGGTGATCTCAAAGAGAACCTGGATATTATCTGGATCTACTTTGGGCTCTTCGCGGAACTTTTTGAGACCCTTGGCAATCATATCGATATTTACCTTGGTAACAGGGCGGAAGCTGCCTCGAATAGCTAATATGTTTTTCTTGTATAACACGTCAGCCGCTTGTCTGTTCACACCGTCTGGCGTGAAGATTACAGCATCTGTCATTCCAAGCTTAACAAGTTGAAGGGATAGGATTCTATTATCTACATCTTCAAATGCTGGACCATTCATTTGAATCATGTCGATCTCTAAATGGTCGAATTCAATATTGTCGTAAAGTGATTTTAGAAGCTCTTTGGGGTCATCGTTAAAGAAAAAGCAACCATAAAGAAGGTTAACACCTAGTACACCAGTAGTCATTTGCTGTTGAAGTACATCAGATTCGTGCAATCTGGCGTGAAGGAATACTTCACTTGGTGCTGCGTTTGGTGCTGTTTGGAATTTTACCCCAAACCATCCGTGACCTTGGCTAGTTTTAGAATAGTTTATTGTGGCAACAGTGTTTGCAAATGCAAAAAACTGTTTTGATGGGTGCTTGTCTCTTTTGATTCTGTCCTCAACTAGATTGTACTCGTGTAGAAGCATTTTCTCTAATCTTGATTGACAAACGTATCTACCGTTTTCTTCTGTGCCATAGAGAGCATCAGAGAAATCTTTGTCATACGCACTAATTGCTTTTGCTATAGTTCCAGAGGAACCTCCAGCACGAAAGAAATGGCGCACAACCTCTTGTCCAGCACCAATTTCGGCGAAGGTTCCGTAAAGGTCTTGGTTCAGATTAATTCTGAGTGCCTTTTGCTTTGCAGATAATATGACGCGTTCAGAGTCCACGTACAGGCAAAGGTAAAATACCTTTGTAGAGTCATGGACAAAAAAATGCACGAATTAGGGGTGAACAATATGAGGGTAACCTTTTTGGGTACTGGGACATCTCAGGGCGTGCCTGTAATTGGTTGTAAATGTGAAGTTTGCCTTTCTGAAAACTCTAAAGATAATCGCTTACGAACTTCAATTAGAATTGAGATTGGAGAGTATAGTGTAGTCATTGATTCAGGGCCTGATTTTAGGCAGCAAATGCTCAGAGAAAAGGTTGAAAGGCTTGATGCTATTGTATTTACACATGAGCACAAGGATCACGTAGCAGGATTGGATGATATAAGAGCATATAACTATTGGCAAAAAAAGCCGATGCATATTTATGCTAATAAAGCCGTTGAGATAGCTTTAAGACGGGATTTTCACTATGCTTTCGATCCCAGCATTAAAGGGGGAGTGCCTAAAATAATCTTCAACCACATTCACAGAGAGGATTTTTCTTTAGGCGGTTTAACCTGGAGGCCTCTGCCGGTAATGCACGCTGAGATGGAAGTTTTGGGATTTAGGATAGGGGACTTTGCATATGTGACAGATGTGAATCACATTCCAGAGGAGACATTTGAAAAATTAGAAGGGGTAAAGGTTCTGATAATTAGTGCTTTAAGGAAGTTTGAACATCCTAGCCATTTTTCGCTTGAAGAGGTCCTTGAAGTTATTAAGAGGATTAAGCCACAGGCTTCTTACCTTACACACATGAGTCACCTAATGGGCTTACATGAAGACCTTGAAAAGGAGTTGCCTTCGGGTGTGTATCCTGCTTATGACGGTTTAAAAATACAGTGTACATGATGTCTAGGATTGCTTTGTTTTTTGTGCGTCTATACGGGTTTTTGCCTTGGTGGGTTGTGAGGCTTGATGCACAAGCATTAGCATTTTTGTTGACTTATTTTTTGGGATATAGGCGTACGGTGATAAGGCAAAACTTGAAATTGGTGGGGGCTAAGGGTGTAAGTGAGTTTGGCATTTATAAAAACCTATGCACTCTAGCACTTGAATCTTTCAAACTTCATTCAGCAAGTATTATGAGTGTAGAGTCTAGAGTTTATTATGAGAATTTAGAGGTTTTGCATGAGCTTTTTGCAAAAGGAAAGAATGTAGTAATGGTGGGAGGTCATATGGCTAATTGGGAAATGTTTTCTCTTTCATTACCCCAAAATGTGGAGTTCAAAACATATGCAGTTTACAAGAAATTAAACAATCAGACATTCGATAAGGCTATAAGGAAATCGAGGAGTAGGGCTGGAATGGAAATCGTTGAGATAAATGATTTGAGGTCAATTGTAAGGGACGATTCAGATAAGCCTAAACTTATCTCGCTTGTTTTCGATCAAAGGCCACTAAAACCCAAAACTGCTCTTTGGACTGAGTTTCTTGGCGTTGAAACCCCTGTATATAGTGGGATAGAGAAAATAGCATCTTTGCTCAATGCTTCAGTGGTTTATGCAGTAATAAGACGTGAAAAGGGTGGACGATATATGATGAATTTGAGATTAGTTGATGAGGATGTTTTGCAAAATGGTGTTGTAATAGACAAATGCCTTGGGATATTGGAAGAGGAGATAGTAAAAGCGCCTGAGTCTTGGCTTTGGACTCACAGAAGGTGGAAGCATAAGAGGCCTGAAAACATAAAACTCCACGAGCGAAAGAATAGTAAGTTTGAAGGGTGGCGTTAGATAGAGAAAATATACCGTTAGCAGAGAGAATGAGGCCAAAGAGTTTTGACTCTTATCTAGGCCAAAACCACCTAATTGGCACTGATTCTATTCTAAGAAAGGCAGCTGAAAATTCTACTTTGCCTTCCATAATATTTTGGGGTCCTCCAGGTGTTGGAAAGACAACTTTGGCGAGGATTTTAGCCAAAAAAGCAAATTTGCCATTCCACCAGTTATCTGCGATAAATAGCGGTGTTAAGGAGGTTAGAGAAATTATAGCTAGAGCAAAGTCTGGCGGAATGTTCGCTGGAAAAGCTATTCTTTTTATTGATGAGATCCATAGATTTTCAAAGTCTCAACAAGACAGCCTGCTGGGAACAGTAGAGCAGGGGCATGTTGTTTTGATAGGTGCAACAACTGAAAATCCCTCGTTTGAAGTAATCCCTGCATTGCGCTCAAGGTGTCAGATTTATGTGTTGAATCATCTTAGTCACGATGAGATGATACAGCTCGTAAATACAGCAATTGAGGAGGATGAGATATTGTCCAAACGCAAGATTGAAGTTGTAGAAACTGATGCATTGATGAGGGCAAGTGGTGGCGATGCAAGAAGATTGTTGAACATCCTTGAAATGGTAGTCGCAAGCGTTCCAAAAGGGAAGGTGGAAGTGACAAACACAAGGGTTAAAGAAATAATCCAGAACACAACAGCAGGTTACGATAAAGGCGGCGAGGCTCATTACGATATTATAAGTGCGTTTATAAAAAGCATTAGGTCAAGTGATCCGAATGCTGCTGTTTATTATTTGGCCCGCATGGTAGAAGGAGGGGAGGATCCCAAATTCATTGCAAGGCGCTTACTCATCGCTGCGTCAGAGGATATTGGAAATGCAAACCCCACGGCATTGGTAATTGCCACATCTGCATTCCAAGCAGTTGAAAGAATAGGTTGGCCTGAAGCCCGAATAATACTTTCGCAATGTACCGTTTACCTTGCCAGTAGCCCTAAGAGCAACGCGTCTTACATGGCAATTGGCGAAGCCCAAAAATTAGTGCAAGAAACGGGCGATCTCCAGGTTCCACTTCACCTGCGCAATGCTCCAACTAGCCTTATGAGTAAGTTAGGATACGGTGAAGGTTATCAATATGATCACAATGCGGCTGGAGGGTTTAGCGAGCAAGAGTGCATGCCAGAAAGCTTAGTTGGAACTAAGTTGTACGACCCTGGAAATAATCCCAGAGAAGATCAACTTCGCGAGCAATTGCGCAAGTTGTGGAAGGAAAAGTACGGTTACTAATCTACAAGCACACCGTTTTCATAAGTCTCCTTTTTTACTAGCTTACCCTTAATGTCGAAGAAATACCTTGGGCCGTCAAGCTTGCCCATTGCATATTCTCCTTCTTCTTTCACTTGGGTTCCCTTGAGAACACGCCTTTGAAGTTGCTCACCCGTTTCTTCGTCGGTAAATGGTTCAATAATGTATTCGCCGCAATCGTGCCAAATCCTGTATGGACCATTCAGCTCCTTGTCTGTGTATGAGTATTCGCTCATCGACCTGCCATCAGGGAATGTGTCTTCAAAAGTTCCATTTATCCTGATTTCTTTTACCCTAGTGCCAAAAGAATACTTGATTATCATCTCCATCCTTCCATCTTCCAAGTAAGTCTTCCAAGACCCATCTTCCTGTCCTTCTGAGTATTGTCCTTTAATTCGAATGTTGTTGTTCCTGTGGTAATAAGCGAATTCTCCTTCTAATACCCCGGCTTTATAAGTGATGCTTTGCCTGGTTTTGCCGTTTTCGTAAAAGGCAGTCCAAACTCCATCTTTCTCTCCGCCAGAATAAGAGCCTTTTTCTACCAATCTGCTTTTACTATCCTTAACCCAATAATCACCTTCTAATACGCCATCATCAAACGATTCAGACCTGATTTGCAATGAGTTTTCATCGTAATAACCCCAGCTGCCTTGCTTCGTGGGTTCTTTACTGCCAATTGCTGGATTGTAGTACCCAGAGGCTTGGACAGTCCCGTTTGGCCTATAGTGAATTGCAGCAGTAGTCTCTGGCATGTGTTCCATTGATGACATCAATTTTCCAGAATCGTAGAAGTACATAAAGCTCCCTACAGGCTTGCCTCCTTCAAAAGTTCCCTTGTAATAAATGCTTCCATTAGGCCAAACCCTTATCCAAACTCCATCCTTTTCCCCATTAGAATCAAGCAAATTGTAATCCACTCCGGCTTCACCTGCAGGTATAACTCCTTTGGCAGAGGGTAGGCTGCTTGGTTGGGCAATTGCAATGTTTAGTGGGATGAATAAAGCCAAAAGCGATAAAAAAGAGAATGAAGCTTTCATGTAATCGTAGTTTGATAACGAAAATAGGCACTCATTTGTTTCAGCAACGGTCCTTGACCCTGTATTTTTGCACTCCGAAACCCCAATATCTTAAAATGAAAGTTACTGTTGTAGGTGCTGGTAATGTAGGCGCCACTTGTGCAAATGTTCTTGCAACGCGTGAAGTAGCAAACGAGGTAGTTCTTCTTGATATTAAGGATGGCTTTGCTGAGGGTAAAGCTCTTGATATCTGGGAAACTTCTCCAATTAACCTTTACGACACTAGAACTGTAGGTTCTACAAATGATTATTCAAAAACTGCTAATTCAGATGTAGTTGTGATTACCTCAGGTCTTCCTCGTAAACCTGGTATGAGTCGTGACGACTTGATTGCAACTAATGCTGGAATCGTAAAGTCAGTTACTACACAGATTATGGAGCATAGCCCAAACGCTATCCTTGTAATCGTATCTAACCCATTAGACGTAATGACTTACTGCGCATACCTAAATGCTGGAGTAGATTCAAAGCGTGTTCTTGGTATGGCTGGTATTCTTGATACTGCTCGCTATCGTTCTTTCCTTGCTGAGGCATTAAATGTTAGCCCGAAGGACATTCAAGCTGTGCTTATGGGTGGTCACGGAGACACAATGGTTCCACTTCCACGTTACACTACAGTTGGTGGTATCCCTGTAACTGAGCTTATTGACGCTGATACACTAAATTCAATTGTAGAACGCACTAAGAAAGGTGGAGGAGAGATTGTTAACCTACTTGGTACTTCTGCTTGGTATGCACCAGGAGCAGCAGCAGCTCAAATGGTAGAAGCAATCATTAAGGATCAACGCCGTGTATTCCCATGTTGTGTTTGGATGCAGGGTGAGTACGGAATCTCTGACATGTACCTAGGTGTTCCAGTTATTCTTGGAAAGAACGGTGTAGAAAGAGTTATCGAACTTGATCTTAACGACGAAGAAAAGCAGTTGCTTGCTGAAAGCGAAACTGCAGTGAGAGAAGTTAAGGCCGTACTAGACGGAATGAATTCTTAAGTTAGTTTTCTAACTTTATCCATAAAGCGGGAGGTCCAGATGGACTTCCTGTTTTTGTTGGGACTACAATGTAAGTGCCTGATGGCCAATTTATTGTGTGGACTTGGTGTTCCATATAAGTCCCCATCAAGATTCCTGTTGAATTGAAGATTTGTACTTTAACTTGAGGGTCAATGCAAATCCAGTTCAAAATCGATCCGCCAGGGTTGGGGAAAAGGTTGAATTTAGGCTTGCCTACTACAGGCAATTCAGGAGTATTTATGGTGACAGAATCTGAGCCTAGATAGCACCTCATCCCACCGTTTTGGATTCCCATTAAACAATCAATTTTCCCATCGTCATTTAGTTCTCCAAAAGTGCACTTAGACCTATACCCACTAACGTAGTTTAGGACATTCGTTGTTTGCTCTGTGTATTCAAAATTCAGATCCTTTTGAAGTAGGCCAAAGTACTGGACCGTTCCCACTTCATTGGATACCAAAATATGGGTTCCAATTTCGTCAGTTGTTAATGAAGGAGTGCTGTAACCATTAATGCCTAAAGCATTGTCTACAAGTATGTTGCCCCAATCTTCACCGAATTCATCGCTAATGTATTGACACCATGACATTTGGGTTGAAGTACCGCAATTAAGGAACAGATTTAGAGTCCCATTTTTCTCCCCTACAACTAGGTCGAGTAACCCGTCAGAATTAACGTCAATTAACTGAGGTGCTGCAAATTGTCCAATGTCAATTCGCTCTCCATTATCGTCTGTCATTGCTAGAATTGAAAGCTCATATTCAGGCCAATTTCCTGCACCATTTACATTCTCGTAATAATGCAAAATCCCAAGCTCATCACCAATAATCAAATCCGCATCTCCGTCGCCATCAACATCGCCAATAGCAGGTACTGGACTTTCGATTCCAAATGTGGCTAAATCTGCTATAATTTCAACTGACATTGTAAAAACAGGGTCGCTAATAGTCCCTGTGTTTTTATATGCCCTCAATTTTGCAGGAGTACTTCCGACATCTATATAATTTTCCTTATTCGTTACAACTAAATCAAGCAAGTTGTCTCCGTCTAAATCAACAAGTAGAGGATAGCAGCCCCTTCCCATATCTATCATTCCGTCTTGAAGGAATTGAGGTATGATATTATCCCAAATCGGTTGATCCTCAGTTCCAGTATTCCTCATGTAGTAAACGCTGTTGTCATCGTCTATTTCTAGATATGTGTTTGGGCTAAATAAAAGATCTCTTACTCCATCTGCATCAACGTCAATGTGGTAAGCAGCTGGAAATCGTTTGCAGTCAAGAGCTTCTATGCCATTTGTTTGGCTTGGGAAATCAAAATCAGTGAAAATAGCGCTGTCTTGGCCATCTACAGCGTCTTCGAGTAAAACTCCAATGATTGTAGGATATGTAACATCACCAATTAGCAAGTCAAGTGGTCCATTATCATCTAATTGAAGCGCTGTTAGAGATCCGCCTATATGTCTTTGTTCTTCTCTTGGGTCTACAACGTTGTATTCACAATTGAAATCTTCGCCTATGTATAAATTGTTATTCTCGCTAGCTTCAGCAAACATTCCATAACAGCGATTTGTACACTCCATTTCTAATTCGCAATCGCTTAAACCTTCGTATTTGTATAGTGTTGCTGAGGCAGCAGTGAAAGTAATGATGTCCAAATCTCCATCGTCGTCTAAATCTTGAATTGCAGGAATGTCGCTGCTTAGGCAAACCACAGGAACTAGGTCAGGCCCAGATCCATCATCGTAAAGACATTCTAGGGGAGAGGCGACTAAGTCAAACTGAGGGTTTAAAGGGTCAGTTGTGTTGTTCTTATAAACCGATATTCCATTTATCCACGCAGTAAATACATCGGGCTTTCCATCGCAATCAAAGTCTCTTAAAAGGCACCACGAATCTAACTCTGGCCATCCTTTTGCCCATTCAGGCCTATATATCCAATTATCACCATCCCTTTCAAACGTCAAGATTCTATGGCCGTCTCTGTCGAAAGCAAAAAGATCTTCATCTCCATCAAAGTCCAAATCTATGGGTGACCACTGAGGGGCTGTCAGTCCACCAGTCCAAGGGTTTGGCATGGTGTCGCCATCTAAAACTACTGGGATAACTCCTAGTTCAAAACCATAATCCCATTGAGCAAAACTAAATTGAGAAGCGCAAATAAATGCTACCAACCAAATTACACGCTTAAGCTCAATCATTATTTCGTCACTTCAGAAAGAGAAGGGAAGTAAATGATATCGTCCATCCCAATAAGAGTTCCCTTGTCTGTTTCAATTGAGCCAGATCTAACATGGGCATCGCCGAAGTAAATTCCTCCTTCCTTAGTTAATTTAAGGTTTGTTCCAGAGTGTACAGTCCAATCTGTTCCGTCAGAAAATGCTTTGTACTCAAGTGGTTCGTCAACAATGTGGTATGAAACAAATTCATCTAATGCACTTTCGTTGCCAGGCTTTAAAAGTGTCTTATACTCAGGGTATGCCTCGAAAGCTCTATCAATAGGAGCCAAAAGAGTAACATCTCCACTGTGGATATGCTTGCTTAAACTTGACTTTTTCACAAGCTTGGCGAAAATGGGATACTCATCACTAGATATTAAATATCTGTATGCTGATGTTTTGTTTTGAGATTTATCTGCAACACCTCTTTCCCTTGCTTCTTGACGGTGTTTCATCAATCTCATGCCCTTTTTCTCAGCTTCTGTAAGATCTCTGCCTAGTGGAGATTCAGTCTTTTTCTTTGAAGATTTGTCTGCCGTTTGAGGCTCAGTGCTGTCAGAACATGATATTGCCATAACTAAGGCCAAACACAAAATTAAAATCTCAATTTTTCTCATGTCGTAAATATAAAAATTTAAGTTAGTAGGTTGTGAACAATTTTCCATTTCAGCTGAAGGGTAAGGCGTATCTTTGCATCAGGAATTTTAAATATATTTCCTCAAACATGAAGCATACGGGTATTACTCCTAAAAACGCATCACTTGATGCTATCGGTCTTGAAGGAGTAGCTAGTGCCCAATGGAATCTTCCTCCATCAATCTTGGTAAAAGAATGCATCCTTAACGGAGAAGGTAGACTAGCTGACACAGGTGCTCTTGCAATCAACACTGGAAAGTTTACCGGTCGATCTCCTAAGGATAGGTATGTCGTTAGAGATGATAAAACTAACTCAAGAGTAGATTGGGGAGATATTAACCAGAGTATTACTAGCGAGAATTTTAGCTGTCTTTTAGAGGATGTCCAAAACTACCTTCAAGGTGAAAACGTATACGTTACAGATGGAGCAGTAGGAGCTGATCCAGCAACCAGAATCAACACTAGAGTTGTTTCTGAATTTGCTTATTCTAGCTTGTTCGTTAATAATATGTTTTTGCGATTTGATAAGGTAGAGATTGAAAATGCAGTTCCTGCATGGCACGTTATCTGCGTTCCAGAGTTCAATTCAAACCCCGAACGTCACGGATGTCGCCAAGGAAACATCAGTGCAATTGACTTTACTCGTAAAATCATCATTGTTGCTGGTTCTGGTTACACTGGAGAGATAAAGAAGGGTATGTTTTCTGTTATGAATTTTGAGTTGCCCGAAGTTCACAGTGTACTTCCGATGCACTGTTCTTCAAATGTTGGTAAGGACGGAAATGTTGCAGTGTTCTTTGGTTTAAGTGGTACAGGAAAAACTACACTTAGCAGTGATCCACTCAGAAATCTCATTGGAGATGATGAGCATGGTTGGTCAGATAATGGAGTCTTCAATATGGAAGGTGGATGTTATGCAAAGACTATAGACCTAAGCGAAGAGAGTGAGCCACAGATTTATAATGCGATTAAATACGGTGCTCTTTTAGAAAACATTGTTTTTGAAAGCGACGGGGTCACTCCTAATTACAAGGATGATAGCATTACACCAAATACCCGTGTTTCATATCCAATTAACCATATTCCTGGTGCAATTGAAAACGGAATGGGGGGTCATCCTACAGATATTTTCTTCTTAACGTGTGATGCGTTTGGGGTGTTACCTCCCATCAGCTATCTTGATGCTAACCAAGCAATGTTCCACTTCATTAGTGGTTACACAGCAAAAGTTGCTGGAACAGAAGTAGGAATTGTTGAGCCACAAACTGCATTTTCTGCTTGTTTTGGCGCTCCATTCCTTCCTTTAGATCCAACTGAATACACTGAGATGCTTGGTGAAAGAATTGAAAAGTACGGAGCTAGGATTTGGCTTGTTAATACTGGTTGGACAGGTGGTGGTTACGGAGTTGGTTCTAGAATAAAGCTTCGTTACACTCGAGCAATGATTACAGCTGCCCTTGAGGGTAAGCTAGGCGAAGGTGATATGAGGGTTGATGAGGTGTTTGGCCTTAAGGTGCCAAACTCATGTCCTGATGTTCCTTCTGATGTTTTAAACCCACGTGAAACTTGGGCCGATAAGGGAGCTTACGATGCAGCAGCTGCAGATCTCGCGCAGCGATTTGTATCTAACTTCTCACAATTCGACGATACAGCTACTGATGCTATGCGTTCCGGTGGCCCTTGTGTTGCAGTAAGTGCTAGCTAATTGAGATTACTATACGTCCCAAATCTTCATGTAGGCAGCTTTAAGCTGCCAGATGATGAGGCACGTCACGCAATCAAAGTTTTACGAGCAAGGATAGGAGACATATTCCAACTTACAGATGGTAAGGGAGGGTCAGCGGACGCATCTATTGTTGAAGCTGGAAAACGCAACTGCTTTGTCGAAGTAATGGAGATAGTCCAAAAACCCAAACCTTCTCCAAAGCTTACTTTATTGGTTAGCCCCACAAAACAAACTGAAAGGTTCGAGTGGTTTCTGGAAAAGGCTGTTGAAATAGGGGTGGATAGAATAATACCAGTTTGGGCTTCCAGGTCAGAAAGAAAAGTTGAAAAGCACCAAAGGTGGCAAAAAGTGATTGTTTCAGCTATGAAGCAAAGTGGTAGGTCTTGGCTTGCAACTTTAGATGAGGCATGCTCATTTGAAGAAGCCATAGCAAAGGTTGAAAGACCCATTTACATTGCTAATTGTATGGAGGGAGAAAAAGTGCATTTACTCGATACTGTTCAGAAAAACACTGATGTATGTATAGCAATTGGTCCAGAGGGAGATTTTACTAGTGAAGAGGTTGAATTAGCTCTTTGTAAAGGAGGAGTGGAAATTTCACTTGGAGAAAGTAGGTTGCGAACAGAAACAGCTGCAATAGTAGCAACCACCTATTTTAGAGCTCTGCAGAAGTAATTTACTTGCCTTTGAAGTTTGGCGCTCGCTTTTCTATAAAAGAAGCTACACCCTCTGCATAATCCTCAGACTCTGAAGCAGTGAATTGGTAGTCTAGCTCTCTAGCTAATTGTTCGTTTAAGTCACAGTCCATTCCTTCGTGGAATGCAGCTTTTGTAAGACCCAGCGCTAGAGTTGGCATTGCTGCAAGTTTTTCAGCAGTTGATTTTACAAATTCGTCAAATTCGTCATCGATAGCGCACTTGTAGATAAGCCCAATACTTTCTGCCTCACAAGCTCCAACTTTATTCCCAAAGAATGCCATTGCTTTCGCTCTTTGCATTCCCACAAGGCGTGGTAACAACCAAGTCCCACCACTATCTGGAATAAGCCCAATCTTTGAAAACGCTTGAATGAATGATGCGCTTTCCTTTGCTATAGTTAGGTCGCAGGCTAGAGCAAGATTTGCTCCTGCTCCAGCAGCAACACCATTTACAGCAGCAATAACTGGTTTTTTGATTGAGCAAATTCTTCTAATACTTTGATTAAAAGTTTTCTCCACAATTACCTTGAAATTGGGCGCGTCTGGAGCGGTAACTTCTTTCAAATCTTGCCCAGCACAAAACGCTCTTCCCTCACCTCTAATTACAATGCATCTAACTCCATCATCATTACCTGCTTCGTCTAATGCATTTTGAAAAGCAGCTCCCATTTCTCTGTCGAAACTGTTGAATGCTTGGGGTCTGTTCAGAGTTATTTGTCTAACTGCTCCTAAATCCTTTGTGATAATTGAATTTGCCATCTTTATTTTTTTAGTAACTGAGTTACAAAAGTTTTGCCTGTCTCTGAATCTGTAAATATTGCAGTGTAATATCCAGGTTTTAGCTTAAGTCCAAATCTCTTATGCGCATTCACTGTTTCTACTATTTGGCCTAAGCTATTGTACACAGTTATAATACCACTCCTTTGAGAGGTGAAATTAAATCCATCTATTGTAGGATTTGGATAGATTTTAAAATCTGTTCTTCCTTCCTCTTCTAACTTTGCTAATGAACACGAATTAATCCATGAATTTAGCTCAATTACACCTCCAGCTTCCATATCCCTGCCTTCGAATGCTTGATAGTCTGGGGCATATCTATAAGTTCTAAATACTGATGTGTTTCCTGGGTCTTCTCCTTGAGTTGTTGCGCCAAAAGCTGTAATGGGACTTATATAATCCCAAACTAACTCTTCATCAGCTGTTACCTCAAATAAATGTCCTGAAGACCCCTCGCATATTAATGTGTTGCCATTTGGCAATCGTTCAGCCCCACTTATGTTTTGAGAGTAAAAATCAGCATCAAATTCTTGAGGATATCTCCAAGAGTAACTCTCTGGTTGGAATGGTTGTTCTTCGTCAATAGGATATGTTCCATAGATCATTTCAGGTAAATCGATAATTTCTACAGTACTGTATTCTCCTTCAGGTCTATTCTTTCCGTTGTTGAACAACATTACGCCTTCATTCATCCAGTGAGTATCGTGCTGGTGAAATAGGACTTGATCCTCATTTGTTCCTCTGTCATATGCTCTAGGATTTCCCCAACGATATAATAAATCTCCTGCATCTGTTGCAGCTTCTTCTGTGCTGAGATTGTGGTCTATAATCCAGAGTTCGCAGAATTTTGCTGAACTTATCATGATTTGGTCTAATTCAGCATTGTAATCAATGGAATTGCAGTGCATCCAGTCAGAAGAACCAGCTCCTTGGTTTGGACCGTTTCCATTTGTAAAGTTGATATTGAATTTCCTAGGATTTTCTGCGACAACTCCATAATTAGGTTTGTTTGGGTCTGTATCTTGAATTAAGTGATCCCAAGCGCTCCATGACCAAACCACATTACCGCCCTGATTACCAGTTGGTTCAATTTCTGTTATTTGACAACACCAAATAGGATTTTCAGTTTGAGTTGAGTCTTTGCCCATTGCGATGGCCTCTTCATAGCTATGTAATTCCCATGCTATCAATAGGAGATTTCCATTTGGCATCATTTCAATGTCATGATGGTGGTGTTTGTTTTCGCCCGTCCAATTTAAATTCCAAATCAGCTCTCCTTCCCAATTAAATCGTTCAACCATTCCTCCTAGTCCTCCTCCTGAAAAAGGGTATTGCGAACTAGACATTAATTGGCCAGTTCTTAAAAGAGAACCGTCTTCCAACAAATATGCAGAAAGTCCAATTCGATAATCACTATTCCACTGGTTTACTACTTCACCACAGTTGTTTATTAGATAAGTATCGAATCCTGGGATAGGAGCGTATAGCGTATATCCATTGAAACTACTTTCAGAATTAGTGAAAACACCAACGGATTGAGTTTGAGCAATTACTGCTGAAAAGCCGGTAAGAGCAAGTATCGTAGCAAATAGATTTCTCATATTTAAAAAGACCAAACTTTATTCTTTTTCTCTTTACAAATAAACGAAGCTTCTGCTGCCCAACGGTTGCATTGCTCAAGTTGTTCTATTGACATATTTAAGACTTTGTGGGCGTTTTCATACTCAGTCATAAGTGTTATTCCCATCACACCGGGGTCGTCGCTATTTAGAGTGGTTTTTACGCCTAATTCCATTAGTTTTTTGATAGGATGATCAACCATACTAT
>JAYZNI010000004.1:0-6756 GCA_036152255.1 Bacteroidota bacterium | reverse complement strand
TCACAACGGTAGCTATGAAGACGGAAGATATAGGGCCTCATTTACTGGGTATTTCCCTGCAGACAATCCTATTTACTCTTGCATAGTAGTTGTCTCTGACACAAAGAGTGGCTCGTACTACGGTAGCACTATTGCAGCTCCTGTCTTTAGAGACCTAGCTGATTTGATCTATGCTACAGATCCTAAATTCCACGAAATACTGGACAAGCCATTACTAGCAAAAAACAAAAGACATCTGCCAACTGCAAATAATGGTGAGAGAAGCGAAGTGATTTACTTGTATGAAACACTGGGAGTGAATTACGAAGATGAAAGTGGGGTTTCGGATTGGGTTGTAGTAAGCACTTCTAAAGACACGGTCAGACTCACTACAAGAGAGATTGTAAACCAAACTATGCCAAATGTTCAAGGCATGGGCCTTAAAGATGCGCTCTACCTACTAGAAAACGCAGGCATTAAAGTTTACTACGAGGGGCATGGAATTGTAAAAAGTCAAAGCGTTAGACCTGGTACTCCATTTAGTCAAGCATCAACAATTAAACTCATACTGTCGTGAAACTACTTAAAGATCTACTATACGATGTAAGGATAGAAGAAGTGTTTGGCACTACTCACATCGCAGTTGAAAGTATTTGCATCGATTCGCGCATGGCCAAACCAATGGGTCTATTTGTTGCAATCAAAGGCACCCAAGTTGACGGTCACGATTACATAACCTCTGCCCTAGCTAATGGAGCAACAACAATTGTGTGCGAAGAAGTTCCAGATGGAGCAGTAGACATTGAAGGAACCACTTTTGTAAAGGTCAAGGACAGCTCTAAAGCTGTAGGCTACATAGCTTCATCTTATTTCGACAATCCCACGAGCGAAATGAAGGTAGTCGCTGTGACGGGAACAAATGGCAAGACTACAACCGTGAGCCTACTTCATGGTTTATTCAGAATAATGGACAGAAAGGCAGGCTTGGTTGGCACAGTGGAAAACAAGATTAATGACAAGAGTGTTGAATCTACTCACACAACACCTGACGCAATTTCTATACAAAAGCTGTTCAGGGAAATGGCTGACGAGGGGTGTAAATTCTGTTTCATAGAAGCTAGTTCTCATGCCATAGACCAAAACAGACTCGCAGGCACGACCCTAGCTGGTGCGGTATTTACGAATATCACTCATGATCATTTGGACTACCACGAGACATTTGATAACTACATCTCTGCGAAGAAAAAATTATTTGACGGGCTTCCTTCAAATGCTTTTGCTCTTGTAAATGCTGAAGATTCACATTGCGAAGACATCCTTGCCGACTGCAAAGCGAAAAAGACAACATATGGTGTAAGTGCATATGCAGACGAAAAGGCAAGAATTGTAGAAAATCAATTGCAAGGGCTTCACTTGCATATTAATGGCCAAGACCTCTATTCAAGGTTAGTTGGAGATTTTAATGCTTCAAATCTGATGGCAGTTTTCTGCGTTGCTAAGAGTTTGGGATTTGATCCATTAGCAACATTAACCTCGATGTCACTTCTCACCCCACCTGCAGGAAGGTTTGAATTGGTAGAAAGTCCAGACGGAATTACAGCGATTGTCGATTACGCTCACACTCCAGACGCATTGGAAAACGTACTAAAAACTATTGGCGCGTTTGTAGACGGAGGTGAACGAGTAATTACAGTTGTTGGATGTGGTGGCGATAGAGACGCAGCAAAAAGGCCTATCATGGCTAGAGTAGCAGCTGCATCATCAGACCAAGTATTCCTCACTTCTGACAACCCTAGATCAGAAGATCCATCAGATATCATAGCTCAGATGCAAACTGGGTTGGACCCAATTGATAAGCGAAAGTGCATAGCAATAAGCGACAGGCGTGAAGCCATTAGGGCAGCTGCGGCTTTTGCAGAAGCTGGAGACATTGTGCTCGTAGCAGGCAAGGGTCACGAAACGTATCAGGAAATAGCTGGAGTTAAACACGATTTCGACGACAGAATTATTCTGCGCGAAGCATTCAATCCATCAAACTAAGAATCATGCTGTACCATTTATTTACATACCTAGATTCTACCTACAACCTTTCAGGTGCTGGCCTCTTTGAGTTCATCACCTTCCGAGCAGCAATGAGTTTGATCACATCGCTCATAATTGGAATCGCATTTGGAAGGCGCATCATAGAGTGGTTGCAGTTAAAACAAGTTGGTGAGATCGTAAGAGATTTAGGCCTACAAGGCCAAATCGAAAAGAAAGGAACACCCACTATGGGAGGGATAATTATCCTCAGTGCCATATTAATCCCCACCCTTTTGTTTGCGGATTTGACAAGCGTTTACACCCACATGATGTTGATTGTGACGGTTTGGCTTGGAACAATTGGGTTTATTGATGATTATATAAAGACCTATAAGAAGAATAAAGAAGGTCTGGCTGGTAGATTTAAAATTATAGGCCAAGTAGGAGTCGGCATCATTTTGGGATCTATCATGATGTGGCATCCTGATATCGTGATTAAGGAAATGGGTGAAGATGGAGTTTGGACTGCATTGAGATCAACAGAGACTACAATCCCATTTATAAAAGGGAACACCTTTGACTACGCTTGGCTAATAAGCTGGTTGTTTGAAGACCTTACTCTGGTTTGGCTTGTATTCATCCCAATGGTAATTCTTATTGTTACTGCGGTATCAAATGGAGCAAACTTAACAGATGGGCTTGACGGCCTTGCTACGGGAACAAGCGCGATCATAGGCATCACTTTAGCAGTACTATCTTATGTAAGTTCTAACACTCAAATAGCAGAATACCTGGGTATCATGTACATCCCAGGATCTGAAGAATTAGTTGTCTTTATCGCTGCATTTGTTGGGGCTTGCGTGGCATTCCTATGGTACAATGCATATCCAGCCCAAGTTTTTATGGGGGACACTGGCTCACTCGCATTAGGTGGAATAATCGCGGCATTTGCAATTGCAATTAGAAAGGAATTGTTGATTCCAGTTCTATGTGGAATCTTCCTAATAGAAAACTTGAGTGTTGTTATGCAGGTGACCTACTTCAAGTATACCAAAAAGAAATACGGTGAAGGCAAAAGGATTTTCCTGATGTCTCCACTTCACCACCACTACCAAAAACAAAACATTCACGAAAGCAAAATCACAGCTAGGTTTTGGATCGTGGGAATACTTCTCGCTGTAATCACAATCGTAACCCTCAAGGTTAGATAATGAATGAAAACATACTCATACTAGGCGCTGGCGAAAGCGGTGTAGGTGCAGCAAAACTGGCCTTGAGTTTGGGGTACACTCCTTTTGTGAGTGACGCCGGATCGGGCAAGTCTGCATTCCTTGCTGAGTTAGATGCAGATGGTATCGAGTACGAGGTGGGAGGTCATAATCCTAAGATTTGGCCTATGGTTAAAACAGTAGTAAAAAGCCCTGGAATACCTGAGGATGCAAGTGTATTAGAAGAATTGAGGTCAGGGGGAGCAGAAGTGATTAGCGAAATAGAATTCGCAAGCAGGAATTACGAAGGGAAGGTGATAGCAATCACTGGGGCAAATGGAAAGACAACGACAACTTCTCTCATTTATCAATTGCTAAAAGATGCTGGAGTAAATGCCTCATGCGTGGGAAATATCGGCACTAGCTGGGCTAGGGAAATGAGCGAATCATCTGAACCTTCAGATGTAGTTGTGGTGGAGACTAGCAGCTTCCAACTCGACGGAACGGTGAGCTTCAAGCCAGATGTGGCAGTACTACTCAACATCACACCAGACCATCTAGATAGATACGGATACTCGCTAGAAAACTACGCGCAATCAAAGTGGAGGATAACGGCGAATCAAGGGCCAAGCGATTACCTCGTGTACAATTCCGACGATGAGGTAATTAAAGAATTATTAAAGAGCACAGGAACTAGAGCTCAGCTCATACCTGTCTCTGCTGAGAAAGCATTGATGCCAGGTGAGTTTGGCTCAGGGCTTAACCCAGAAAAAAAAGAAGAATTTTTAATACATACATATAACAAAAAACCTTTTACCATGACTATTCAAGAACTGGCTTTACAAGGCAAGCACAACTTGTTTAACTCTATGGCTGCCGGTGTAACTGGCCGCATTTTGGAACTTCGCAACGAAGGAATCCGTGAATCTCTAACAAATTTTGAGGGGATTGAACACAGATTAGAATACGTTGCAGACGTAAACCAAATCAGATTCATAAATGACAGCAAAGCAACAAACGTAAATAGCGTTTGGTATGCATTGGAATGCATGGACAGACCTGTGATTTGGATCGTTGGAGGAATTGACAAAGGCAACGATTACAGAGATCTTCTTCCACTTGTAAAGGATAAGGTGAAGCACATGGTTTGTCTAGGCAAAGACAATAAAAAACTCATCAAAACTTTCTCAGATTACGTTGAAACAGTTCACATTGCTGAGAGTGCTGAGGAAGCAGTAAGAATTGGGTACGACCTAGGAATGCCAAACGACACAGTTCTTCTTTCTCCTGCATGCGCGAGTTTCGACTTGTTTGGCAGCTACGAAGAAAGAGGAAACAAATTCAAGCAAGCAGTAAGGGGGCTATAAAATGTCAAACTGGGTCCAAAGTATAAGAGATCGCTTAGAGGGCGATAAAGTGATATGGATGGTAGCGTTGATTCTCAGCGTTTGGTCACTCCTATCGGTTTATAGCGCCATCTCCTCGCTTGCCGTTAAAGCTGGGGGGAACTCGACAAAGTTCCTGACAAAGCAGAGCATTCTTTTACTTTTAGGACTAGGTGTCATTTACATTATTCACCGCATCAATTACAAGTATTTCGCAAGGCTGGCAAATGTTGTGTATGTATTAGCCGTCATTGCCTTAGTGCTTACTCTTGTTGTGGGTTCCGATATTAATGAAGCCAAACGTTGGCTCGAGATTCCCTTTGTAGGACTCACCCTACAAACTTCAGATTTTGCAAAAGTTGCCCTCGTTATGTGGGTCGCAAAAGAACTCCATTTAAGGAGGGAATTCCTTGACGATTTCAGAAATGAAGTCGTCCCCATACTGGTAAGAATAGCAATAGTATGCGGTCTAATTTTCCCAGCAGACCTCTCAACTGCCTTATTGTTGGGAGCTGTAACAATCGGCATGTTAGTAGTTAGTGGAGTGCCTTGGTCTAGTCTATTTAGGATAGGCGGAATTTGTATCGCATTAGGAATGGGGCTGTATGGTGTAGGAAAAGTTTCGCCTGATTTATTTCCGAGATTTGGGACTTGGACAAACAGAATAGAGCAACACGTTGGCTTTACCACTGGAGGTGCTGGCCATGTAGCTAGCGAGGGAGAATACCAAATAGAATTAGCACAAGTCGCAATTCACAATGGCGGACTTCTACCCTCTGGCCCTGGAACTGGAACATCTAGAAATTTCTTACCTCACCCGTATTCTGATATGATTTACGCATTTATCATCGAGGAATGGGGGGCAATAATTGGAGGTTTAGGATTGTTACTTATCTACTTGATACTTCTATACAGAACAATAATCGCCGCTAAAAATTGTGACAGGCCATTTGGTAGTTATTTGGCCATGGGGTTAGGTATGATGATTGTTATTCAGGCATTAATAAATATGGCTGTGGCGGTTCGACTCTTTCCTACAACTGGACAACCTCTACCGTTAGTCAGCTATGGTGGAACATCGATATTATTTACATGCCTATCAATAGGTATGATCTTAGCCGTAAGTAGGGCACCCCTTTTAGCAAACAAAAGATAGATGGGAGCAATTGAGAGAGTAATAATATCGGGAGGAGGCACAGGAGGTCACATCCATCCAGCATTGGCAATCGCAGATGAGATTAAGAGGCGTAACCCATCTTGTTCAATTCAATTTGTTGGAGCTTTAGGCCGAATGGAAATGACTAAGGTCCCTGCCGCTGGGTACGAAATTGAAGGGCTTTGGATTTCTGGTATCGAGAGAAAAATCACAAGCATTAAGAACTTGAGTTTTCCTTTTAAAATATTGAGTTCTCTTTTTAAAGCTGGAAAATTACTTCGAAGATACAAACCACAAATCGTAATTGGTGTAGGTGGATTTGCAAGCGGCCCCATACTTTTTCGAGCATCTCGAAAAGGAATCCCTACGCTAATACAAGAACAAAACAGCTTCCCAGGAATCACAAATAGAATACTAGCGAAAAAGGTAGATAAAGTGTGTGCTGGGTTCCCTGGACTTTCTCGTTGGTTCCCATCAGAGAAAATCACAGAAACCGGAAATCCTCTTAGAGAAGGAGTATTAAAATTGCTAAACGGTTCAACTGTTAAGGGAGCAGCAGAGCATTTCAAACTAAGCCCTGATAAGCCAATAGTTCTTGTTATGGGAGGTAGTCTAGGTGCCGCCTCAATGAATTCTGCCGTTAAAAAAATGATAGGGGATATTATCTCAAAAGGCGAGGCTCCCTACTCTATAATTTGGCAATGTGGTGAGCGGTACTTGAGTGAGAATTCCAATTGGCTTGACGAAAAGAGAATAGAACACCCATGGCTTGGGGAAAGTGTAAAATGTCTAGGGTTTATCGACAGGATGGATTTGGCCTACAGCGCAGCGAATATTATTGCAAGTAGGGCTGGCGCGATGAGCATTTCTGAGCTTGCTTTAGTTGCAAAGCCCACTATTCTGATCCCTTCCCCTCATGTTGCTGAAGACCACCAAACTAAAAATGCTTTGTCTTTAGTTGATAGAGATGCAGCCCAAATGATATTAGATTCAGAAGTCCAACAAA
>JAYZNI010000003.1:0-31708 GCA_036152255.1 Bacteroidota bacterium | reverse complement strand
ATCCAAAACACAGTCATTAAAGAATAGAAGAACCAAGCATATATATGTTGGTATTTGTGGATTTTAAATTGTGGGTTTGTTGGACTAAATCTCAACACATTTACAGGCATAATATCCTCATCAAGCCCTTCTATGTTTGTGAAAGTATGGTGAAGGATATTGTGTTGAATCTTCCACATCTCAGCATTCCCTCCAACCAAATCGATAGTTCTACCCATGAGTTTATTAACCCAAGCTTTAGAGCTATAAGAATTGTGATTACCGTCGTGCATTATGTTTAGACCAATTCCCGCGAGCCCCATTCCCATTATGATTTCTGTAACCCAAAACCATATTCCACCACCTGTTACTCCAAACGTAATCAAACCCCAAGGAACGAAGTACAATGCAAGCATTAAGAATGACTTAAAGTACATACTAAAGCCACCGCTTTTATTGTATCCAGTTTCAGCGAAATATTGTTCGACCCTCTCTCTTAGGGTCTTACCAAATCCAGAAGTATCGCGAGAAAATTTTACCGCAGGTATTTTCATCACCGCAAAAGTACGGCACTACGTTCTGCCTAGAGCAACAATTGGGTCAAGTTGTGAAGCTTTTCTTGCTGGGTAATACCCACTTGCAATACTTGTTATCATGCAAAGTGTTACTCCCACTAGTATCCAACCCCAAGGCACTACAAAAGGCGTGTTAAAAAATGAGGCAATAATATTTCCAAGACCTAAGCCCAAACCTATACCAACTGCACCTCCGATTTGTCCTATAATCAAAACTTCGACCAAAAATTGCGTCCTAATTGCTCTTGCGCTTGCGCCTAATGCCTTTCGAGTACCTATTTCTCTTGTTCTCTCACTCACACTAACAAGCATGATGTTCATCAGTCCAATTCCAGCTCCAAAAAGGGTGATAATTCCAATCACTACAGCCGCTATGGTAATGCCTTCAGATCCTTCTAGCATAGTATCTACTAGAGCGTTACTTTGTGATATTTCAAAGCTATTGTCAGCTCCTGGAAGGTCTCCTCTTACCATTCTAAACGCGCCAGTGGCACCATCAATGTATGCATCAAGATTCTCAGGGTCTGGAACTTCACAAACTACCGTGTAGCTCTGATACTTATCAGAAAACTGTCTTCTAGCTGCTGGAGTAGGGATGAGACATTGATTGTCTTGGGACATTCCAAAGCTTGCTCCCCTCGATTCAAGTACTCCGATTACATGAAATCTAGTCCCACCTATTAGCAGGTCAGTTCCTATAGGGTCCTCCCATTCCTCGTAAAGTTTAGATACAATTTTTGATCCAATCAAGATCATTGGGGCACCTTCTTCTGCTTCAGTTTGCGAGAATCCTCTCCCGCTTTCTAGAGGTATGTTACTAACGTTTAAGTAGTGCTGGTCAATTCCTAGGATTTGAACATTGGGGTTAGTTCTCTCAGTGCCTCTACTAACAATTCCCACCATTGTGGCGTTAATCGAGTAGCTAACTGTTATTTCTGAGGATTGGAGTTCTTTTGCGAAGCGTTTGGCCTGATCATAAGAAATAGGTTCTACGGGCGCAGCTCTTCTCCCATGCTGAAAGCCACCAGTTCTAAGTGGTCTAATCGAGAAAGTATTGGTGCCTAAAGAAGAAAATTCCTGTATTACGTTTTCCTTTAGAGATTCAGTCGCTGTCACCATGGCAATTAGAGCCATGATACCTATCCCAATTATGCCAACTGTAAGAGTTGTCCTTAGGGCTTGCCCTAAAATTGAGCGGACTGCTACCTTAAATTGTTCTATGAATACTGAGCTAGACCACTTCATACCCACAAGGTAGTAATCCAAGCATTCAGAAGGACAAAAAACTTAGTATGAAAGTAAGTGACCAGGTTGAGATGTTAAATCACTACTTGGTGGAGCAAATTGAGTAAGCTCTATCCCTTTAACAGCATACTTGTATTCTTCCATCGTAGGAGTTCTTCCCAAAATTGCTGAGAGTACTACAACTGGAGTTGAAGCAAGTAATGATTCACCCTTTTTTCTATCAGAATCGGCAACAACTCTACCTTGGAATAAACGAGTTGATGTTGCCATAACTGTATCGCCTTTTTCTGCCTTTTCCTGATTGCCCATACATAGATTACAACCAGGGCGCTCTAAGTATAAAATGTTTTCGTATTCAGTACGAGCAAAAGTCTTAGGTGCATTGTCATTAAACTCAAATCCTGAGTATTTTTTCAAAATATCCCAATCTCCCTCTTCCTTCAATTCCTCAATAATATTGTAAGTCGGAGCGGTTACAACTAGCGGAGCTTTGAATTCAACCTGCCCGTCTATCTCTTCCAAGTTTTTGAGCATTTTAGCTACGATTTTAATATCTCCTTTGTGAACCATACATGAGCCTACAAAACCAAGGTCAACGATTTTCTTTCCTCTGTAATATGAAAGCTGTCTAATTGTATCGTGAGTGTAGCGTTTTGACACATCTTCATTGTGAACATCAGGGTCAGCAACCATAGGCTCGTTGATGATATCTAGATCTACTTCAAACTCTGCGTAATACTTAGCATTCGTATCAGGAGTTAGAGGAGGCTTGTCTCCAGATCTGATTTCTTCAATCCTTTTATTTGCTTTATCTATAAGACCTTGGAGAACTTGTTGCTCGTTATCCATGCCTTTTTCAATCATGATTTGAATTCTACTTTTAGCAATTTCTAGTGATTGAATAAGAGTATCTGGTTCAGAGATACAAATAGAAGCTTTGGCCTTCATTTCTGCAGTCCAATCGGTAAATGTAAATGCTTGGTCTGCTAGTAGCGTTCCAATATGAACTTCAATAATTCTTCCTTGGAATACATTTTCACCTTTAAAATGATCTAGCATCTGTGACTGTGTTGCATGCACAACATCGCGGAAGTCCATGTGCTTAGCCATTTCTCCTTTGAATGTAACCTTTACTGATTCTGGAATAGGCATAGAAGCTTCTCCCGTAGCTAACGCAAGTGCCACTGTTCCAGAATCTGCTCCAAATGCAACGCCCTTAGACATTCTTGTGTGTGAATCTCCACCAATAATTATAGCCCAATCGTCAATAGTAATGTCGTTGAGTACTTTGTGGATTACATCTGTTAGTGGGTGGTATACTCCTTTAGGGTCTCTTCCTGTAATAAGCCCAAAATTATTCATGAATTTCATGAGTCTTGGAGTGTTTTCCTGAGCTTTTAAATCCCAAACTGAAGCTGTATGGCACCCTGATTGATACCCTGCATCCACGATTGGTGATATCACAGTTGCTGCCATCATTTCTAACTCCTGTGAAGTCATCAACCCTGTTGTGTCCTGAGAACCAACAATATTTACGTTTACCCTCACATATGATCCAGCGTGTAGTTTTTCTTTAGTGTTTCCAACAACATTCTTATTGAAAATCTTTTCTACAGCTGTAAACCCTTGTTCTTCATTGTAAATCTCTTTAGAAGGAGCGAAAACAGGCGGTGTGTCAATTCCTAATGCTTTAGCAGCAAATGATTGTAATTTCTTTCCAAAAACAATTGCATAAGATCCTTTCGCTCTAATAAACTCCATCTTCTGTGGAGTAAGAGACGAAGAGATGTCTATGAGTTCTTTCCCAGAATCATCGTAAAGCTTCTTTGTCTTAGTGTTGATAGTTAGAACAGTTCCTGTATCAACTGAATAAGTTTGCTTTAAAACTGGGTCACCATTTTCATCAACGACTAGATTGCCATGTTCATCAAATTCTTTTTCCCAGTTTTTTAAATCAACTCCAATACCTCCTGTTACTCCAACAGTGGTTAAGAAAATTGGAGAAATACCATTTGTGCCAGCAACGATTGGGGCAATGTTTATGAATGGAACAAACTCACTAGCTTGTTTACCAATCCACAACGCTACATTGTTAACTCCAGACATTCTTGACGAACCAACACCCATGGTGCCCTTTTCAGCAAGTAACATTACTCTCTTATCAGGATGTTGCTTTTGAAGCTTTAATAATGCTTGTTGTTTTTCTTCATCAAACTCAAACATACATTTTCCATGTAGTTCTCTGTCTGCCCTTGAGTGTGCTTGGTTTCCAGGAGAGAGTAAATCTGTAGAAATATCTCCAATTCCAGCGACAAAAGTGACAACACTTATTTCCTCTTCAACTTCGGGAAGTTCAGTGAAGAATTCTGCATGAGCGTAGCTTTCTAATATGTCTTTGGCAACAGTATTCCCAGACTTATAACCTTCCTCTAAACGCTCCATATCGGCCTCGTATAAGAAGACCTGAGTTTTCAGAACTTTTGATGCTTGCAAAGCAATTTCCTCATTCTCTCCTAAGGCCAAATCCAACAATACCTCTATCGATGGCCCACCCTTCATGTGAGATAGCTGTTCAAAAGCAAAATCTTTTGAGATCTCTTCAATGTCGAATTCTCCTAGGATTATTTCCTTTAGAAATTTTGCCTTTTCAACTGCAGCACTTGTAGTGCCAGGCAGGACGTTGTAAATAAAGAAATTTAGAGACTCTTCTCTATGTTCATGGTCTTTTTCCTTGATCTGTGAAATAAGCTCAGCAACCAAATCCGCTCCATCAATTGGTAAAGGATGTAATCCCTCACTTGCTCTCTGTTCTATTTGATTTTTATAACTTTTGTACTTATTCATCTGAATTGAATCCATGAAAACGAGTTGCAAAATTACTTAATTTCATCTTGTTTTTTGCCATTGATGTTCAATGGAGTTTTTTGCCTAGAATTCAATAAAAATCAATAAAAAAGCACCGTTCTTCAAAAGGACGGCGCTTTTTGTTTGGGCTAAAATATTTTATTGAATACTTACAGTAAACTCTCCGTTTATTTGCCTTCCGTCAGCAATGACATCAGAGAAAGTCAGAGTGTGTGTCGAATCACCTTGGCTTACGCTCACCTCACCATCAGTAATCTCCCAAATATCAGCATCGCTAAGTTCTATAAATGTTGCAGTAAGAACATCTACAGCATCTTCGTCAGAGCTATTTTCATCGTATTCCATATCAACTATGAAGTCAAGATCTTCACTTGGAGTGTGGTTGGTTTGCTCTTCTTCTGTCCTGTAATCTGCAACAACATGGTATCTCCAAAGATCAGTGTTTGAAGTATCTGGGTTGTAGCCTTCAGCTAATCTGAGAGTAATGTCTCTGTCATTAACGTTCAACCTTCCACATTCGCAGTCGAAAAGAGTGTTTTTGAAGTCGTCGTGCTTTGTGCAGCTTGCAATTGTAGCTATTGTAATATAAGCGATTAATGATATTCTCATAGTTTTCATAGTAAGCGAAGATAGTGTTTACTATGGATATAGTAGATATGGCTCGCGTGCGATTTTGAATTCATCTATATCGTCTTTCCAAGTTGTCTCAATTTCTTTCAATGATAAACCCTCTTCAAGGCTTAGCCTTAGTTTGTCTGTTCCTGCGAGTTTGTCAAAGAAGCTTGTTGAGGTGAAAAACCCTTCTATTGTTCCATTTTCACCTCGGAACATATTTGCATAACCGTGTAAAATGCTCAAATCCCAAGTGGTTACTATGTCGCTTAGATCCTCACCGCGGCAAAGTTTGTTTTTGTGTTTGGGATTGGGTGAAGCTCCAGGTGTTGATTTTGGTGTAAAAGTGAAATCTCCACCAGTGTTACCAGGATATCCTACAATTTCAAATGGAGTGGGAGTACCTCTGCCTATGCTTATTGCAGTTGGCTCGAAAAAGCAAAGTGAAGGGTATAAAGCAATGCTTTGGTCTGATGGAAGGTTGGGGCTTGGCGCTATAGGTAATGAGTATTTAGTTGTACGAGTGTACTCTGAACATTTGATTACTTCTAGGTCAGCTTTAATTCCTCCATAAAGCCAACCTTCACCATTAGCCATTTGGGCTATTTCACCTAGGGTCATGCCGTGAACTACAGGAACTGGAGCATGACCTACAAATGATTTGAATTTGGGATCTAGCATAGGGCCTTTAACATGATGGCAGTGTGGGTTTGGTCTATCAAGAACAATAATTTTAACTCCATTTTCTGCTGCAGACTCCATAACTAGAAGTAAAGTGCTGAGGTATGTGTAGAATCGAGCTCCAACATCTTGAATATCGAACACAATGACATCAATATCACCTAAACTTTCAGGAGAGGGTTTTTTATGCTTGCCGTGAAGAGAAAGTATTTTGAGTCCAGTTTCCGGGTCAATTCCATCAACTATATGTTCTCCATTTGCTCGCTTTCCTCTAAACCCATGTTCGGGTGCAAATGCTTTAACTATATCCACTTCTAATGAAAGAAGTGTGTCTACTAAATGTGTGTGGGTATCTTCTATGTCAGCCTTAATCACAGACGTATGATTTCCAACTACAGCTACTCTTTTTTCTTCTAAATATGGAAGATATTCTTCCAGTTTTTCATTCCCTAAAACAACTCTATTACTCGACTTTTGCGAGCAGGCTAGGAGAGTGGACCCAGTCAAAAATATAGCAAGCAGATACCTCATTCCTTAATTCTCAAAGCAGTTGATGGGTGAATTCTAGTGCTGTAAAGTGCAGGTATGAACATTGCAATAACGCAGCAAACAAATGCAATAAATTCTATTGAAAGAAGATGCATCAAATCGAGCTTAATTGGTACAACTGAAATGTAATATGCAGCAGGGTCGAGTGTGATGAAGCCGGTGTAGGTTTGGGCTAGACACACACCAAACCCAAGTATGTTGCCAGCCATAAAACCAGTAAAGATTATTCGAGCAGAATAATTGACGAAGGTTGAAATTACAATTGAATCCCTTAGGCCCAAAGCCTTTAAAAGGCCAACTTCTGCACGCTTCTCAAGAATTGTGATTAGTAGTGCGCTCACCATGTTTATGATGCTGATTAAAATCATTAGGCCAGTTATGAGAACTACATTTATATCGAGCATCCCAAGCCAATTAAAAATCTCTGGACTTTGCCTGAAAATGCTTAAAGTTCTGAGCCTATTAGGAGTGTCGAAGGGGAGCCTGTATATAGTGGCCTCTTCTACATATTCTATGGCTTCCAGCTCTTTTAAATGGATTTCATAGCCATTGCAAAACAAGTGGTTTGATCCTTTGCCTTGGGTTACTTCCCAACTTCCATTTATGAAGTTTAAGTATGCTGTATCAGCTGATTCTGTGCCGCCTGCTATGAATAGGAAATTTGTAGTTGTGTCGGTTTCTAGGTTTGGCTTTTTTGGAACCCAAAAATCCCAAGGTCTTTCCATAAACTCGTTCTTCCCAAAGACCTTTCCTTTGGCTTTTCCACCTTCAATTTTGATTGTGGCCTTTACTCCAGCAGATCCAGCATTTTGGAGCAATGCAGGTAATACAAAGACGAATTTTTCGTCGTATTCGAGTAGGCCAGTGTCGTAAAAGCCGCACACTTTAAGCGTCCTGGGTTTTACTGATTCTCTATTCTCTACGATGTAAATACTAACTCTGTCGCCAAGTTCTAGGATTAGTCTGTTTGCAAGAACTTCAGAAAGTACGATTTCTGTTTCGGTTGATGGTAGTGCACCTCTTGTCAATTAATTGGCAACCATGGTTGAATCGCTAAGACCTTTAATAGTTACACCTTTTACAGAATTTTTAGTTTCTAATAAACCTGGACTCAAATGAAGAGTATTGATTTTCTCTACTCCATCAATTGATTCAAATTCAGTCATTAGACTGTCGTCTATTAGGACGAATGTGTTCTCAGATGAAGTTGGTGTTAATTGGATATGAGAGTTGAATCCAATTACTAAATTTTTAATCTCCAATTGGAAACCTTGGACTATTGCAGTTGAGATTATTATGAGGGCAATTCCCAATGCCACACCTGCAGTGGCTATTCGAACAACTGGCTTAGCCCAAGACTTTTGACCACCATTTGAAGTGGTACCCTCTCTCATTTTACTAGCTAATTTGCTCGAAATCCTCATATTTTCGAAAGGTACTAAATACTTACTTTTGCAGCATGAATAAAGCCAAAAACGTACACGATAATATCCTTGGTGCTATTGGGAATACACCTATGATTAAGTTAAATAAAATCGTTGAGGACTTCCCTTGTGACGTATATGCAAAGGTTGAATATTTCAACCCCGGAAATAGCGTAAAGGATAGAATGGCTCTTAAAATGGTTGAGGACGCAGAAGCAGAGGGAAAATTGAAACCTGGAGGAACAATTATAGAGTGTACTTCTGGAAATACTGGCATGGGTTTAGCCCTTGCAGCAATCATAAAAGGGTACAGGCTTATTTGTACAACAAACTGTAAGCAGAGTAAAGAAAAGGTGGATGTTTTGAGAGCTTTAGGAGCTATTGTTCACGTTTGCCCTACGGCAGTTGCTCCAGATCATCCCGATAGTTATTATAGCGTTGCAGAAAAACTGAATAACGAAATTGAAAACAGTTTTTGGTGTAATCAGTACGATAATCTTAGCAATGGTAAGGCTCACTACTTGAGCACTGGTCCTGAAATTTGGAAACAAACAGAGGGAAAAATCACCCATTTTATTGTAGGTGTTGGAACAGGAGGTACCATTTCTGGTGTGGCTAAATATCTAAAAGAGAAAAATCCGGACATTAAGATTTGGGGTGTCGATTCTTATGGGTCTGTTTTCAAAAAATATTTAGAAACAGGCGAATTCGATGAAAACGAAATCTACAGTTATCTGACAGAAGGAATAGGTGAGGATATTCTCCCTGCTAACGTAAAATTTGATCTTATTGATCACTTTGAAAAGGTAACTGATAAAGATGGGGCATTAGCTGCACGAGATCTGGCTAGAAAGGAGGGATTGTTCCTGGGTTATTCTTGTGGCTCTGCGATTCAGGCCCTGCGTCAGCTCAAGGATGAGCTAAAACCATTAGATCTTCCGGTAGTACTTTTTCATGACCACGGATCGCGCTACGTCGCAAAGATTTACAACGACGACTGGATGCGTGAGCAGGGCTTTATTGATTAAACTCTAATATGGTCTTGCGTATGATGGCAATACATTCGCCTAATTGATCCTCATTTATTACTAGTGGAGGAGCAAAACGGATAATATTCCCATGAGTAGGTTTAGCAAGAAGGCCATTGTCCTTTAGCTTAATACAGATATCCCAAGCAGTGGATGAATCTGGTGTGTCGTTTATTACGATGGCGTTCAATAATCCACGACCTCTTACAAGTTTAATTAGATCGGTTTCAGCAATAAGATCATTCATTGCTGATCTGAATTGCTTGCCTAGTGCCATAGCATTTTCTGACAATTTCTCATCGATTATAACTTCTAATGCAGCAATTGCTACCCTACAGGCTAATGGGTTTCCACCAAAAGTTGAACCGTGTTCACCAGGTTTGATGCAATTCATTATGTAATTATCTGCAAGAACTGCTGATACTGGAAAGACACCACCAGACAATGCTTTACCAAGTATTAAAATATCTGGTTTTGCATCTTCATAATCTGTCGCTAGCATTTTACCAGTTCTTCCAATTCCGGTTTGAACCTCATCAGCAATAAATAAAACATTGTACTTTTTACATAATTTTTTAATACCGTATAAGTATCCATCATCTGGCATTACTACTCCTGCTTCTCCTTGAATTGGTTCGACCATAAATGCACAAACATTTTTATTTTGGAGATGATTTTCTAAATCGACTAAATCATTGTAGTTGATTAGTTTATAACCAGGCATATATGGGCCAAATCCAGTATACGATAGAGGGTCATCAGAACTTGAGATTGCTGCTAAAGTTCTACCCCAAAAGTTTCCTTTTGCAAATAAAATTATTGCTTCATTTTCTGGGATTCCTTTTTTTAGGTATCCCCACTTTCTTGCTAGTTTGTTTGCGGTTTCACCTCCTTCAACACCCGTGTTCATTGGTAATACCTTCTCATATCCAAACACCTCTGTAATAAACTTTTCATATATACCCAATATATCGTTGTGAAACGCTCTTGATGTTAATGTTAATATATTGGATTGATTTTTTAATGCATCAATAATTTTTGGATGACAATGGCCTTGATTTACAGCACTGTAAGCACTGAGAAAATCAAAATACTTATTACCTTCAATATCCCATAAATGAACACCCTTACCTCTATTTAAAACAACTGGTAAAGGATGATAGTTATGTGCTCCGTATTTATTTTCTATGGCCATTGCTTCTTCTGAAGTATGAGGCGCTTGTACAGTAATTTCCTTCAAATCCATAGTGTAAAGATAATGTGTACTATTTTCGCACTCCCAAACAATTAATAAAACCATGGCGACTAATCGCACATTTACTATGATTAAGCCAGATGCAACTGCATCTGGACATACAGGAAAAATTATCGACCGCATCATTGGCGCTGGATATACAATCAAGGCTATGAAGTGGACTCAGCTTACAAAGGCTGATGCACAAGCATTCTACGCAGTACATGCTGAGCGTCCTTTTTACGGAGAGCTTGTAGAATACATGTCTTCAGGTCCTATCGTTGCTGCTATCCTTGAGAAGAACAATGCAGTTGCTGATTTCAGAGAGCTAATTGGAGCTACAAATCCTGCAGAGGCGGCACCAGGAACTATTCGTGCGGATTTTGCTGAAAGTATTGCTGCTAATGCAGTTCACGGATCTGATTCTGACGAAAATGCTGCAATTGAAGGAGCATTTTATTTCAGCACTCGTGAACTAGCATAATAGTCATGGAGAAGATTAAAGTAGATAGCCCAGTAGTTGAGATTGATGGCGATGAAATGACTCGCATCATTTGGCAATTCATCAAGGATAAGTTGATTCTTCCTTACCTAGATGTTGAACTTTTATACTACGATTTGAGCGTTCAAAAGCGTGATGAGACTGACGACCAAATCACAATTGACGCAGCAAACGCAATTAAGGAGCACAACGTAGGAATTAAGTGTGCGACAATTACTCCTGATGAAGCAAGAGTAGAGGAGTTTGATCTTAAGAAGATGTGGCGCTCGCCAAACGGAACTCTCCGGAACATTATCGGAGGAACAGTTTTCCGTGAGCCAATCATTATGAAGAATGTTCCTCGTCTTGTTCCAGGTTGGACTCAGCCAATCTGCATTGGCCGTCACGCTTTTGGCGACCAGTACAAGGCAACTGATACAGTTATAAAAGGAAAGGGAAAACTCACAATGACTTTCGTTCCTGAAGATGGAGGTGAAGCACAAGAGTGGGAGGTGTTTAATTTCGAGGGTTTAGGTGGTGTTGCCATGAGCATGTATAATACTGACGAGAGTATTTACGGATTCGCTCGTAGCTGTATGAATCAAGCTCTTTCTAAGGGTTGGCCACTTTACCTAAGTACTAAGAATACTATTCTTAAAGCTTACGATGGCCGTTTTAAGGATATTTTCCAAGAAGTTTTCGAAATTGAATTTGCTGAAAGATTTGCCTCTGCAGGTATTACTTACGAGCACCGTCTAATTGACGATATGGTCGCAGCTGCACTTAAGTGGAATGGTGGCTTTGTATGGGCTTGTAAGAACTACGACGGAGATGTTCAGTCGGACACAGTAGCACAAGGATTCGGTTCACTTGGCCTTATGACTTCAACTCTTGTTACTCCAGATGGAAAGACAATGGAGGCTGAGGCAGCTCACGGAACAGTGACTCGTCACTACCGCGAACACCAAAAGGGGAACAAAACGTCAACTAATCCTATAGCTTCAATCTTTGCTTGGACAAGAGGGCTAAACTTCAGAGGTAAGCTTGATGGAAACGAAGCTCTTCGAAACTTCGCAGATACACTTGAACAAGTATGTATTGACGTTGTAGAGGGTGGAAGAATGACAAAGGATCTTGCCCTTCTAATCCACGGAAAGGACATGACATCAGAGCATTGGCTAACAACTGAAGAATTCCTTGAAGCAATTGACTCTGAGCTTAAAGCTAGGATGGCTTAAGCATTTAAGTTTGTAACATTGAAAAACCCGCTTCTGGCGGGTTTTTTATTTAAAAAAACTTCTGGTTAAAGTTCAATAAATACAGTTCATTCACAGCCCTTGTAAACCCGGTGTAAAGCCATCTAATCCATTCTCTATCCATCATTTCTTCGGTGATATACCCTTGTTCTAGGATGATTGCTGGCCATTGTCCACCTTGGGCTTTGTGGCAAGTAAGAGAGTAGGCGTATTTCACTTGAAGTGCTTGGTAGCATTGATCTCTGATGACAGCGGCATGAATCTTTGATTTACTCCCTAGGTCAATATAGTTGTCTGCGATCTTTTTGTACAATTCCTTGTTCTCTGACAAAGACAGTGATGGCTTATTGTCGTTCAAAATAGTCGTCATTATTGTCAAACTCAGGTGGGGTGAATTTTCGAGATCGACGAGTACCAAATCTACCTCAGCAAATTCGTAACCGTATCTCTCAAACCTGTCAAGGATTTGGACAACTTCAACAATATCTCCATTTGCTATTAATTCGTCTGAAATTTCGTCGTACTCTCTGAGCCAATAGTAGTTGTTTTTTACCACCATCAGTCTATCTCCAATATTGATTTCATCCTCCTGCCAAAGGATGCGTTTTCTAATCTGTTGGTTGAAAAGGACAGCTCGCTTGTTTGAACGAGTAATGATAACAACACCATCCTCACCGTATTTGGTGTGAAGGCTTTCAATTGTTTCCTGTAAATCTTCTCCGCTAAGTTTGATGACATCTGGGCCTGCTTCTAGGTTGATTTTAGGAATGCTAACCCTTGATCGGGGTTCTGAGTCATCGATACATACCCTTAAAGAGTGGGCATTGATTAAAATCGAACTATTAAGTTCCTGCCTAACAACTTCTGTTAGTTCAACTTCTGCTACAGTCAATTGAAAACCTGATCTCATGTAGGCCAAATCCAATGCAGGGCTCGTAACACATCCTACTGGTGGAAGTTGAGCGCCATCACCAACTAAAATTAACTTGCATCCCCTTCCTGAAAACACGTATTGCATCAAGTCGTCGAGCAATCCGGTGTCAGCGCCAATCATAGATGCTTCGTCTACAATAAATACGGCATTTTTGAATCTGTTTTCAGCAATTGTATAACCTCGTTCACCGTCTGAACCGGTTTGGGCCCTGTAGATACATCGGTGTATTGTGTGAGCATTTATTCCACTATAAGATGCCATCACTTTTGCTGCTCTACCAGTTGGGGCTAGCATTACAAATGTTTTGCTAATTTCAATAAGTGTTCGAACTATGGCTCCTATTGATGTGGTTTTTCCTGTACCGGCATATCCTTTAACCAAGAGAGTACATTTGGGCTTGTCCGAAAAAAGGAAACGGGAAAAGGCCTCCATTAACCTCTCTTGGCCTTCAGTTGGAACATGGGGGAAATGACCCTTTAATCGCTGTGAAAGTTCTTGTGGAGAAGTAGACGGCATTCTAAGGCTAAAGGTACACGGGAGATGACAATGATTGTTGTAATTTCGTTGCTCGAAAAGAAATTAAAATGAAACACGATATTTCCAAGTATATCATTTCTTCGCTTCTTTTGGTTTTTGGCCTTGTTGCGCTTATCTCATACATCTCAGGTTTAATGGGAGATGGGCTTGAGAGTCAGCCACACTCAATGTTGCTCGCAGCACTATCGCTAATCGGAGTTGGAGTAATTGCTCTTCCAGAAGTTTTAAACAAACTAGATGCAAAGAAGTACAAGTCTATAATGATGGGTGGAGTTGTTCTAGCTCTAGGTATAGGATATGCTGTGATTTATTCAATCTCTGAGGAAATTGAATTCAGAGAGACGAAGAAGAAGGTTGAGGCGCAAACTATTCAACAACTTAAGGATATCAGAGACATTCAACTTGCACATAAGTCAGTAAGAGGAACATATGCTCCGAATTTTGACTCGTTGGCAATTTTTGTCCACGCTGATGTAATGCCTGTGACGTTTAACATGGGTTCGTTTCACGACACTCTAAATGAAAATAGAAGTGCTGAACTTGGTTACATTGTCAAGCGAGCAGATTTAGACTCAATTGCTATTGGGCTTGAAACTACTTCTGACTCATTGTTGAAATCTATTGAGGAGGACAACAGTCCTTATAAGATCAGAGATACGCTTTACACTAGCTTTTTCGCAGAGAACTTAACAGATGAAGTTCGTGCTGGAGCTAAGCTTCCAAAGTTTGATTTAGATGCAATGTCATTCAACCCAAAAACAGGCGAGCGATTTATTATGAGTACTTCTGCTGTTGAGGTGGGTGGATTATGGCAACCTACAATTGTAGTACAAGACCCAACTCCGTTTGGAAGGGAAAAGGTGAAGAAAGATACGCTTAGGTTTGGGTCGTTAACTGAGGCTCACACTGATGGAAACTGGCGCAACTAATCCGTCGCAGCTTTTGCTTAGATGGGATGGAAGTTTTGTACAGTGGGGAAGTATGCACGAAGGGTTCGATGGCTCCCAGGTATGGGATTATGGATCAAGGGAAATAAGAAGGCCATCCATGCTTTCTGAAGTTGTCCAATTTCTCCAATCTCGATTTAAAAATGTAGGCCAAATCTCATTCTCAAGGTCCTTTCTTTCTGCTACAATGATACCTTCTATTGTTGTAGAATCGAACATGAAAGTAGCCGAGAATTGGTACAGACTACACAACGCACCAAATGAAGAAGTCGCGCTCAGAATTCAGCATTTAGATAGTATCGAAACACAGCCTGTTATTATCGAATCAGGAGATTCGGCTTGGGAGGAAGCAGTCACAAAATCATTTCCTCAGGCATTGAGGGTTAGTCAACAAGCTGCTTTACTAAAAGCAGCTGTAGTAAGTTCTAGGAATACTAATAAATGGGTGGTTTATGTAGACGCTGGTTTTAAGGGTGCAGATATAGTTGCGGCAAAAGGAGGAGTACCTACCTATGTTGGTGCAACTGGTTCAGGTTTGACGGACAGCATGCTTTACAATATTGTTAATGCAATGCACAGGGACGGATTAAAACCGGGTGATTTAAGGGTACACTTGATGGGAGAGGGTGCAGGCGATTTGGCCTTGTCTATGAAGAGATTTTTTGAGGAAGTAGAAGTTCTTGGGGGTGATGATAGCGCAATGCATGGACTTAAACTTATTTCTGAGTGAGGATAACAGGAGGCACCTGGAGGGGTAGAAGGTTCAAGCCCATGAAATCCTTTAAGGGCAGGCCTACTACAGATTTTGCACGAGAGGGATTATTCAATTTATTGAGATCTAGGATAGAGCTGGATGGTGCAAGAGTTCTAGATTTATTTGCCGGAACAGGAATAGTGGGTATGGAATGTGCAAGTCGTGGTGCTACGTCAATTACGGTAATTGAAAAGCAGAGAAATGCTTGTGCTTACATAAAATCGTGCTTTGAAGAGTTGGGGTATGATGGAGCGAAGGTTATAAACATGAATGCCTTTAAGTTTTTAGAAGGAGTAGGAGGAAGATATGATTTGGTATTTGCAGACCCACCATATGATTTGAAAAATCTAGCCAAAATTCCCGAGTCGGTAAACACTTCTGGAGTGTTGTCTCAGGACGGTTTGTTTATCCTAGAACACGGTGATTCATACAATTTCAATGGAATACCAGGATTTGTTGAGATGAGAAAATATGGCCATGTACACTTTAGTTTCTTTACCTTCGAATTATGAGAATTGCAGTTTTCCCAGGATCATTTGACCCAATTACCTTGGGGCATGAGGATGTTGTGAGACGTGCTGCACCACTCTTTGACCAAATCATTGTCGCTGTAGGTGTTAATTCTACTAAGAAAAGCAGGTTCTCAAACGAAGAGAGGGTGGCAATGCTAGAAGTGGTATTTGCAGATTTACCATCGGTGCAGGTAAGGTCTTTTAGCGGTCTTAGTGCTGACTTTTGCAAGGAAGTAGAAGCGGGATGGCTTCTTAGAGGTGTCAGGAATTCTTCGGACTTTGAATACGAACGCACGATAGCCCAAATGACAAAAAAACTTTCTCCTTTTCTTGAAACGATTGTTCTGTTTACCAAGGAGGAGTTCTCTTTTATTTCGTCTACAATAGTGAGAGAAATTATTGCTAATGGAGGTGATGTTAGCGCATTTGTGCCATCTGCCGCGCTTGAATTTATTAAGTAGATGATGGGATTGAGAGCGGTAGCTTCATTATTTTTTAATGTATTTTTTGCTTTTCCGATTTTAGCTCAAACCTCTGGGCAACTCTCTGACTTCCCATATCAACCACCACAATTCATATATCTATATGAAGAGGTAGAGGCGCTAACTGGTGAAAGGGAATTTGTTGAAATGATCACAGTAGACGCCAATGGAGGATTTACTTTGCCGATTTGGCCTACAAAAGGAGAAAGAGTTATAGTATTGGAATCTGCACCTTGGGCTTGGAGAGCAGTAATTAATCCAAAATCTAGCGATAAACTCTTACTTCATCATCCTCAAAATGGACCGACTAAACTCAGAGGAGTGCCTGCTCGATATTCATATTCTTCAGATGAAAGTGCGTTAAGCGTCTATGAAGAATTTAAAAATAAGGTAGATGAATTAAACTATCTATCAGCATATGATAGAATGGCCCAATCTGGCGCAGTTGGAGGAGCAACCATGCTTGTGAATAATAAATATCTCGATTCACTTGACGCTTTATTCCACGCGGAGTTTACAAGTGTTATTGAACAGGAATTAATAGCAAACTCTCCCTATTATACAGACCTCGTAATGGCTCTCAATTGGAAGTGGCGCAGAGAAAGTGGAGAGCAGACTTCCGATTTGAGGGGATCTTGGGTTAGTCAGGGAGGGATGGAAAACGGTAGGAGTTTACACGAACTTTTAAAATCACCAGGTTGGGTTCAGTCTTGGGCTGAGGTGCATTTCGATTGGTTTGAGTACGATAGGAAAGAGCTGAACACCTTCGTTGCCGAGGGAAACGTTGAAGCTATTGCAAAAATTCTAGGTTGCTCTACTGAACAAGCTCAACTAGCAATGTGGTGGTGGGATCTCAATGCCCCAAGTCAAATGACATCAGGATGGTGGGCGCGTTTTCACTCTACTGAAATAGGTAAAATTAGATCTAGGTCAAGTGATGATTTTTTTACTTCTAAGAATTTCCTAGACAGAAGATGGACTACTCCATCAATGGATATAGTTTATGTAGATGAGCTATACGGAAAGTGGACGGCAATTCTTGTGGTCAAGCACGAAAGCATGGCAAGCCAAAGAGAGTGGGGAGCTTTTAGATCCATAAGTGAAACCATTGGGATCAAAAGAGACGACATAAGATTTGTAATCCTTTGCATTGATGGCGACGAAGAAAATTGGCAAAAGGTATTGCGAAACAGGGAAAATACTTCTGAAGTAGTTAGATGGGTTGGTACGGATGCACGTTGGATGAATGGGTTGGATATAAACTCAGTGCCTCAGGTAGTAGTTGTTACTCCTGCTTTGGACATATACAATTACGCAGCTCCTTTGCCGAGTTTGGGCTTAGGGAAATATTTAGAGATTCTTCCTAAGTAGAGGTATTTTCATCACGGCAGAATCAATGACCATGCGTATGCTTCCAAAAGAACTAGCCCAAACCTTTTCAGAAATAGGCATCTTCATCCACTTTACCTCTGTAATTCCTTCTATGTCTTGGGGCGTGCCAACGGTTTCGCCCATCGCATGCTCCATTGCATACCAAAACGTAGTTTTAAGATGCACTACTCCATCAATTTCATACGTATGGTAGGTAGTGATTAAATCGTCAATGATTTTGAGATCTTTAATCCCAGTTTCTTCTGTCACCTCTCTTAATGCGGCTTCTTCAAGCTTTTCTCCCATCTCGACCTTTCCCTTAGGAATGTCCCAGTGACCATTGCGCAAAATCCAAAGTACATTTCCCCTTTGGTTAACCACAACACCTCCAGCAGAAACTACCTCAAAATAATTCATGCAGTAGTTCATCCATGTTTTCTCGATATTTTTGCTGTGGATTTCAACTTCCCTAACTAGAGGGTTCGCTTTAAGAAATTTCGTTAGGTCTTTGAGTTCCTTTTTATCAGGATTCCAATATGTCTTAGGGCCTCCTTCGACAGGCTTGGCTTCAGTCTCCATTTGGTGGAAACTTACCCTACGGTTCAGCATAAATACAACGTACCTTTGTGACATGTCGAATAGTGGTGAGAATCAACGAAAGGTAGCTGAATTTTTGTTACGAATCAAAGCAATACAGTTATCACCTGATAATCCTTTTACTTGGGCTAGTGGTAGAAAGTCTCCTATATACTGTGATAATAGGAGGATCCTTAGTCATCCAGAAATTAGAACTTTTGTTCGCCAATTGGCAACAGAACAAATTGAAGAGAGATTTGGCAAGCCCGAAGCTATTGCAGGGGTCGCAACAGGCGGTATCGCATTGGGAGCACTAATTGCACAAGAACTGGGAATTCCTTTCATCTATGTCAGAGCTTCTGCAAAGGCACATGGAACTGGCCAACGCATTGAGGGTGATTACAGTGGATTCTCTTCTGTTTTTGTGATAGAAGATTTGATTTCTACAGGTAAAAGCAGTCTTTCTGCTGTTGATGCTCTTCGTGAGGTAGGCCTCGAGGTAAAAGGATTACTTGCATTCTTTACATATGGTTTTGGTGACGCAGTTGAGAGATTTAAAAATAGCGAGTGCCAATACTTCTCTCTAACTGATTACCCAATTATGCTAGAGGAAGCATTGAGGTCAGGTTATATTACTGAAGCCCAAAAAGAAGACCTTGACTCATGGTCTTCTGATCCTGTAGCATGGAGCGAATCTAGAGATAAATAAGATGGTAGAATTTGTAGGCCCTAAAGTTGAACTGGGTGTTTCACCAGTAGATCTTGGAGCAGAGATCACTAATCTAGATAATCTTGGCGGACTCTTGCCAGACGGAACAGTTAAAGAGTTCGTTGCAGATGGTGATAAATGTTCATTTAAAGTTACTGGCGGAGTAGCAGTCCATCTAGCAATGGATTCATCTGCTCATGTTGGATTCGTAATCTTGAAAATGAATACTGTGGCACCAACGCCTGTCAAGTTTTCTCTTGAAGTAATCGCAGAAGCAACTGAAAGTGGTTGCTCGTGTTACGTTAGATCGGATGCTGAAGTAAATCCTTTTACAAGAATGATGGTTGAGCCAGCTTTGAAAGGGCTCTTTGATAAGATATCAATAGGTATGAAGGCTAAATACCCACTTAACCTCTGAGGAATGTAGTCTAGGAGGAGGTGTGTTATTAATTGTCTCCCACTCGAAAACTCCAATTCCCTCTTCGTCAATTTTAGTCAAAATCCCCAGGTACTTTGCGCCACCAACTTCGTATTCTCTTAATTCTCCACGCCCATACAATTCAGCGTTAAACTCTTCTATAATCCTTTCAGCACCTCCTTCTTTTTTTAATAAATCTATATAATCTAGGAGATGGTTTAATATAGGTAATTCTAATCGTTCGGGTTCAAGATCTTCGCTCAATACCTCAGAAATGCTGACTGCATTGTAGCCAAGAGCTATTCGTCTAGATTTAACATTGACACCTATTCCTACTGTAGATGCTGTCCAAGTTTCTCCTCTCCAGTGATTTTCCAACAATATCCCAGCTATTTTTCTATAGCTTCCATTAGCCCAAATCATAACGTCATTTGGCCACTTTACAGCAAGTGATACACTAGGCAAATCAACATTAATTGATTCCTTTACTGCCTGTCTTATCCCCTTGCCAGTTGCAAGTGCCGCAGCCATGTTGAATACAATTACAGCTACTTTTGGCGGCTTCTGTACTACCCAAGTCATGGTAAGGTCTAAATCTGGTGCAGAAGACCAAATATTCCCTCTTTGGCCTTTGCCTTTTGTTTGCTCAGAAGTAGTGACTAGAAAACCATTTGAGCTAGAAGCAAAAAGAGGGTTTTTTCTAAGAATTTTCATAGCGTAATCATTGGTGCTATCAACCTCCGCTAGGTATATCCTTTTGAGCCTTCCATGGCGCGTTTCTATTTCACTTTCATTGTGAATCATCTTGACTGTCAAAAGTAGTAACTTTGACACTCAATTCTGCGCATGAATAAATTGTCTATGACACCACCAGAAGCCTTACTCGACGCTGTAGTAAAAGGGCTTGATGACGTAAAGGGACTTGATATCACTATCATCGACTTGAGAGATGTAGTACATGCAATCTCTTCTTACTTAGTAATTGCTCACGGTACAAGCCATACTCAAGTTGAAGCTCTTGCTCGTTCTGTAGAAAAAGTTTGTTGGGAGACATTAGGTGATAAGCCAATATCTGTCCAGGGACTTAGAAATGGAGAATGGGCAATAATTGATTTCTTTGATGTAGTAGTCCACGTATTTCACGAAGAAGCAAGAACAAGATACGGTCTCGAGGAGCTTTGGGGAGACGCAGATATTAGAAAAATTGAAACTGTAGAAGTATGAGTGAGGGTAAGAAGAAAGTAGCGCCAAAGGCTACAAAGACAACTAAGAGAAAAGTGACAAGAAAGCGCTCTCCTAGAAAATCTCCGGAACCACCAAAAGGCGGAGGGTTTAGTTTTTACTGGATTTATGGTCTAGTTGGACTTTCTCTACTCGCCATGATTTTCATGAATTCTTCTGGAGGAGGAAAAGAAATTCAGTTTTCTGAATTCAAGGAATTAGTTGAAAAAGGTGAGGTTGAAAAAGTTACTCACGACGGTCACACATATCAAGTGTTCTTCAATGACAAGGGAAAGGCAACAGCAGATGAATCTAGAAGAGATGATGGTGGGTCGTTAATGAAGAACATCTACGATAAGGGTCCAGACAGATGGTTTTCAATGCCTCCAGGTGACGGTTATTTAGATGACTTCAAAGCATTACAAGAAAATCACGGATTTGCTGCTAAGTACGAGCCTATCAACGAATGGGGACAGCAAATGTTCTCTTGGATATTATTCCTTTTCATAATGATTGCTGGATGGATGTTCATCATGAGGCGCATGGGAGGAGGAGCCCCAGGTGGAAATCAAATTTTCAGTATTGGAAAGTCAAAGGCCAAAGTTTTCGAAAAAGGTGAATCAACAAATATCACATTCAAAGATGTAGCTGGCGTTGACGAAGCTAAGGAGGAACTTGAAGAGATTGTAGATTTCTTGATGCACCCATCTAAGTACACCAAATTAGGAGCTAAAATTCCTACAGGTGCACTACTTGTAGGACCTCCAGGAACTGGTAAGACATTATTAGCAAAAGCAGTAGCTGGAGAGGCTAATGTTCCTTTCTTCAGTCTAAGCGGATCTGATTTCGTAGAAATGTTTGTCGGTGTTGGAGCTTCTAGGGTAAGAGACCTCTTTAAGCAGGCCAAAGAAAAAGCACCAGCAATCATATTCATCGATGAGATTGACGCAATTGGTAGAGCACGTGGAAAAAACACGAGTTTCAGTTCTAACGACGAGAGAGAAAACACACTAAACCAGTTACTAACTGAGATGGATGGGTTTGGCACAAACTCAGGTGTTATCATACTAGCCGCAACAAATAGAGCTGATGTACTAGATAAGGCACTAATGCGTGCCGGCCGTTTCGACAGACAAATTATTGTCGATATGCCAGACGTAAATGAACGTAGTGCAATTTTCCAGGTTCACTTAAAGCCACTTAAGCTAGATAAATCGGTGGACATTGAGAGACTTTCAAATCAAACTCCAGGATTTAGTGGAGCTGATATTGCTAACGTCTGCAATGAAGCTGCTCTTTTTGCTGCAAGAAGTAACAAGAAAACTGTGAGTCACAAAGATTTTGACGAGGCAATTGACAGAATTGTCGGTGGTCTAGAAAAGCGTTCAAGAGTTATTACCCCAGAGGAGAAAAAGACCATTGCTTTCCATGAGGCTGGACACGCTATTGTGAGTTGGCTAATGGAATTTGCTTCACCTCTTGTAAAAGTGAGCATTGTTCCAAGAGGCCAAAGCTTAGGTGCAGCATGGTATATGCCTCATGAAAGAAAAATTACTACTACTGAGCAGATATTTCACGAGATGTGCGCGGCCCTTGGTGGCCGTGCTGCAGAACAGGTTGTTTTTGGTAAGATTTCTACAGGAGCTCTTAGCGACCTAGAAAAAGTAACTCGTCAAGCATCAGCAATGGTTACTGTATACGGGTTAAATGAGAAAATTGGTAATATCAGTTATTATGACTCTAGAGGAGATGCAACGTTTACCAAGCCATATTCTGAAGCAACAGCAAAAATTATCGATGAAGAAGTGAGTGCTGTAATCGAAAGAGCATACACTAAGGCCAAGGATATTCTTCTTTCTAACAGAGCTAAGCTAGATGAATTAGCATCTGCTCTTCTTCAACACGAGGTGATCTATAAAGAGGACGTTGAAAAAATTTTGGGACCAAGACCTAGTAGTGCAACAGAACAGTCGACTGAGGAATGACCAATTGGGTGACTATTTACAGCGATTCATTTGCTTCTGGAGTTGAGATGCGCAAGTCTCTTTTAGAAGAAAACCAAATCCCGTGTGTTGTAATTAATAGACAATGTAGCAGCTATACTGGTGTTGGTTTTGCTTCAGTTGAAGTTGACCTTCAGGTGCCCGAAGGTTACGTGAAACAAGCTTCGGGTCTATTAAACTCATGAGTGAGATTTTAACAAGAACTATAACAGGAGCAATTCTTGTTGCTGTTGTAATGATTGCAACATCTTACAATTTGTATACTTCAATAGGTCTTTGGCTAATATTTGCAATATTGGGAATTAGAGAGCTTAAGTCAAACAATATGGGTGGAAAGCTAGGAGTGATTTACTTGCTCATTGCTTCATTATCTGTAGTTTGTATGGGTTTTTTTGATTATGACGGTTTAGAATTTTCATTAAATACTTCTGTTTACAGGGGTATGAATGGTGTGGCTTTGCTATGTGTAATTTGGGCTAATGATACATCAGCCTATTTAGGAGGAATGGTGCTTGGCAGAAAGATTATTCCCAAGGGTTTAGCACCACAAGTCTCGCCAAAAAAGAGTTGGGAAGGGGCCATTATTGGAGCGTTGGTTTCAGCAGGAATCGGCTTTTTAATTTTGGCCTCAGTTGGAGCTCTCCTAGGTTTGTGCGTTGGAATTCTCGCTACTTTTTCAGACCTTATCGAGAGTAAGGCCAAACGCAAAGCAGGTATCAAGGACAGCGGAACTCTTCTCCCAGGACACGGAGGAGTTCTCGATAGATTTGACGCCTTATTACTCTCAGCGCCTTTCATATTACTAACACTTTACTTACTTTCAATATGAAGCTTCACAAAGAAGGATATTCAATTATTTTTAGCACAGCTGTTTTCGCGCTAGGTGTTGTCTTCACTTTTAAACTACTAGGTTCATCAGAGTTCGTTCAATACATAGTAGCTGGAGTGATGGTAGTATTTTGGCTCCTTGTAATCCAATTCTTCAGGGTTCCTTCTAGGGAGATTAATAATATCAAAGGCCAAATCACAAGCCCCAGCGATGGCAAGATCGTAGTAATAGAAAAGGTCCATGAGCCCGAATACTTTAAGGATGAGCGCATTCAGGTAAGCATATTTATGAGTCCTTTAAATGTTCACGTTCAATGGACACCTATGGCAGGTTTGATTAGATATGCAGTATATCATGCTGGAAAATACCTGGTAGCATGGCACCCAAAGAGTTCTACAGAAAACGAAAGAACTACAATTGTTGTCGAGAGTCCTAAAGGCGAAGTCCTATTTAGACAGATTGCTGGGGCTGTAGCCAGAAGGATTAAGCACTACGTTCAGCCTGGCGATATGGTTGAATCAGGGCAGGAGGTAGGCTTTATAAAGTTTGGCTCACGTATAGATGTATTTCTTCCTCTTGATGCAGAAGTTCACGTTGAACTTGATGCAGTTGTGAAGGGTAGGGAAACGCTTTTGGCCACTTTAAAAGGATAAAATTTTCTCTTCATCTAAGATTTAGTTAGTTTAGTAGGGTTAATGTCAATTAAACTGACTTTCATGAAACAACAACTACTTTTTTTAGGTGCATTTTTACTCTATGGACTTTGCACAAACGCACAGCAACAAAAGTCACCTTTCCTTTCAAATGACATACCCCAAATTGCAACAGAAGCGAGGGTTGCTGTATCAATGCCAGAAAAAGCATTTGATGGTTTTAATGAGATTCCAAAGAATCCACTAAACTCATCAAATCATGGAAATACAGAATTTGTTCAGCTTAGAGAGCTTGTTGTTGAAAGGCAAGTAATAGGTTTAACTCAATACGACCTTCAAACAAATGCTGCTATAGACGATAGAATTGCAGGAAGTGGCGATGCTGTTTCTGCATCTTGGACAATGAGTTTAGAGATTACTCCATTTGACGATAGAGGAACAGGTTATAATCACTTTGATGGAATAGAATGGAGTGAACAACCGTATGAAAGAATAGAGAGTGTGAAAACTGGCTGGCCATCACTAGCATATACAGGTTCAGGACACGAGATTGTTATTTCTCACCCTGGAATTGATACGCCGCTACACATAGCAAAAAGAGAAATTGGAACTGGTGCTTGGGCTGAGTCCTCAATTCCTTCCGATGGACCATTTGGTAATCTTTGGCCAAGAGTTGCTATTGGAGGCCCAGACAATAATACTATAAACGTTATTTGTGTAAGTACTCCAGAAGGGAATGGTGGAACACTTTTTCAAGGACAAGACGGAGCTCTTCTTTACTACCGTTCTTTAGACGCTGGTGATACTTGGGAGATGAATACTTTTTCTGAATTAGATTCTACAAATTTCAATGGATTCGCAGGTGATACATATGCAATTCACGCTAGAGACGGCGTAGTAGCGTTTACAGTGTTTAATGACCTTGAGGACACATTCGTTATGATTTCTGAGGATAATGGTGACAACTGGGAGTATACGGCAGTTGCTGATTTCCCAGTAGACAATTATGTTGTTGATTCTGGTCTACCTGAGGATCAAGGTTATGATTATAACGATGATGGGGTTTTCCAAGAGTACCTAAATTCTGATGGTTCTGGAGATATACACGTAGATCAGTTTGGTCAAGTTCACATGGTGTTTGGCGCGATGTACTATATGGATGCAGATACAACTGACGCAAACTTTAGCTTCTTCCCAGGAACAAATGGACTACAGTATTGGAATGAAAGCTACGGGGTAGATAGTTCCCTTACCATTGCTTATGCATACGATCTAGATGAGAGTGGTACACTTGATATAGAAGATGATATTGCAGCTTATTTCGTGAATCTTGCTGGTATTCCTAGCATGGCATCTAATGCAGATGGAGATATCTTCGTTTCTTATTCTGCTGTAAACGAAGAATATACTTCAGGATCCCAAAACTACCGTCACTTATACTTGGTACACTCTACAGATAACGGAGGCACATGGAATACTGAAAACGCATGTAACCTTACTCCAGATTTGGAATTCAATTATTACGAAAGTGTATTTGGTTCAATATCTCCTGATGTAGGTGATCACTTAGAAATTATATACCAAAGAGATTTTGAGCCAGGACTTCACGTAAGAGGCGATGAGGATCCTGTCGATCTTAACGAAATCGTTCATCTTAAAGTGCCTGTAACAGATCTTGCAGATTGTTTAGATATTCAGTTTACTGATGGAGTTGATGAGGTGTTTGAGGAAGGCGATGTTGCTCTTTACCCAAACCCAGTTTCAACAAATGTTCAAATTGTAATTGATAGACATGGGGTTCACACTGTTAGTCTTATGGACTTAGGTGGTCGCACTATTTCTAGCTTTGAAACAACTGCTATGGTTCAAAACATGAATGTTAGCGATTTAAGTTCGGGAATTTACTTAGTAGAGGTGCGCCAAGGTGATCAATCAACAGTAGTAAGGCTTGCTATCGATTAATATCGAATAAAAGAAAATTTCAGTTTGTAATTAAGACGTCTCCTTAGGGAGCTGTTTTATATTTACGTCTATGGATAATGAAGTTGAAGAAATAGGCCAAATCTTATCCAGAAAGAATCTAACTCTTTGCACTGCTGAAAGCTTTACTTCTGGCAAAATCGCTGCTGCAATTACATCTGTTCCCGGAGCAAGTGAATATTTTAAAGGTGGTGTTGTAGCATATGCTAAGGAGATTAAGCAAAATATTTTGGGTGTTGACTCTAAAACTCTTGAAGAAAAAGGGACGGTTCACGTCAACACAGTTATTGAAATGGCAAAAGGTGCAGCAGATCTTATGAATGCGGACTACGCTTTAGCTACCACAGGACTTGCTGGGCCAGGGGGAGGGACCACTGAAACACCAGTAGGTACGGTATATTTGGCCATTTATGGCCCAGGATTTTTAAATAGTTTTTCTGATGTTATCGAGGGTAGTAGAGAGGAAGTGGTAGAAAAAGCCACAGCTTTATTACTCAATAGATTCAGAAATATTTTGATAAACTGGACAGAATAAACTGTTTTTGTTGCATTGAGCGAAAAAAAGTCTTTTATTTGCACTCCTAAATTTAGAGTTATGAGTCGTATTTGTCAAATTACTGGAAAGAAAGTGATGGTTGGAAACAATGTGAGTCACTCTAACGTAAAGACTAAGCGTCGTTTTTACCCAAACCTTCAACGCAAGCGTTTTTACATTGCTGAAGAGGATAGATGGGTGACTCTACGTGTATCTGTTGCTGCAATGCGCACAATCAACAAAATTGGTGTTCTTAAAGCAATGGAGCGTGCTAAGGAAGCAGGAATCCTTATCGAAAAGGCGTAAGCACAGATCAATCAAATTAAAAGGTCAGCTTTGGAATTGTCCAGTAGCTGACCTTTTTTCATGTCTAATATTTTATCAGGATTTAATCTCCCAGTATTAGAGGTAATCCGTTATCTCCAGCCCCAATAACAACAACTTTTGTGTTATTGCTATTGCTAAGCTCAGTTGTTGCTTCAATTCCCTTCCATTGTAGAAGATCGTCGTTAATGCTTTGAGAAACAATATTTTGGAAATCTCTGATTCCTTCTGCCTCAATTCTCTTTCTTTCTGCTTCCTTACTAGCTTTTTCAATTCTGAACTCGTACTCTAGAGATTCTTGCTCTTGCTGCAACTTTCTTTCAATTGCTTCCTCTAGAGTTGTAGGTAGTTTGATATTTCTTATAAGCACATCGTTTAATTGAATATAGTTATCTGCTAATTTCTCTGAAAGACGGCTTTCAATTTCAAGCTGAATTTCCTCTCTCTTAGTTGTGTTAAATTCTTCAGGGAGATATTTTGAGATTACTTCTCTCGCAACAGATTTCATTGCAGGAAGAATAACTTTAGCCCTGTAATTTATGCCTCTTTCAACCTCTAGATATCCAAGATTATCATAAAAAGGTTGGTAGAAAACGGTCATGTCCATAGAAATCTTAAGGAGATTTGATGAGAGTACTTCAAGAGGTTCGAATATTTCTTGTTGACGTATTTCATATTGATATACATCATCCCAAGGTGCCTTAAAGTGAAATCCACTTTTCATAGGTTCTGCCTCAGGGTTAACTCCATTTCCAAATGTGTGGAAGATCAATCCAGCGTGTCCAGATTCTATAGTTACAGTTAGAGAGCTCCACAGTAGTATTACTGGAAGAACAATCATCATAACCATGGCAATCATTCTGATTTTTGCCTTGTCTTTTTGTGTTGGTATGTTCATGATATGAATTTTAATAACTGCCCTGGCGTCTTCTAATTACCCATTCGAGGGTTAAACCGCCAAGAATCAGCCAAAATGTGAAGTTAAAGTTAATCAGTTCTAGCCTTTCTGTAAACTCGTGAATAATATCTCTTTTTTCTATTTTTTTGTCTACTTTCTTAGCAAAGCTTAATCCCAAATCCTCATTGTATTCAATACCCATCTCTCCTAAAAACTCTCCTCCTGTTTTCAAGGCAATCCTCTTCAGTAAGTCGTGATTAGCTGCTTCTGAAATTAATTCTGCTTTAACCTCGCTAACAACAAATGCTCCACTAAGCTTTTCTACTTTATTGTCAAGCACTGTATTTGCCCTCCAAGTATACTCTCCTGGACTAAGTCTTCCACAATCAAGTTTAAAACTTGTACCATCTACTGAGAAGTAGAAATCTAATTCCTCTCCGTTTGATTTAGTCAGTATAAGATTTATGTCTGAATCAGTAGTGGGGTTTAGTGATGCATCATAAACTTGAGCCGAAAACTTAACCCTATTATCTTCTTCCATTCTCTTAGGTGCTGTTATTCTAAATCTTCTTACATCATCTCTACTATCTAAGTATTGTAAAGAACGATTGATAAGCTCGTCAAAAATTTCTGAATCACCATTTTTGATTGAGCTCTCCATCCTCCACCTCCAAATGCCTTCACCCATTATCACCCCTGATCTTCTACCTATCGCATCTTTGTTGAACGCTATAAGGGGCCAATCAGTCTTGAGATTGTCTAGTCTTTGATAAATTAGAGAGTTAAGAGATGACGAAGGTTTAGGCTCGCCCATAGCTCGAATTAGGGGAGGTAGGTAGGCCAAATCTGCATCCAATCCATTTGGCTCTTTAAATAACCCAAACTCAGAATTAACCGTCCCCTTTATTTCTTGGGTTGCCTTTCCGGGCTTCATATTTAGACCAATTCTTTCTGTTGGAATATGAGCCCAATCCATGATAGGACCACCCACAAATAGAATTGGCACATCGGTGTTTAATGCCTTTGTAATTGGCTTTGGCGTGGGCTTAGAAGTATTGGGGATATTATGCAAAATCAACACATCACTTTTTCCGAAAGTTGTTTGATCAATAATTTCATTTCTAAAAATTACATAAATCTCTTGGTGAAGATTTTTTGATAAACTCAACTTGAGGGCTTGTACATCAGGATGAGGTGCGTTTGCAGCAATTGTAATTTTACGCTTGCTATCTAGCACTTCAATATAAGCAGATGCATAATTATTTTCCTTTTGCTCTTCACCTGAAAGAGGAGAAATTGATGCTCTTATTCTTTTCATCCCACTCGAACTTGCTTTAATTGAAGTTCTGTGAGTGTAAAAACCGTTGGGCTCTGTGATTTTGAAACTCTTTGAGTCTATTATATCATCACCTAGCTTGATATTTAACTTGAATTTCTCTCCTTCAAACCCATTGGTTCTCATTCTAATTTCTAATGGAAACTCATTGTTGAGGTAGGTGACTTGATTACACAGGATTTGATTGATTTCAATATCTTTTATAGTCGTTGTGTCACCTGTTCCAATAAAGAAGTGTGGGACATCTAAAGTTGAAGTGCCAAACTCAGGATCTCTTCCACTATTACTTAATCCATCTGTCGTAATTACTACTCCTCTTACATTTCTGTGAGTATATTTATTTTTAATGTCTTCAAGAGCCGAGGATAAGTTAGTTCTAGATCCGTTGCATTCCCATTTCTCCCTGGGAGTTAATTGTTTTGAAAAATCCCAAACTTCAACATTGTAATCAAGATCCCGAAACAACGTTTCACCCTCATGTGCCCATGAATTTAGTGCCTCCTTTCTCGGTATAGAATCGTTTCCAATCCATTGAGACGATGAAGCATCATATACTAGGACAATTGTCGAAGGTTCAATCTCTGATCTTGTTGATTTTAAAAGTGGTTCAAGTAAAAGAAAGCATAGTGTTGCAAGCACACTTAACCTAATTGCAGAAAGAGCCAATTTTTTTGAACCGTAATAACGAAGAAGGGTTAAGCCAAAAGTGTAAAGCACGGCAAATACCCACTTCCAAGCGGGCACATCGACAAGAATTTCGTTAATATCCATTTAAGCAGTGATCATTCCACCGCATACGTTTATGGTTTGACCTGTGACATAAGAGCTCATGTCAGAAGCAAGGAAAACGCATGCGTTAGCAACATCTTCTGGCGATCCTCCACGCTTAAGAGGAATAGTATCACGCCAACCTTGAACAACTTCAGCGTCAAGTTTTTCTGTCATCTCGGTCTCAATGAAACCAGGAGCAATTGCATTACATCGTATGTTTCTTGATCCTAATTCAAGTGCTACGCTCTTTGTGAAACCGAGGATACCAGCTTTAGATGCTGAATAATTTACTTGGCCTGCATTTCCTTGAACACCAACTACAGAGCTGATGTTTATTATAGAGCCAGCTCTAGCTTTAAGCATAGTTCTTAAAACTGCCTTAGTTAGGTTAAAACAGCTCTTGAGGTTTACATCAATAACTCTGTCCCACTGTTCTTCACTCATTCGCATTAGAAGAGTATCGTCAGTAATTCCAGCGTTATTTACAACGATATCTACGGTACCAAATGCCTCAAGAACCTTTTTCACAAGATTTTCAGCATCTTCAAATTTTGAAGCGTCAGATCTAAAACCCTTTACTGTTCCTCCATTTTTAGTCAACTCCTTTTCAACATCAAGAGCTTGTTCTTCAGCGCATATATATGTAAACGCTACAGTTGCACCTTGAGATATAAATAATCTAGCTATTTCTTTTCCGATACCTCTTGAAGCACCAGTTACAATTGCGATTTTTCCTTTTAAAAGCATGTTTATTAAATAATGTCGGAAGCTGTAGCAATCATCTCTGCGATATCCAGAACATCTACAGTTCCCTCTTTTTCCGAATTCTTTACTCCGTCTGTCATCATAGTGTTACAGAACGGACAGCCCGTGGCAATAGTAGCAGCTTTTGTTTCTAATGCGTCGTCTGTTCTTTCAAAGTTTACCTCTTTGTTTCCCTTTTCTGCTTCTTTGAACATTTGGGCTCCCCCTGCACCGCAACAAAGGCCACGTTGCTTACATCTCTTCATTTCTACAAGCTCTGCGTCTAATGCTTCAATTACTGAACGCGGCGCGGCATATTCACCATTTCCTCTACCTAGATAACAAGGATCGTGGAAGGTAATTTTTCGCCCCTTGAAAGGGTGGTCATCTGCAAGTGTAAGCTTGCCATCAGCTATTAATGTAGCTATGAATTGACTGTGGTGTTGAACGTCGTAATCACCTCCTAATTCAGGGTATTCGTTCTTCATTACGTTAAAACAGTGTGGGCATCCTGTCACGATTCGTTTAATTCCGTATCCGTTGAGTACTGCTATGTTTTGGGCAGCTTGCATTTGGAAAAGGAATTCATTACCAGCTCTTTTAGCTGGATCTCCTGTACAACTCTCTTCAGCTCCAAGAACTGCAAAGCTCAGATTAGCATGGTGTAGAATTTTTGCAATGGCCTTTGTGATACGCTTAGCTCTATCGTCAAAGCTTCCAGCGCATCCGACCCAAAACAGAACCTCAGGACTTTGTCCAGAAGCAAGCATTTCTGCCATTGTAGGTACTTTGAATTCTGCCATCTTATGATTCTTGTATCCAATCACCTCTACTAGCTGCTGGGAAGGCCCAAGGTGCACCGTTGTTTTCAATATTGTTGAACATAGAGGTAATAGGTTCAGGCGACTTACTCTCCTCCATGATTAAAGATCTTCTCATATCAAGTATGATTCCCATGGGACTAATGTTGATAGGGCATGCTTGAACACACGCTTGGCAAGATGTACAAGCCCAAAGCTCCTCTTCTGTTATATAGCTTCCTACTAGAGCTTTGCCGTCTGGTTTAAACACTCCACCGTTTGCATCTATGTTGTGGCCGATTTCGTCTATTCTATCACGTGAATCCATCATGATTTTCCTTGGTGAGAGCAACTTCCCAGTAATATTTGCTGGACACTCTGAAGTACATCTCCCACATTCAGTACAAGAATATGCTTCCATCAACTGCTTCCAACTCAAATCTGT
>JAYZNI010000002.1:0-12422 GCA_036152255.1 Bacteroidota bacterium | reverse complement strand
TACCTTTATCAAGGTTGTTCGCCTATTAAAAGAGGGGAAATATGTAGAAGAGGGCAAATTCCTTCCTTGGGTTCTTCGCATCGCGCACAATATGGCAATTGACCACTTCCGTCGCAATAAAAAGATGCGTATGGTGCGCTCAAGAGACGAAATGGATGTATTTGCTACAATAGATACAGGAGATGCTCACGTAGAGGATTTACTTGTCGAAGGCCAAATCCACTCAGACGTTCGCCGCATAATTGACGAACTTCCAGAAGACCAAAGGGAAGTTGTAAGAATGAGGATGTACGACAATTTAAGTTTTAAAGAAATTGCAGAAACAACAGGGGTTAGTATCAATACTGCATTAGGTAGAATGAGATACGCGGTTATTAACCTCAGGAAGATTGTAGGAGAAAATAATATTCAGCTTACAGCTTACTGATGCAATAAGATCATTTTTCATGCGTTAGGTTAGTGAATTTCAAAACCCTGGTGCATGAAGAATGTGAACTCTTTTTTCCTTATTTCTGAAGACAACGATAAACCCAAACTCTCAACAGTTCGGGCCATTTTAGATTTTTCGAAATCTTACAAAAGCGTTAAGACCAAGCGTTTAGGGACGATAGGCGTGCTACTCAATTAAAATAGGTAGCACGCCTATTTTCGTTGAAGCTTTTAATCAGCCAACCGCATTTTAATTGCCAATTTTTCAAGTGGCCAATCGCTATCGTCGCGTGGGGTTAAAGCAATCTTGTCAGCCACGTCCATTCCTCTTATTACTCTGCCAAAAACGGTGTGCTCGCCATCTAGGTGAGGTGTGCCGCCTATGCTTTTGTACATGCGCTTTTGATCTGGGGTATAGCTGAGTTGTTTTTCTGATTCTATTTGGGCTAGTTCCACGTCGCCGATTTTTATGCCTGTGACGATGTAGAAGTCGTATGAGGAGCTGAGCTTGTCAGGATTGTTCGAATAACTTCTCGACATTGCAAGGGAGCCACGGGTGTGGATGTGATTTGGGTTGAATTCGGGTTTGAGCGTGTGTTGGCCTATGAGGAACCTCTGTTGTTGGGGTTTTTCTTCTTCGCTATTTCCACCTTGAATCACAAAGTCTGGAACTACTCGAGTGAATTCAGTATCTGTGTAGTACTGACGGTGAATTTTGTAAAGAAAATTAAGGCTGTGAAGAGGGGTGTCGTGGTATAATTCGAGTTCAATATCTCCGTGTTTGGTTTCAAGAATCACATTTGTAATCGGATTCTCTGCACCCCACTTTATTAGAAATTCTTCAGCGTTTTCGTTTGAGAGCTTTGGATAACCAATTCCTAACATCGCAGACACTCTTGCTTCTAAAGCGCTATCCTTTTCTTCGGCCTCAACTTTTACTTCTTCTTTTGACTCTAATGGGGCTTTTACTTCTTCTCCACAAGAGACAAAACTTAATGTAATTATTAAGTAAGCTGCTATCCTTATAACTTTCATGACCCGAAACTAATACACTATCTTGCAGCCGTGAAAATCCAAACCCAAATATTCCAAACATTTGCTATTGTAGCTTTTGCAATTATTGCCTCAGGGTCAGTAATAGCTCAGGATTGGATGGACGACGAGGATTGGGGACCAGTTAGAAAAGGGTTTGAGTTTGGGCTAAATTTTGGAGTGTATCAGGCAAGCCATGATCCAGCACAATTGTATGGTGGATATACAGCAGGAGGGAGTAGTTTAGACAATTACTTTAGTCTAGGAAATAATCAAGTAGAATTACTTTCTATCCCAGGATATTTCGAGAGGTTTTATACTCAAGCCCAAAACGTACAGAATGCTCTCAATTGGTCTAGCCCAATTGAAGTGTATTCGTATCCTTTTCAAATGAGATATAATCCGTCCATGATGTTTGGGCTTAAGGGGACTTTGTTTTTTAACCCAGAGAACGCAATTGTATTAGGTGTTGATGCTGTTTCTCTTAGGGCTTCTGGAGGATACTCTCTTGTCAACCAAAACAATATTGGAAATATTAATCAAGCTTTAGAATATGGAGTATTTGCTAATGAAAGAAGATATTTCACTTCAATTGGGTATAGAACTTCTCTATATATAAGCAATAATGCATCATGGGTAATAGGGCTAGGTGCTTCCACTACCACTGTAGAGATTGTGAGTAATTCTTTTAATGTAGAAAACATGGAGTTTCAATTAATAACTCCAATAGGTCCTGTTGTAGGAGGTAATCCATCAAACCAAAACGGAAACACTCGCAATCTATCTAACACAGGATTTGGTTTCTATACACTCATAGGACTTGAAGGTATGTTTGAGGAAGGAGGTAACCTTGAGGCAAACTTTAGGATTAGTAGAGATAGAATAAAGCTTGGTCGTGCTGAGGACACAGGCGAACCTGGATTAACAGGGTACGATAGGGTCAATTGGAATTTTGCCCTTTACATCACTTGGATGATACCTCCACACATTGGAGATTTCGTAAGAGCTAGTTTTTAAAGTGAGCTTCTGATTACTTTACTTGGGTTAAGATCAATTAGATTCAAACCAAATGTCCAATATTTCCATGGGTTGTATTCCTCATCATTATGAATTTGATTAGAATAAAGAGGCATTTGAATATTTAAGAATCCCAGGTTAAAAGCAAATCCTGCAACAAGATTAGTTTCAGTTTCAGTAAATAAATAACCTGCAAATCCAGATAAGCCAGTACCTAATTCCCAATCTAATCTTGCACTAGCGAACCAATTACTTACAAGAGTGTCAACTGGTAATGCACCATAAAGATTTGGTGCCTGTGCTCCATAGAATCCTCCGTTCCTTCCTCTATCTAAAAGTAATAAATCACCCATAGGGTCGTAGCCAGCGTTAAAACCATTGGTGCTGAGTTTGAATTCATATCCATTTAAATTAAATGCATGTGCACCAAGTAGACTTATCCTAACTCTCTCGCTTTTGTTTTCTCCTCCATTAGCTCTTTTATCTTCAAAACACCTCCGGCTAATTGTATAATTAGCCATTATAACGATATTTTCGTTGTCTATAATTTCCGGAGGTTCAATACTTAATCCTGAGTATCTCTGCAAATTAAAATACCTTGCTTCTAAACCAAGACTTTGTTTTAAATCAACAATAAATGTACTAGTGTTTTTAGCTTCAAACCTTAGCTTATAAGATTCCCTATATGGTGAAATTTTCAAGTAAAAGTTATCTACAAAACCAAACCTTCTTACGTATTCATAACTCAAATTAGAAGACCAAGATGAATTGACAGCTTTTTTGAACTTCTTTTTCAATTCATAACTAATTCTGTTGTTTGCAGCAGTTTCTGTTCCAAGCATAGTCGAGTGTACATTCGACATATCTCTTGACATAAATCTAGATACTCTAAATCTAGAATACCATTTTCCATAACTGTATGAAACTGAACCAATTCCGTTAAAATTGGCCCCATTTTTAATGCCAATCATTGGGTTGATATTCCACTCTAAATTCTTCATTGGAAGAGACATGTTGTGAAACCCTAAGCCCAACATATGACCACTATGTGCATTCCACCCAGAAATAGGTATCCAAAATAATTGGCTTCTATTTCCGTCTTCTAATCTAGTATACATTTTAAACTGAAGAGGCTCAACCTTTTTAAATATGCCAGATGTTTTACTGTAGTTATTTGTTCTGTCAAAGTCTAAGTCATATCTCTTAGGATCTATTATGACATGGGTAGATTCTCTTGATGGGATTACTACAGTTGCCTTTTCTCCCGGTTCTGTTGGTTTAGCCCAAACCGTTCCAACCCTAACTGTATCGTTGAATAAAACTATTTCTGCAGGTGAAGTTTGGCCTCCAACATTTTTCACAATAATTTCAACAGATTCATCTGATTTTTTTGCCTTGTAAACGGCCCAATTGTTTTTCTCATTAGTTTTAATCCAGCCCTCGAAAAACCAACTTAAGTCTTCACCACTCGACCTTTCCATACTATTCTGAAGATCACTAGGAGAGGGGTGTTTGAATTTCCAGTCATTAAAATATGTCTGCATAGCGCGATCAAACCTTTCGTCTCCAAGGTATTGCCTCATAAACCCAAAAACAGCAGCAGTTTTCTTGTAAACCATTGCTCCATAATTGATAGAAGAGAAATCATCACTGTGACATTGAAGAGGTTGGTCTATGCCTAATCTAGCTGGAAATAAATACGAGAGCTCATCAATCCAACGGTATTCAAACTCCTCCAGACCCAATTTTGTAGCAAGTTTTGAGGGTACATTGTTTTTAACCAAGCCCAGATCCTTCCCCTCGTAATATTCCATCAAGTATCTTGTCTCATTAAACGAATTCAACCCTTCATCCATCCAGGCATTTTCCCTTTCATTACTACCTAAAATACCATAGAACCAATTGTGACCAACCTCGTGTGCAATAACTGTGTTTAATGCGAAATCAGTTCCACTTTCTCCAATTACAGTAACATTTGGATACTCCATTCCACCTCCTGCGCTAATTGTACCATCAACTGCTGTTACATGATTGTATGGGTAGTCTCCGTTCCAAAGAGAATAACAATAAATCGACTTGTTTAGATAATCTGGTGATTTACGCCAAAGGTCTTGTTCGTTTTCAGTAAACATAGCCCAAGTCACGACGTATCTACCAGAGTGAGGTAATTGGACACTATCCTTAAGAACCTTATATCTCTTGTCGGCAAACCAAGCGAAATCGTGAACATTCTCCTGGTGGTAGTGCAAAGTTTTTGATATATCTGATGATTCAGGAAATTTTGTGCTCTTTTTCGAACCAGGAAATTCATCTTGATTCTCAAAATAATGTCTTGTGTTTTTGTCCAATTCATTAAGTCTAGCAATCTCAGTATCATTGTCAAAGTCACCCTTTGGCATATCTCCTGTAGCTCCAACAGTATAATTCTCTGGAATAGTTAGATAAACATCAAATATTCCGTATTCTGAATAGAATTCTCCTTGGTCTAAATAAGGCATAACGTGCCAACCATCTCTATCGTAAACTGCTGGCTTAGGATACCACTGAGTGATTTGGTAAGATTGACCAATGTGACCCATCCTAGAAATCTTTCCACTAGGTATTCGAACTTTGAAAGGAGTATGGATTTCTAGCGATTCTCCTGGTTGCAAAAGTGAATTGAGATGAATAACAGCTATGTCAGGATTCTCAAGGTCGAATTCCCACTGCACTGCATCCCCATTTACTTTAAAGTCTAAATCGCTTATTCCTCCAAGTGCTTTACCATATGCATAGTACAATAGGAGATTTCCATTTCTGTATTGTTGTCTGGCCAAAGCTGTTTTGCCAGAGCTGTATGCATTAGGCCAAAGGTGCATCCAAATTTCACCCAATGCTTCAGGACTATTGTTTGTGTAAATAGTTTTGATCTCAGCATTTAACTCGTGATTTACATCGTCAAGCTCAACTTTTATTTCGTGGTCAACACGTTGTTGAAAGTAGGCTTGGGTTTGGGCGTGTACTTTGAAAGGTATAAAAATCAATGACGCTATGGCTAAAACTTTATTCATGGAGTTCAAGTTCGTATTTTTAGAGCATGCAAAAAGTAACAACTACGATTTGTGCTTCGATTTTAACAATTACCGCACTTTTTTCTTTTCAAGAAGTATACGCTCAGTACGAATTTAATCCATTAGTTGAACTATCTCATACTTCGGTTAAAGACCAATGCCAAACCGGTACATGTTGGAGTTATTCAACTTCAAGCTTTTTAGAATCTGAAGCTGCAAGAATTTCTGGGCATGTGGTTGATTTAAGTGAGATGGCAACAGTGAGATACACATATCCACTCAAGGCAGATATGTATATAAGGTATCAGGGTAAACATCAGTTTGGCCCAGGTAGTTTGTGTCATGATGTGATTAATGCTGTAGAGGGATGGGGCCTATGCCCTCAAGAGGTTTATACTGGCTTAAAGAATGGTGCAACTGACCATAATCACTCCGATATGGACGCAGATCTACTCGCGACTGTGCAAGCCCTTACTAAAAAACCATCAGGAAAATTAGACCCAAGTTGGAGGTCTACTGTAGATGTGATTTTAGATTCATACATTGGTGAACTACCTACAAAGTTTGAATACAATGGTAGGTCGTATACACCTGAAAGCTTTAGAGATCACTTGGGGATTGATCCAGATAATTATTTAAATCTGAGTTCATTTACTCATCACCCATTTGGGGAGAATTTCATTTTAGAGGTGCCAGACAACTTCTCTCATGGCGAATTTTATAATATCCCAATAGACGATTTACAAAGAGCCGTTGAAGCAGCTGTTGTAAATGGCTACACTGTTGCTTGGGATGCAGATGTTAGCGAAAAGGGATTTAGCTTTAAGCACGGTGTGGCTATTCTGCCAAAAGCTTCTGAAATGGATAAATTATGGAAGGAAGTTGTTGAGGAGCAAGATGTAACCCAAAAATCGCGACAAGTTGGCTTTGATAACCAAAGCACTACAGATGACCACCTAATGCATATTGTAGGACTTTCTACTGATCAAAACGGAGCCAAATACTTTGTAATAAAAAATAGCTGGGGAACTGGCAACAAATACGGTGGATTGCAATATGTAAGTATGCCTTATTTCAGGGCCAAAACAATATCAGTCTTAGTTCATAAAGACGCAGTTAAGAGATTACTTAAATAAGGTGGACAAACAAAAGAGTAGAGAGTTAAGAAGGCAATTATTTTTCCATTTAGATGGACTCGCTCTTTGTGGCGTTGTTCCAGTTCTAGATGAAGTTGGAATACTAGAACGCTCATTTGTTTCGGGAGGAGACGTTGACGAACTCGCAGGAGAGTATAGAGCAAACGCAGGTTATTTAAACGTGTCATTGAGAATGCTTTGTTCTCAGGGACTACTCGAAGCTGTAAGATCCGAGGATAAGGTTCACTACAGACCAGTAGTTGGTAATGACCCAGCCCTTTGGCATAGGTATTCTAAGGCATATGCAACTGGAAGATCTTGGCTGAAAGAAATAGTTGGAATGTGGAACACTCCCGAACAGCCTCTTTCGCAAGAAGCTATTATTTCTATGGATGTTTTACTCGATGCAGTAAATAATATGCCAAATAATGGCATAATGGAACGCATTAAGTTCCACCTTATTGGAGCACTAGTTTCACCATGGTTAGTTACTTTGGGTACTTTGCAAGGAACTAGACCAATCAGTTCTTGGGATGAGCACGATGCTGCAGTAATTAGAATGCACGAATCCAAGCAAGAGGCATGGGGTGAGGTTCTTCGAGCACTTGGTTGGGATAGGACAGAAGAAGGAGAGTTCTTTTTGAAAAGGTCTGCAGCTTATGGAGTAACGACTTCATATACTAAGACGTTTATTTGGGCAAAAGAAATAATCTTTGGAGACGGAGGGTATTTGTGGAGGATAGAGCCAGGAGAGAGTGAGATTCACGTTGATAGGAAATTAAATGTATGGGGATCTGGTGGAGCTCACAAAGCATATTTCTCTCATTTGGATGAAGTGATAAAGGAAATCTTCAATGAACCCCTTGAAACTCAACCCAAAGGTATATGCGATATGGGTTGTGGAAACGGAGCATTATTACTCCATCTAATGGAGGTTGTAGAGTCCGAAACAATACGAGGAAAAAATTTAGACGAGCATCCTTTAATATTAGTTGGAGCAGATTTTAATCAAGAGGCATTAATTGCTACTTCAGAGCACTTCAAACAAGAGGGAGTAGTTGGGTACTTTATTTGGGGTGATATAGGTGACCCAGATAGGTTGGCTTTAGATCTTTGGGATCTTCACTCAGTTAAGCTAGGAGATTTATTAAGTGTTAGATCCTTCCTAGATCACAATAGAATTTTTAATAGACCTCTCATCGATAGGCCAGATGATGCAATCTCTACTGGAGCATTTTCTTTTAGAGGTGAAAGATTGAAGCTTAGAGATGTAGAGCAAAGCTTAAAGGAACATTTTCAAAAGTGGCTTCCATATGTATTGAAGTATGGATTGCTTTTAGTGGAGTTGCATACAATAGATCCTGAAGATGCGGCAGAGCGCCAAGGAGGAATGCCCGCTACTTCCTATGACGCAACTCATGGTTTTGCTGATCAATACATTGTAGAGGTTCCTGTGTTTGATGCAATGGCTATCGAAGCAGGTTTAACAATAGACCAAACCAACTCTCGAACATTTCCTTCAAATCTTCCAGCAACAGTTAGCATAAGATTTTTCAAAGTGTAGAGCTGGCTTTGTATGTCTGTGTATGGATTTGTCTGGCTTCACAATTGTTTATAACTGTTGTTGATTTCCTGTTAATTCCTTTAGTGTTTAATTCTTGACTTAAGTTGATTTAAAGTTGCATACTTGTATCAAGCAATGCGATTAAACCCCCAAAGCGATCAAATTAAATTCGTTTCAATTTGAAGGCAGCCGAGAGGTGAAAGGGGTCCCTAAAGGGAGTTGAACTCGAGAGAGCAAAACAGAGGTTGCAGAAAGTGAGAGTAGCATTACACTTACTGGACACTATACCGATTGAGGTTTAGATTGCTAACCCTCTCGCAAAGGCGAAAGGGATTTCGATTTTGACATGTGTCAAGGCCTGAAAATGGTCGGATGCCTTTAAACGCATCACGAGAATCTTTCGCATGATTGACTATCGTTGACAAATGGAAGAACGTATTGAGTTCACATCGTTTAAAATCTGTTGAGCTATTTCAGCTAATTGAAAACGGTGCAACTAGTAAGAGAAATCGAGTTAGTTGGGTCCATTATAGGCGCTTTATAACGCTGAAAATGGATGGGTGTATTCACCCATACACTCGCTTGTCTATTATGCCTAGTGCAGATTAGAGAAGACGTTGAAAAACTAAGTTGATTTTACCGTGTGTTTGGTCAACGATAGACTTCAAGACTCAGTACGACGGAAGCAGCGGAAATTTGATTTCGTTTTAGCCTAGCTAGGGTGAATCAAATTCCTGCCGTTCGAAATAGCTGCCTTAGTCCGTTTAGGATTAAGAACAGCAGTTCTAGGATGAACCAATTAAGGTGAACCCTAGAATTTCCGAAGGGTATCGTACTCCTTGTATCGAGTGAGCTTCGGCCCACAAGATATAGTGCCTGATGCAGAACAGAGGTTCCTCTCAGTTTTGAAGAAGGAATAACACTATTCTAAAGACGCATGGACGAGATTCCGGAGGATACCAGTCGTTTTGATGAAATAGGTCATTAAAACGTGCCAAAACATCTAACCAGCTCACGCAGGGGAGGTGTGGAGGAGCCCCCAGTCCGGTTCAGGTTAAAGGGGCCTAGAGGATCCGCATCGGTAATTGCACAAGAATGGAGTTTACTCTTACTTGAGCTAACCGGTGCGGATTTCTTATTTGCATCAAATTATTCTGAATTGAATTGGTCAATCAAAGAACCTGAGTATCTTTGCACCCCGTTTAGGAAAAAACGGCTCTGTAGCTCAACTGGATAGAGCATCGCACTACGGATGCGAAGGTTTGGGGTTCGAATCCCTACAGAGTCACAAAACAACAGCGAAAATAAAATAAGCTCCACACAAAGTGTGGGCTTTTTTTTTCTATTTTCTTACGTAAGTAAACTCGCGACGTTTTTTTGGTAATAAAACAAGCCACTACTTCAGAATGAAATAGAACTTATTTATGTTTATTTGAGGTTAATGGTTTTTGTCATCAACCACACTAGGATAAAAAGCAACCGATTAATCCCTCCAAAATTTCCGATATACACTTTGTCTACCTCAGTACTTTTACTCAAAAAATATTTTATCTTTAATCAAAACTGAATCCCATGAAAAGAAAAAGTTTTCTCAAATCACTAGGGTTAAGCGGTATTGCACTTTTTACTACTCCTATTTCAGCCTTGGCAAAAGAAAATCCGACATCAACAAAAAAAGGAGGGTGTTCATTAATCCCTTCTGAAATTGCTGGACCATTTCCTTTAGATTTAAGTGAAAACGAGTTTTTCTTCAGGCAGGATATTAGTGAAGATCTCCAAGGAACTAAGATAATTCAAAAGCTAAGAATTGTTGGTTTAGAAAACTGCTTCCCAATGCCTAATATTAGAGTTAATATTTGGTGTTGTGATTTAAATGGTAATTATTCAGGATATGGCGAACTAGAAGGACTTACCTACCAACGTGGATATCAAATTACTGACGACAATGGAGAGGTTGAATTCATGTATGTTTTCCCTGGATGGTATCCAGGCAGGGTAGTTCACATGCATTTTCAAGTATTTGTAAGTACTCAGTATTCAGTAGTTTCTCAATATACTTGGCCTCATGAATCAGCAGTACAAATCGCCAACAATAATCCCGAACTTTATACACAAGGTCCTGACCCCATGACTCCTGAAGTTGATGGTGCATTTATTGATGGATATGAACATCAGTTAGCAACCTTAGAATGGGACGAAAATCAAGGTGCGTATACGTCATTTATAGAAGTTACAGTAAACGGATCTGGAGTTGATGGCATAGGTTATCTCGAATCTCAAGCTTCTCATGTTTTTACACTTGGAAACAATAATCCAAATCCAGCATCAGTAGAAACAATATTTCCAATCACATTGCACAAGGATGCTGAAATTGAGGTTGAAGTCTGGGCAATATCAGGAAAGAAAGTTTTCTTAGAAAATCTAGGTACTCGAAATGCTGGAGAAAACAACTACAAATTAAATTTCTCGGATAAATCTATTTCTCCAGGATCATATATTTTCCAAGTAAATGTCAATGAAAACGGCAGAAGACACAATGATTTAAGAAGATTCTTGGTTATTTAAAAGACCATCATTGAAGTTCTTTATGTATGACTAACCTGTTTATTTTCTGTCATATAATTAGGCATGCCTAAATATGTATATTTGTTTTCGTGAATTGTATTTTGAAACATATTTTTTTCCTCTATTTTTTTTCTGTATTTATTTCTTCATACAGTCAGGAGGCGCAAATTCATGGTAGCATTACGTCTGATGGAATAAATCTTCCATTTGTTCAAGTTGCCTGGTCAACAAATAACAACCCAGATGCTTTTTTGCAGACAGATGTAAATGGAAATTTTAGGATAGTTGGACTTCCAGTTGATACTATAAATATTCAGTTTAGTCACATAGGTTTTATTTCTAAAAATCGTACAGTTATCATCTCAAAACCCGATGAAATTTTAAGTATAGAAGATTCCTTGATAGCGAATATTATTGATTTTGATGAAGTTATTATAACAGGAACTAGAACAAATAGACGAAAGACTGAAAATCCTGTAATCGTTAATCTTATTGATAATATTACTTTAGAAAATGTTGCAGCTTGTAATATTTCTGATGGTCTACTTTTTCAACCTGGATTACGTGTTGAAACAAATTGTCAAACTTGCAACTATACCCAGCTTAGAATAAATGGCCTATCAGGAGGATATTCTCAAATTTTAATAAATGGACGTCCAACTTTCAGCCCTTTGACGAGTTTATATGGTTTAGAGCAAATCCCCGTTAATATGATTGATCGTGTTGAAATAGTTCGGGGAGGAGGAAGTGCTTTATATGGATCAAGTGCAATAGCTGGAACTGTGAATGTTTTGACCAAGATGCCAGAATTTAATTCATTTGATATTTCATCCAGATACAGTCTGATAAATGGCCAATCAAGTGATGTTTTAACAATGGGTAATGCTACAATTATAAATGAAAATGGAAAGTCTGGTCTGGCACTTTATTTTAACAATAGGAAGCGTGAGTACTATGACCACAATGGAGATAATTTTTCTGAGCTTCCGTCAATAGATTTAAGTTCTTTTGGAGGAACCTTTTTTCTACGTCCAATAAACAATCATAAGCTTGAAGTAAGCTTTAGCAATATGATTGAGAATAGATATGGTGGAGAAATGATTTTAGACTCTGCACATATCGCTCAACAAAGTGAGGATAGGTCACATGATGTATTTATAGGTAATATAGATTATGAGATTACATCTAGAGATTACCATTCTTCTTTCATCTTTTATTGCTCTGGTCAAAATACAAATAGAGATCATTATACGGGTATTCATCCTGATAACGAGGAAGAACTGTTAATGTTTATGTCGAATCTTCCATATGGTGGATCTCTTACTACAACGTATCAAAGTGGTATTCAGGCCAATCATACAGCTCAAGAATTTCCGCTAGGCAAAAACACAATTACACTTGGTGGCGAATACTTGTTTAATGAAGTTTTAGATAGCATACCTACTTATAATTATTTCGTTGATCAAAAAACAAGAAATTTGGGAGTATTTCTTCAGTCCGATTGGAGTGTTCATGAGAAAATAAATATTCTTTCTGGCTTTCGTTTCGACACCCATAACCTTTTAGACAATTCTATTATTTCACCTAGGATGTCTTTTATGTATACACCTAGAAAGTATACTCAATTTC
>JAYZNI010000001.1:0-66205 GCA_036152255.1 Bacteroidota bacterium | reverse complement strand
AACAAGTAGTTTGTTCAAATCAAAAGTGAAGGCGACAGAGTTGTAATCGTCAACTTGGAATTTATAATAAGATCCTAACCTAAGATTTGTTGGGATAAAGTCTCTTTGAGCTGTCTCAGTATAGCTCATTTTAGCACCAATGTTTGAGATATTCATACCCCAATTAAAAGTGCCTTTACCGCCAAACCAATTAGCGTACTTGTTAGTATAGAAAAGCCCCACATCAGCTGCAACACTGATACCAGGCTTAGACTCAGCTCCTAACACAGATATACCTCCTGTTAGATTTGAATGGATGAATCTTCCTGCAACACCTCCACTAAATTTCTCTGAAAATTTTTGAGAAAATCCCACGTCAATACTCAATTCAGCTGGCTGGAAATCTCTAATTGTAGTGCCTACTTCATCAGTGAAAGTGATATTACCCAAGCTGAAGTATCTAAGTGCATATCCAATTGCTTGTCTTTTGTTTAGTTTGTCAATACCTGTTAGATATGCAAGATTCATATCATCAACTAGTGCTCTAAGCCAAGGTGCATAGCTAAGACTTATATCTAAATCATTCTCATTAAATGCCATCTTAGCTGGGTTCCAATGCATGCAATTGGCATCTGCAGATAGCGCAACACCAGCATCCCCTAAAGCTCCAGATCTTGAATCTGGTGCAATCATCAAAAACGGTACTGCAGTAGTAATGGTGTTTAGTTGAACAATATTCGCTGCCTCATCTTGTGTTAATTGAGATATGGCAGATTGTGGAAGTGCAACTAGAATTAATGCGATTAGAGTCGTGAGTATGTATTGCGTTTTCTTCATTGGGAAGTGCAAATGTAGCACCGATTACGGGCCTACAACGATAACTTTGCTGCCATATTGTGCAGAAGCACCATTTATCGCTATTAATTCTATTTTAAATAGGTAAACTCCTTGCTCCACCTTAGATCCACTATCATTGGTCAAATCCCAAGTAAGCAAATCAGTAGTTGAGCCATTAGAATGTAAATCAGTCGAATAACTTCTCACAAATTTCCCATCGCTATTATAGATGTGAACATTTGCTTCAATTGCCTTGCACTCTTGGTTATGAGAAAATCTAAATGTGGTATTGTCAATTGCTGGATTTGGGAATGCTATAACTTGATCCAATGCCACTTCAATTGAATTTACAACTATGAATTCGGTAGTATCTGTTTTGCTATTATTTTGGACATCCCAAACCTTCAAAACCAAATTGTGCTTACCGTCTTCCAAATCCTTAAATGGGAATCTCACTGTACCACTCTTGTATGTGTCCAAATCAGCAGAGAAGTAAGAGTTCAAGATATAAGGATTAGAGTGGTCATCGTCTAATACTGCCTTAAGGTCGTGGCCAATTCCGTTTCCAACAGTGTTGATACCACTCTCATCAAACACTCTAGCAAAAAGCCAAGGATCATCAGAAGTCACTCCACCACTGACAAACAAGCTGTCGTTCATGTAAAGTTGAACCTCTGGACCTTCGTCGTCTGGAATGACATTATTAGATGTACCCCCGATAATAAAGTCCTCACTTGCTCCGTGTGCATCTATTTCACCACTTAAGGCGTAGCAGCTAATTCTTCCATTTCCATATGTGTAATCTATATCCCTTGGCACAACGAATTGAAAGCTGAACTCTCCGTTTTCAACGCTTGCTAATCCCTTGTGAAGTATATTTCTAAAAACACTGTAAGAAAAAGCTCCAGCAATCTCATCGTTATCTAATGTGCTTAACTGAGAGCGCTTGTCGAAAACTTTGGGATATATGAGTCCGTTGAAATCACTCAGTGTATCCCCTTCAGAGTTTCCAATATATCCGCTAATAGTCACTAGATCTAAACTCTTTATAGTATCGGGAATTTCAGTGATGAAGATCTTTTCAGAAGGGTAAGCCAACACCATAGCTGGGTCTCCCAGTAGTGAAAAGTTCCTCATGTTCACTGTGCTTGTCACCTCATCGCTATTCTTAGTGTCCTTGCATATATCACCTAGACAACGCATTTGGCCTGTCCCAGCATCCTCATCTAATACAGTTTGGAAAAAGGCTGTATTGAGTTCTTGATTTCCTCCGCTAAATACTGTTCGGGTAGTTGTGAGCATTCCTACAGCGCCACCGTCGGGATTGAAGATTAACATCTCACCCGCACTCTCTTCTTCTGGGTCGTCGTACCTCGAGAGTTCACATGTTGCAGTCATAAACACAGGAAGTCTGTTTTTGTTAGTCCATTCCCTGATGGTTGTCGTATTCAAAATTCTCTCATGAGCCCAACCCCTAGCTCCACCGTGACCTATATAATCGACGATTAAAACTCCCTCTTCTATTTTTCTTTGGATTTCTGCCTCTGCCTCATCGTATCTCTCACCACCTGGAGTCGATTCTTGAACATATGCATCAGGATAGATCTTAATCACATCGTATTCATTGTGCTCTTGGCTAACGTGGTTTGAATGCACCTCGCTATCTGACATATGTCGCCAACCGTCGCTATTGTTACCATCTTGGTCATCTGTCACGAACAGAATCTTATTACGCCACGCTCCAAACGTCGATGACGCCTCCTCCCCTAAACAATTGCTCACATCTGAACTATCAACAGGAGCACCTAAGTAGGTCTCAATCTTAGAGACCATAGCAAGAGCGTCTTCCAAATTCGGCGCCGGAATTCTACCGACTCCAATCGCCAATTTATCTCCTGGAGCTTCTCCATCTCCATCGTCCAATAGACCAAAATAATCATCCGTCACATAACTGCTTACAGTACTTTCTGAATTAGAGCTTTGGAATGTCAGTAGGTTAATCCCATCTGGATCGAGATTCCTATTAAAATAAGATCCATCGCCCAAAAGAAGTAGATGTTGTGGCTCTTCGTCAGGACTCTCTGCCTTATCCATTAACATCAACATCAGCATTTTCAATGCCGTAGGGTCTGGTGATCCAGAAGAAAAACTATTCCAAACCTCACGCTGATTAACAATAGCAACAGTCATTCCCTCATTTGCGTGAAGAGTTGCCAGTCTATTTGCAGCAGAATCTAAAGCCAAAGAAGTCAGAATAACCAAGTCTATATCCTTTAATGAATGGATGTCAGAATTATTTACATTACCCATGGACTCAACTTCAAATGCTGAAGAATATTTGAAGGCGACAAACCTTCTAGTTGTATCTGCAAGAGCATCCCAACTTATATCTCCGCTTTGATATTCAATATCACAAATTCTAGGATTAAGATGTTCTGTCACATCCCAAACCGCATCAACAGATTCGGCATCTTCAAGATTGTAAGCAACAACGTCAATTTCGTCCAAATCATGAGTTCCGTTTATGTGGAATTGGCTTCCATTAAATTTTAATTCTTGATAGGCCTGGACCCTAACGTAATCAACCCACCCTTCTGCTTCTTCATTTCCAGGTATGTACGAAAGCTCTACACCTATACCATCTCCATCTAATGGTAGGGTGAGCGGTAGTGTACGTTTTTGGGCCAAAAGAAGGCTGTTTTCAGTAAGTGCTAAATCGGAAGTCGTATAGCTCTCACCACCACATGTCATAGTGTAATCACTAGTAGCTCCAATAGTTCTACCTGCAATTCTAGACTCGACATACCCAGTATCTCCAACTAAATTTGGGATATTGAAGTACATATTGAAAATCTGAGAACCTAGATAAGTAAAGTGCTCATTATAAAATTCCCTTCCCGACTTTGCCAGGTTTGTCGTTTCTATTTCGTGAAACCTACGAGCCAAATGTTTGTCAAAAGTTTCATCAACTGGATCTTGTATAGGAACGGCATCAACTATCCTGCTACCTTCAAGGTTTGGCTCTCCATCCAGGCGCACAAAGTAGTATGCGTAATCAGACCAAGGGTTAAGACTGTGATTCCACCACCCATTACTTTCATTTAAAGTCCATGAATTCACACCTGATGCGTGGAAATAAATCACATCTCCTTGATTGAATACTCCATCTAATTCACCTGAAGTTTTAACCGGCAAAAGCGGAAGATCTAAAGGTCGTTCAACATCGTTTAAAAAAGGCAGTTGTTGCCCCCCTCCTCCATAGACATGAATCCCACTAAAATTATAGTCTTCAGGTGAAATTCCAGATTCTGTTAGATCTGAATATTCAATCCTATGTATACCCTCTTTTGACGTTCTGAATTTGACCCAAACCCCTTCTGACAAAGCTGAGTGTTCTGGCCAGTCCCTTTCAATCCTTTGGTGAGCTGATGGAGATTCAGCAATTACTCCCGACCAAGATGCTAGTCTTTGCATCTCAGACCCGTTAATTCTAAATGCTGGAAATTTGGCTTGAGCGTAGTATTCACCTGTGTTTGAACTTCTTACGACCCTCCACTCAGGACGTTGAATTTGGAAATCTTCGCTGATATAATCTGAAAGGGCAGGATTGAAAGTCGTCCAATTAAAATTTTGGTCTAAAATTTCAACCCCAGACCAATGTCTTTCAATAGGAAATTCAGCAATCACTGTTGGAGAGATTTGGTCTGAGATCTCGTTTGTTTGTTCGAGAATCCAAGACGCTTCGACCACTTCTGAGCCCTGTTGAGCAAATAGATGATTTTCAACCAAGTACAAGGCGCAAAAAACAATGACAAAATTCATAAACACACGATTAAGTGTGTATATCCTTTTATTTTTTATGTCGGCACTCATTTGTAATTCGCCAAATTTCGGTACGAATCACGTAATTAACGTCATTTATTAGAGGTTATTGTTAAAGTGCCGGCTTTGAGAATATTCCCCAATATGTGCTGTAATTTTTGTATACTTGTAGGTTCAATGGGAACCTCTATGTTGAAAATGAATCTGAAATACCTAATTCGCTACACTATTTTTGCGTTTGTTCTCGTAGCTGGTGCAGCTAACGAAGCACAGGCTCAGGACCCTGAGTTTACGCAGTATTACGCGAATCCACTATTCCTAAACCCTGCTTTTGCGGGCTCTGACCGTTGCCCTCGTATGGTTATGTCATACCGAAATCAATGGCCAGCTATGAGTGGTAACTACGTTACTCAAGCCGTAGCATACGATCAACACGTAAACTCTATCCAGGGTGGTCTAGGATTAACTGTTATGCATGATCAGGCAGGCCAAAACACACTTCAAACTACTCGTATCACTGGTATGTATGCATATCAGCAAAGCTTAACCAGAAAGCTTAGTATTCGTGCTGCTCTCGAGGCAAGCTACTTTCAAAAGGCACTTGATTGGAGTAATTTGACTTTTGGCGATATGATTGACCCTCGTCGTGGGTTCATCTACGAAACTCAGGATACACCTAGAGGTGGAAAAGTTCAGGGAGTTGATTTTGGAGCTGGATTACTATTATTCACTCCTAAGCTTCACCTTGGTTTAGCTGCTCATCATTTAAATGAGCCAAACGAGAGTCTTGTTGTTGGTCTTAGCCGTCTTCCTATGAAACTTACAGTTCACGGTGGCGGAAAGTTCCCAATTAAGAAAAACATCAAAAACGAGGTACTTGCATCTATCTCACCAAATTTTCTTTTCCGTAAGCAAGCAGAATTCACTCAGATAAACACCGGTCTTTTCGTTAACAAAGGTCCATTATTTGGGGGTGTTTGGTACAGAGGTAAATTCACCAAGCAGGATGACCAAAACATTGACAAAGATGCCCTAATTGCTGTTGTTGGTATTGAAACTGACATCATAAGATTTGGATACAGCTTTGACATCACTATATCTGATTTAACACCTGCAACAGGTGGTGCTCACGAGTTGAGTATGACTTTGAAGTTTGACTGTAAATCGAAAAAAGGAAAATTCCGCAAAATACCTTGCCCTACTTTCTAGTTATATAACTGCAAGAACTAGATCATCAAACCTATTACGATGAAATTGAAACTACATACCACACTAATTGCTTCCCTAGGGTTCATGATAGCCCTTTCTGGTTGTTACCGCGAGAGATCGGGTGCTACAGGATGGAAGTATAACCAAACTGAAAACGGTGGATTCGAGAAGGCTAACTTCTATGAACAACAAACCGGCCCAGGCCTCATCTTCATTGAAGGTGGTACATTTACAATGGGTCAAGTTGAAGACGACCTAACTAATAATTGGGATAACTCACCAAGACGTGTAACTGTAAGTTCATTCTACATGGATGAAACGGAGGTTACAAATATGTTTTGGCTTGAATACTTAGAGTGGTTAGATAGGATATACGGAAACAGCTTTCCAGAAATTGTTGAGCGCGCTCTTCCAGACACATTAGCATGGAGAGAAAAGCTAGCTTACAACGAACCTATGGTAAATTACTACCTACGTCATCCTGCATATAGAGACTACCCAGTAGTTGGAGTTAGCTGGAGACAAGCTACCGATTTCTGTAAGTGGAGAACTGACCGTGTGAACGAAAACATCCTGGTACAGGAGGGCCTGTTTGTTCACAACCCAGAATCTCAAATGGACGAAGTGCACTTTACTACTGAAACTTACTTCAATCGTCAATACGTTGGTGAAAGAGATGCAGAAGGTGTAACTGATTTTAGCCCAAACTCTAGTGGATACAGAGACATTCGCATGGAGGACGGTCTTCTTTTACCCGATTACAGGCTGCCAACAGAGGCTGAGTGGGAATACGCTGCTTTAGGTCTAATTGGAAATAGCTACGGAGAACTTGTTGAAGAGCGTAGAACTTACCCTTGGGATGGTCACTACATTCGTAACGACGAGACTCGTGATAAAGGTTACGGAGAAATCAATGCAAACTTTGTGAGAGGACGAGGTGACTACATGGGTGTTGCTGGTGCTCTGGATGATTTCGGTGATATTACTGTTCAAGTTCGTGCATACGCACCAAACGACTACGGCTTATTCAATATGGCTGGTAACGTAAATGAGTGGGTTATGGACGTATACCGTCCTCTATCAACTCTTGACTCTGAGGAATTCCGTCCATTCCGTGGTAACAACTACCAAACTATGGTACAGAACCCTGAGGGCAACCCAGCTGATAAGTACGATTACGTTGTATACGACATTCCTAAGACTTCTAAGTTCTTATCTGAGTACAGAGCAAAGCTTGGTTCTTCTGCTGTTACTCCAGAAGATGATGAGCTATTGAATAGCCTTGAGCTAAAGTTTGAAGAAGCACAAGAAACTTCTAATAAGAAGCAAGAGGAAGAAGCCCAAACTCTTATGGCAGAAGCTTTGGAGCTAATCGTAGATAGTGAAGCTCTAGTAGCTGCTGATCTTAGAAAAGGCATGAGCGACAACATTATCGCCGTTCCTGGAGATATGAAATTCAGAGACGTTACAGTTGAAGAAAATATCGGAAGAACAAACTACCGTGAAGCAAACAACATCGATTACTTAGATGGAGACTTTAATAGTTCTATTGCATTTGGTCAAGGTGATGAAGGTCGCCAAGACGTTAACAGAATGTACGACTACGGTTCTTCTTCTCTAGTAAACAATGAATCTCGCGTTTACAAAGGTGGTGGATGGAACGATAGAGCTTACTGGTTAGTACCTGGAACTCGTCGATTCATGGATGAACGTCAATCTTCAGCTGATATCGGCTTTAGATGTGCTATGACAAGAGTTGGAACTCCTGTTCCATACTCTGGACACTAATCGATTAATAACTTTTTAAAAGCCTCGATGTAAAATCTACATCGAGGCTTTCCATTGTAATAAAATGTCTTCTCAAGAATTACTTAAAATATTCCTAAGCGCTCCAGCTGGAGTTACTACAGACACACGTCTTTGTAAGGAGGGGATGATGTTTTTTGGCCTTAAGGGAGAAAACTTTGACGGTAACAAATATGCAGCAGAAGCATTAACATCTGGGTGCATTGCAGCAATAGTTGACGAGCCAAACCTAAAAGGCATTGAAGGAATGATTGTAGTGGAGGATGTCTTATCATCGCTTCAATCTTTAGCAAGAGAATACAGAGGGACTTTAGATATTCCAGTTGTTGGTTTAACCGGATCTAATGGAAAGACGACTACAAAGGAATTAATTACAGCTGTGCTGAGTCGTAAGTACATGGTCCACGCAACAAAGGGAAACCTAAACAATCACATTGGGGTTCCGCTAACCATTCTATCTGCTCCTTCAAATACTGAGATATTAGTTGTAGAGATGGGAGCTAACCACTGCGGAGAAATAGCTACACTTTGCTCAATAGCTGAGCCGACTTGCGGTTTGATTACCAACATAGGCCGAGCTCACTTAGAGGGTTTTGGAGGAATTGAAGGTGTAAAAAAAGGAAAGGGTGAGTTATTTGATTTTTTAAGGACTAGCGATGGCTCTCTAGCGTTTGTAAATGCGAATCACGAAGTACTAATTGAAATTTCGAAAGGTTTGGAAACTAAGCTTTACGGAAATACTGAACACGAGCCATGGGCAAAATTCGTAGAGGGAGATGAGAGAAAGTTTGTTTGGGCTGAAGGAGGTGATTCAAGCGACCCCCTACCCGTTCAACTCGAGGGAGATTACAATTTGGATAATATTACAACTGCAATTGCTTTGGGCTTGCACTTTGGAGTTGATCGCGATGCAATAGGTTCAGCAATTTCGGATTACGCTCCAACAAATAACAGATCTCAGACTATAAAAACTGAGCGAAATACTATTTTGCTCGACGCATATAATGCCAATCCATCGAGCATGACTGGCGCTCTTGAATCCTTTGCAAAAAATATTGAAGGGCCCAAACTAGTTGTACTCGGCGACATGAGAGAATTGGGCATGTATTCTCACGAAGCTCACAAAGAGATTGTAGGTCTTTGCGAAAGATTAGGACTTGAAGGAATCTTCGTAGGAGAAGAATTCTACGCTGCTGCAGAAAGAGATTCAAGGTTTTACCAATCTACAAAGGATTTAATTCAAGATTGGGAGTCTGAATCGTTTAAAGGAAAAACGGTCTTATTAAAAGGTAGCAGGGGAATGAGAATGGAGCAACTACTACCCCTACTCTGATTATCTTTACACCATGAAATTGATCGAAGAACTGAAGTGGAGAGGCATGTTGCACGACATCATGCCAGGCATGGAAGAGCAGATGGAGAAGGAGATGACTTCAGCTTATGTGGGCTTTGATCCAACTGCAGACTCATTACACATAGGGAACCTTGTACCTGTAATGCTTTTAGTGCATTGGCAAAGAGCGGGGCATCGCCCTTTGGCTTTAGTGGGCGGAGCAACAGGAATGGTTGGCGATCCAAGCGGGAAATCTGCTGAGAGACAATTTCTAGATGTCGAAGTGATTAATCACAATTTAGAATGCCAAAAGAAACAACTAGAAAAGTTTCTCGACTTCTCTGGATACAATGCAGCTAAAGTGGTCAATAATATTGATTGGTTTAAGGACATGACTTTCCTTCAATTCATTCGTGACGTTGGCAAGCACATTACTGTGAACTACATGATGAGTAAGGATAGCGTAAAGAATAGGCTTGAAGGTGGGATGAGCTTTACTGAATTCAGTTATCAATTAGTTCAAGGATACGATTTCTACCACCTATGGAAGGAGGAGAATTGCCTAGTCCAAATGGGAGGAAGCGATCAATGGGGCAACATCGTTACAGGTACAGAGCTAATTCGCAAAAAAGACGGAGGTAAGGCATTTGCACTAACTACACCATTAATTACTAAAGCAGACGGAAGCAAGTTTGGAAAGAGTGAAGGTGGAAATGTTTGGATTGATAAAAACAAAACCTCTGCTTACAAATTCTACCAATACTGGATAAATACTGCTGATGAGGACGCAGGAAAATTTATTAGAATTTTTACACTCAAGTCTCGCGAAGAAATCGAAGAGCTTGAAGCAAAACACGCTGAAAATCCTGCAGCTAGAATTTTGCAAAAGGCATTGGCTGAAGACATAACTGTGAGGGTTCACTCAGAAGAGGATCTAGCTACTGCAATTGCAGCGTCTAAGATTTTGTTTGGCAAGAGTGCAAAAGAGGATTTAGCATCTCTTCCAGAATCTGAACTTCTTTCTGTATTCGAAGGAGTTCCTCAATGTGAAATCGGTGCATCACAATTAGACGATGGTGTAAATATCATTGACTTCTTAAGCGACGTTAGCGGATTTTTACCTTCAAAGGGCGAGGCCAAACGAGCTCTTAAGGAAAACTCTATCAGAGTTAACAAGGAAATCGCAAGTTTTGAATCAACAGTTGGAAAATCAGACCTGTTAAATGGTCGCCAAATCCTTCTACAAAGAGGAAAGAAGAACTACTTCCTAGTTAACGCTAAGTAGATTGCAGCCCCTCACTTCGCTGTGATCAAACCTTCCAAGTATTTCGAATCTAGTTGATCCTTGTACTGGTTCAAGCCTACCTAGATCGGAAGTAGAAATAAAGCTACAGCTATCAATGTTAGCCAAGTCTATTATTTGGACTCGTCCCGTTCTGCCTCTTTCAACTTCATTCATAGGGTCTGCTGTGTCTTTAATCAGAACCTTCATCCACCTTGGAGATTCAAAGTAATTACCATCCAAAGCATATGCTTGTGAAAGGAGTTCTGTCATGCCATACTCGCTGATGATTTTGGCCTTGGGTAAAGCGTTAGAAATTCTTTGATGTACTTCTCTTCTCACTGGCTCTCTTCCATGTCCCTTCATTCCGCCAGTTTCTATTATAGTGATTTCTGTTTGCGTATTTGGTGCACAATCACTCTCAAGCCAAGACAAAATCGCATGAGTGACTCCTACAACAACAGTTTCTCCGTTCTTTATCCTTTCGTTAAGCATAGAAAAATCATGCAGGAAAAAGCTCTCATTTGAATCGCTCACCTTCATAAAATTTCTTACCATTTCTACTAAGGACGAATCACCCCTTTCCAAATATCCTGGTAAAAGTCCAACCCAATCACAGCTATTCACCTCCCCTACCAAATCACAGTAAATCTTTTCTGACACTTGGTGATACCATTGTAAAGACTCCACAAAGTGTTGCGACCTGTTTGATGTTCCTGATGTGCCTGAGCTTTTAAAAATCACTTCTGGGTCAAACTTCCCAGTTTTCACCTCATTGCTTTTGAAGGCCTCAACTGGCAAAAAAGGGACTTGGGATACATCTTGAATCGCCAAAGGGTCGACCTTTAGAAGGTCTAAATACCTAGCATAAACCTCGTTGTATACAGCTTGAAATCTAAAAACCTCAAGAGCTAGAGAATCAAAATCCTCGCAAAGCAATATGCGCGATTTTAAATTTTCTGCTTGGGATTCCATGGGGCTAAGTTCGTAAGTGCTAGCTTTGGATTTATGATTTGGGCCAAAATTATTCGACCTGCAGTAATAGTTATCGCATTAACTGGATGTCTTGAGGATGTCAGCTATCCAGACGAACCCCAAATCGAATACATGTCATTTGTTGTAGATGATAACGGAAGTGCAGTTTTAAGTTTTAATGTAACAGACGGTGATGGGGATTTGGGATTGAACCCAGATGATATTGAGCCTCCTTTTTGTTTTGGTTGCGAGCATTATTATAACTTGAAGTGTGAGTACGACGAGTTGAGGGACGGAATTTGGACTCATATTGAATTAAACCCTGATGAGGGACAGGTTCCATTTTATTACAGAGTTCCAAGAGCGAATCCTACGGGGACAAACCAAGCGATAAATGGCGTGGTTGAAATTGATATGAATACTTGGCATTTACAAAGTTCGTACGATACTCTGAGGTTTAGGCTTTCTATTGAGGACAGGTCATTGAATGTGTCTAACTCAGACACTACCCAAGTTTTAGTGAAATAAAAAAGGCACCCCTAAGGAGTGCCTTTTTTTGTGATTAGAAATCTTAATCGCAGATCTCGCCGAATGCTGATAAGAATAGTAAAAGGTCACCAGTTGAAACTGTACCATCACCATTGATATCTGATGGACAATCGTTTTCAGCAATGCTGAATTCACATGTACCATCGTCAAATGACGCTCCACTATTGAAGTTCTCTGCTGTTGGGTAAGTACAACCATAACAGTCGTAATCACACACATCATTATTTGCTAAGTAAGCTGTTGGATTGTAGTTACACGCTGTAGCGTCGTTACAACCGAATGCAGAAGAGTTTGGTGCTCCCGGAGTACCGCCATCAACCCAAGATGCTTGCCAGTTTGATCCAAACTCGTTATCCATACCTGGAACACCAGCTAAGTATTCAACAAGGATTTCTGGGATGTACTCAAGTGATGCACAACCTCCATCAGGACTTGCGATAAGAACTGAACCAAGGATGCCGAAGCCATCTGCAGGCCAAGCGCCCTCGTCAGAGTATTCAACTTGATCAATTACGTTACCCCAAGCATCTTGTATACCTACTGATTCACCTGAGTTAGAGAAGTTACCTATCTCCATTGTGAATACTTGGTAGCCGTTGCCTTCGTAGTTTGGCGTTCCTAGGCCCCCAGCAACTGTAATTACAATGAATTCTCCTGGTCCCATTGTAGTTCCCTCTGGGAATACTAGTCCAACTTGGTCCTCACCAGATGCTCCGTTAATGAAGTTGAATCCGCTGATATCAGCTGGAAGGTCTCCAAGGTTTAGAAGCTCACAGAACTCCCATTCGAAGTCATCACCCTGGTTTGAACATGGGTTGTAGTGAATCTCATTAATGATTATAGAAGGCAATGTGTAGTAACAAGTTGAGTTGTCTTCGTTAGTTGTATTTGGGTTGTAGTTGAGTGCATCAGTGTCCGTACAACCAGTAATCATACATGAACCGTCATCAACAGTAGCAGCAGGATCGTAGTTATCTGCTGTTGGGTCAGTACACCCTTCTACGTTTGCACAAGAGCCGTCATCTTCAGCAGCTAGTGGATCGTAGTTAGGGAATTCAGAGTTCATACATCCGAGCCTTACAACATCTGAAGAATCTCTTGGAGCGAGTTTCCATGCGCCGTATGCATAGAAGTTTGGACCTGTAACTCTATAAGTAACACCTTCTTCAACAACTGGAACCAAAACGCCATCTATTTCAACGCTATCACCTACAGCGTCGTATGCGAAGTCGTCTACAGCACCAGCGCCTGAGCCATCATCCATAAGCCACTCTCCGTATCCTGCGTCTGCATTTGATACAGGAGCAAGCATTTGAAGGAGAACGCTCTCCCACTGCTCATCATTGATAGCAGCAGTTCCAAGAAGCTCGGCTGCTGGAAGGTCGTTACCTGAAGAAATTAGTGTAGGAGTAGCTCCAAGGATTTGGCGTAGTCCGTAAACTTCACTTACGTTACCTGCTACGTCTACAAGGTCTCCAACAGCAACTCCATCACCAATACACCAGATTGCTGAATAAGCTCCTGTTCCGTTTTGGATTACGAATGATGGGTTGTTTGCTAGAGCAAATGATGGCTCGAATACTGCTGTAACAATACCATGAGTAATTACTTGGCCAGAAACTGGGCCAGCGTGGATTTCTTGGACTGTTAGGTTAGGAATGTATAGACATGATCCATCATCCTCAGTAGCATTTTCATCATAATTTATAGCACCTGGGTCAGTACAACCTGCAGTGCTAGCAGAACATCCTCCAGTGAAAGTGTGGATAGCAATATCTGCCCAGTAGTCTGATTCGTAAATCAACCACTCACCGTCGAATGAATCAGTTCCTGCTGAACCTGCCCACTCACCACCGTTACCAGCATTAACTGTTGGCTTTCTGATTAGTGTTCCGTTTTGGGTTGCGTTTGTTACACCAGAAACTGTGAATCCTGATCCAGGGTCTGGTCCAATCTCACCAACAACGTCAACTAGGACTGAATCCTGTCCAACAAATTCTACAAGACCGTATGTGTCATCACCGTTACTTAGGTAGTAGTAAGTCATATCAGCTACATCTAAGATGGTTTGGTCTGCGCTTGGATGAGCAACAACGTATGTTCCGTTAGGCTCGATAGTTGCATCAATTGGGAATGAGAAAGTCCAGTAATCGAATTGATCTCCTAAGTAAAGTGCGTCAGGATTATCACAACCGTTACTACAATTTGCAAGTGTGTATTGGCTTAGGAATACTGTTGATCCAGTTGGGTTGTATAACTCTAAGTATTTGTTGTTAGAGCTTCCTTCTGCAATTTCTGAAATGAAAACTGTACACTCAGCTCCAGAGAATTGACAAGAGCCATCTTCGATAGATGCGTCAGAATTGTAGTTGTCTGCTGTGTTGTTTGTACAACCGTGTAGCATAACATCATCAGAAGTACGAGGTTGAACCTTGAAGTTACCATATGAGTAATCAAGAGCACCAACTACGTCGAATGTCAATCCTATTGAAACAAGTCCTGAACCTAAAGCGTCATAACCCTTATCGTCGATTCTAACTGAACCACTTCCATCGTCTACAGACCACTCGCCAAAACCAAGTGCGTCATTATCTACTGTACCGCTTGTATGGACAAGCACACCCTCCCACTGCTCTTCAGATACAGCAGCAGAGCCAAGAACCTCAGCTGCAGGCAAGTCATTGCCTTGGCTTACAATGCTTACTGCTGGAGAAGAAAGTTGAGTAAGGTCGTAGTACTCCCCTACTGTTGCAGTAATACTAATTTCATCCCCTACTTGTACGTTTACATCTGAACCGTACATCCAAATTCCAGAATATGGTCCAGTTCCATCCTGTACTGAAACTGACGATCCATATACACCTGTAACAATACCTGAAGTATTTACTACCTGATCAGTGTAAGCACCCGTTTCTTGTCCAACTTGGATATCGTAAATCGAAGTGAATTGTGATTGCTGACAAGAGCCGTCATCCCAATCTGCATCCTCATTGAAGTTAGGAGCTCCTGCTTCAGTACATCCACCAGTACCAACTGTAATCGTTCCTACCATGCCATTAGCAGCGTGATTTCCAATTGAACAGTCGTATGAGTATACACCAGGAGTATCGAATGTGATAGATCCAATGCAAACTCCTGAAGCATCTCCTGTTACCATTGGAAGGTAAAATGCCTCTGGGTTGCCAAATGATTCACCAGTAATCGCGCTAATGTCAAAATTCACGTCGTGGTTACCACCAATGTTTGTCCAAGTAACTTGAGCACCTACTTCAACTGTTAAGTCTGATGGTTCAAATCCATAATTGAATGCTTCTACTTCGATTGCATCAACATTACATGCGTTATCGAATAAACAAGATCCGTCATCTGACGTAGCGCTTGCATCATAGTTAGTTGCGTTAGGGTTTGTACAACCCTCTACAGCTGCTCCACAGTTTCCAGTAAATGTGTGAGACCCTAAGTCGTTCCAAGTATTTTGTGGGTGAACAATCCACTCAGAATCTTCTTCATTCGTTCCTGCAGAAGTAGTCCAGTCACCGCCGTTACCTTGAGTAACTGTTGACTTTCTAACAAGAGTATGATCTTTTGTTGCTGCTGCAACACCTGCTACATCCCATCCAGATCCTGGATCGCCATTCCAATCCCCAATTGCATCAACTTGAACATAAGCATCTTCTGTTCCTTGAACTAACATGTACCCGTCATCACCATTACTTAAGTAAGTGTGAGTTTGGTTTGCAAAAGCAAGAATTGCTGGGTCAGCAGATCCATGAGCAATTACATAGAATCCACCTGGTGCAATTGTTGCACCTTCATCAAATGTGTTCCAATATTCATATTCGCCTGGAACTGATGGAGCATTACTTACACTTGGGAATGCATATCCACTGAGGTCAACCTCCATATTTGTGGGGTTGTAAATCTCTAAATATTTGTTGTTTGAACTTCCTTCTGCGTATTCAGAAAAGAAGAGAGTACACTGCGCTTGGCTAATATTTACAGCCGCAAAAAGAGCAGATAATAGGGTAAGGGTTAAACGATACATGGTAGTTTTGATTATACTCTCGTAAATCTACACTTCGAAAGCGTTCAAAACAAACGATATGACTATTCAGCTATGATTAATCAAGCTTGAACGACAATCTGTGTAAGTTCGTCGTGCCCAATGACTTAACCGCATCTTTGTGTTTTGCTGTTGGATATCCAGCATTTTTCTCCCATCCATACCCTGGAAATTCTAATGCGACCCTTTTCATAAACTCATCTCTATGGGTCTTTGCTAATATGCTTGCAGCAGCAATCGAACTATACTTTCCATCACCCTTTATGACGCATGTATGTGGTGGCATTTTTTCAGAAGAAACAAATCTGTTTCCATCGATTAAAATATGTTCAGGCCTTATGAACAGTTGTTCAACAGATTGCCTCATTGCCAAAAAAGAAGCTTGAAGAATATTAATCTCATCTATCTTTTCGTTTGGCACGAAAGAAACAGCCCAAGCAAGAGCTTTTTCTTCGATAAGAATTCTCAAAGCTTCCCTCTTTTTTTCAGATAACTTTTTACTGTCGTCCAAATTCAATTCCAAAGCAGTTTGCTCATCTAGAATTACTGCTGCTGCCACAACAGGCCCGGCTAGACATCCTCTTCCTGCTTCATCACAACCAGCTTCTACCCTACCTTTTTCTAAAAATGGTAACAGATTAGGCATTGAGTAATTTGTCTATTTCTTTCGAAAAAATTTCTGCGCTTCTATCCCAAGAATAGTCTTTCGAGCGCATTAAGCCAGATTGTATTACCTGTTGTCTAAAATCACAATCTCCCTCTAATTTCAATAAAACTTTTGCTGCTCCTTCAAAATCATTTGGATCAACCAAAGCAGCTGCGGCATCTCCACAAACTTCAGGAACTGATGTGCAATGACTAGCTACAACAGGAACGCCACAAGCCATTGCTTCAACTATGGGCACTCCAAACCCTTCAAAAAAAGGTAGATATAGCATTGCTTCTGCTCCAGCAACTGCATGTGCAAGAGCATCATCGTTTAGCCTACCAGCATAATGTACACCTGGAGCCTCCCTCTTTTCATCACTCCACATAGAAACGCCTACCATCAATAATTCTGATGAACCACCTTGCTTTCTATACTCTTGAAAAGCATTTAAAATTCCTTTGATATTTTTTCTAGGGTGAAGTGAACCAACAAAAACTATATACGGTTTCCCTTCACAGAATTGACCTCTTGCAAATTCTTTTGACCTTTCATCAATTTGTGTAAACATTGAATCAGGCGCATTTGGTATTACAGTAATTCCTTCTTCTGCAACACCATAGCATTTTGAAATATCTGCCTTACTGTAATTAGAGACAGTGCAAAGTTTAGTTGCTAAACGTGCATACTCAGGAAACCTCTTTCTAAAGTGCCTAGCATATCTAGGTGGCAGCCACTGAGGATTGTGCTCAAAATTTATATCGTGTATTACGTTTAGTTGAGGAACTGACGTTCTTCTTGAAATATATCCATCTGTTGAAACAAACAAATCTGCATTCCACTTTTTTAGCTTCCTTGTAATTGCGTAATCAAACCAGATATCAAAAAGCCAAGGCCTACGAGCAGGAGGCATTAGACGAACAGTCTCGACATTTTCACCGTAGCAAAATTCCTCAGGTGGTTTCCTATCAAAAATGAGTAGAAATTTATCTTCCTGTCTTGAAGAAATTAGTCTCTTATAACACTGATGAGTGAATTTACCCGTTCCTTCTAATTTTCCAGGTATTAATAATCGTGCGTTTAATGCAATACGAGACATGGGTTCAAAGTTATAACTTTGCTCGCCTGTAGTTAACTAATCTACTTTAACCTTATGAAGTCAAATTTAGACTCCTCTCATCTTATACTTTTTGTCTATAAAAGACTGAGAATTTTCATCATTGTTGGATTTGCATCAGCTGTTATCTCATCAGCAGTTGCGTTACTTATGGAAGAAAAATTCCAATCTAGCGTAGTGATGTTCGCAACAACTCAAAGCTCAATAGGCCAACAATTTTTCGAAGAAACAAATTCTGGCGACATCCTATCTTACGGTGAAACTGAAGATGCTGAGAGGTTATTACAACTGCTAAACTCAAGTCTTGTTAGAGGTAAGATTATCGAAACACATAAACTTGCTGAACACTACGACATTGATGTTAATCAATCTGGAGGTAGGACACTTTTACAAAGAGAATACAATAGCAATGTAAGTGCCTCTCTAACTAGGTATGGCTCAATAAGAATTGCAGTATTAGATACTGACCCTCAATTAGCAAAAGAGATAGCAAATGATTTAGTTGAGCTCACTGACAGTCTAGCAAATAAATTGAGAAATGAAAGAGCGCAACTTGCGTATGAACTAGCAAAGCAGTCATATGAAAAGGCGTTAAATGAAATCCAAAGTGCAGAGGACAAGCTGGGCGAACTTCACTCTCAAGGGATTTACGATTTCGAAGCCCAAGTTGAAGGCCTTACAGTGCAATATGGAACTGCTGTAGCTAACAACAATATGAAGGGAGCGAGAACGATCCAAAACGATCTTGACAGAATCTCTAAACTTGCAAATGAGTACAACGAATTAGCCAATTTCTTGGAGCCAGCTTATGAGCAATTAGCAATTCTCAAAAAGAGATTAGACCTTTTGAAAGTTGATGCTGACACACACCTTCCTTCTAGCTTAGTTGTCGACTTAGCTGAAGCAGCAGACAAAAAATCCAAACCAGTTAGATGGTTAATAGTAGTTGTAAGTGTACTGTCAACTTTAGCGTTCACACTGATATCACTACTTATCCTAGATAGCATTAAATCAGCTGAAAAGTAAGCGTGAAGCAACTGGCTTCAGATAAAATTGCAATAATTGGAGGGCTCTTATACTCTCTCGTTTTGGGCCTAAGTGTTTATTTCGAGTTTATGCTTTTTGCACTTGTGCCTATAGCATTGATCTTGTTTTGGTGGGCTATTAAACGAATGGATCTTTTTATGGGAATGCTCCTAATAGCAGTTCCATTGAGTATAAATCTTCAGGAATTCGTACATGATGTTCCTGGGCTTTATATCCCAACAGAACCAATGCTTTTGGGCTTACTTGGTCTTTTCATTCTAAGGGCTTGTAAGGGGTATCCAGTAGACAAAAAGATTTTCACTCACCCAATATCATATGTCATCGGTGGTATGATGTTATGGATTTTTATCACATCTATAACGAGTTATGACATTGTAGTGTCTCTAAAGTTTTTTACTTCCAGAGCATGGTTTATAGTTGGATTCTTTTTCATCCTAGGGCATATCATGTTGCACAAACCGCAATACAGGGAAAGCATGATTATGATGCTATTATTCCCTCTCATAATCGTTGTGATTTACACATTGATTAGGCACGCAGGTCACAACTTCAGCAAAACTGCAGGGCATTGGATGATGAAGCCTTTCTTTAAAGATCACACATCTTATGGAGCAGTGTTAGCGATGCTCTTCCCTCCTGCAATTGCTCTACTTGCAAAAAAGGGACGTCCAGAAATCACAAGGGTTTTACTGGGCTTAGCTACGTTCATACTTGCAATTGGCATCGTATTCTCATTTACTCGAGCAGCTTGGGTTAGTCTAGCGGGAGTGGCAGCATTATTTGCAATAATGAGTTTAGGAGTGAGCTTGAGACAGATAATTGGAATCGGTGTTATTGCTTTGAGTTTACTTTGGATAAATCAGGATTCTATTTTGATAGAACTCCAAAGGAATAAGCAGGATTCATCTGACAATTTAACAGAGCACGTTGAATCTATTTCTAACGTATCTAGCGATGATTCTAATCTTGAAAGGTTGAATAGATGGAATTGTGCTTGGTCACTTTTTAAAGAACGCCCTCTATTTGGATGGGGTCCTGGCACTTATCAATTTGTCTATGCTCCTTATCAGGAGGCCAAATACAAAACCATCATTAGCACAAACAATGCCGACGGGGGAAACGCTCATAGCGAATACTTAGGCCCACTTGCCGAACAAGGAATTCTAGGGCCAATGTTTGTCCTTTTATTGATTTGGTATATCAGTTCTATTGGCTTCAGATTGTGGAACGAGTCCGAAGATATAGACAAAAGAAATCTTGCAGTAGGAGTGTATCTGGGGCTAATGACCTATTTCATTCACGGAATACTCAACAATTATTTAGACACAGATAAGGCGAGTGCACCCTTTTGGGGATTCATCGCCTTATTAGTCGTTTTAGATCTCGAAATGCGAGATAGCAAAAAGGAAATTACTTCTTAACTCTTTCAGTGTACTCTTTCTTACGAGTATCTACTTTAATAAAATCTCCAGTATCGATAAATAGTGGAACTCTAATTTCAACTCCTGTATCAATTGTTGCAGGCTTAAGAGTGTTTGTTGCCGTATCACCCTTAACCCCTGGCTCAGTGTAAGTCACTTCTGCTTCAATATGAGTCGGCAACTCACAAGACAAAGGTCTTTCTTCCTCGGCGTGAAATAGGATTTGGCATATAAGCTCATCCCTCAAAAATTCTGGAGCATTTATAAGGTGCTTTCCCATAGAAATCTGCTCATATGTTGAACAATTCATAAAGTGATACCCCATATCATCATTGTATAGATATTGGTATTCACGAGTCTCAATTCTTACAGGGTCAATTTTTGCTCCTGCATTAAAAGTGTGATCAACAACTCTGCCCGTTTCAATATTCTTCAACTTAGTTCTCACAAACGCTGCCCCCTTTCCTGGTTTTACGTGAAGAAATTCTACAATCTGCCATAAACCGTTGTTGTGATTAAGGCACAATCCATTTTTAATATCTGATGTGTTTGCCATGCGTTAAAGATATGGATAGACATTTTGAATAAGAGCAAGTATCAATTCCAATTTCTTATTCCTTAGCCCGAACCCCACAAAAGTCTTCTCATCTGATTTAAGGATTCTAAATCCCAAATCCTTTGACCTTAACTGGTGGAAATTCATCTCCAAATACTGGTGATAACTGAGCTGAAACAGTGACAACAGATATGATTGTCAACGTAAAAACTACACAAACCAACCTCATAGACGCAAAGTGCAGCTCACTTTTAGTCTTATAAAAAAAAATACCAGCGTAGACTCCTTTTTTATTGTCGTTTGTAATAGTTCGTCATATATTTGCACCCCGATTTTGGAATGCGGGTGTGGTGAAATTGGTAGACACGCTAGACTTAGGATCTAGTGCCGCAAGGTGTGTGGGTTCGAGTCCCTCCACCCGCACAATTCCAACTCTTCTGGATAAGCTCCTTATAAGAAAAGCATGCAAATAAGTCAGGAATCAATTGATGCTCTAAGAGCGCACGTTAGTGTTACTTTAGAAAAAGGCGATTACGAAGGTCGCGTTGAAGGTTCTCTAAAATCTTACAAAAAACAAGCCCAAATGCCAGGTTTCCGTAAAGGGAAAATTCCGATGGGTTTAATCCGCAAACAGTACGGCAAGAGCGTTCTAGCAGATGAGCTTAACAAGCTTCTTTCTGAGGCGCTACAGAAGCACGTTTCAGATAACAAGCTTGATTTACTTGGAAATCCTATTCCTTCTGAAACTCTTGAGGACAGTGGAGACTGGGAAAATCCAGATGCATTTACCTTTCACTATGAAATAGGTTTAGCCCCTGAGATTAAGCTGGATTTAAAAAAGGCCAAATTCACACGTCACACTATCCCAGTTGACAAGAAAGCCATTGACAGCCGTATCAGTGACATGCAACGTCAACACGGTAAAATAAATGATGTTGAGGTTGCAGGTGAAAAGGACATGCTTCTCGGAACATTTGTTCAACTCGATGATAAAGGTGAAATTTTAGATGGAGGTATTGAAAACCGAAGCTCTATTTCAATTGAATTCGTTGAGGACAAAAAGACTCAAAAGAAATTAATTGGTTCTAAGCTAAATGACTTTTTAGTTCTTGATCCTGCGAAGGTTTCAAAAGGGCATGACGATTTGGGTAGAATGTTAGGCATCACTCACGAGCAAGTTCAAAACTTGAAAGGTAAGTTTAAGTTTGGCGTAGAAGAAATAAAGAGCCTCGAGGAGCACGAAGTAAACCAGCAGCTATTTGACAAAATTTACCCTCAGGGTGAAGTAAAGAATCTTAAGGATTTCAAAAGAAAGATTGAAAAAGATCTCGAGGACTACTTCGACAGAGATGCTGAGTGGGTTTTCCGTAGAAGATTTGTTGTAGACCTAGTTGAATACATGAAAATCGAACTTCCAGACGCATTCTTGAAGCGTTGGATTATGCTTACAAACGAAAAGCCTGTAACTCCAGAACAGCTTGATTCAGAGTTTTCTGGTTATGCTGATTCACTACGTTGGCAATTAGTCCAAAAAGAAGTGATGGCAAATCAAGACATTAAGGTTACTGCTGACGAGCTAGAAGTTGAAGCAACGAAATTCATTGGCGCTCAGTACGCACAGTACGGCATGCCTATGGATGAAGAAACTATGTCTAATGTTGTGAAGAACATGCTTGCTCAAGAGGATGAACGACGCAGAATTGCAGATGTTATTATCGAAAGAAAGGTGGTTGAACACCTTAAAACTTTGGTTAGCATCAAGGACAAGTCTATCAGCTACGAGAAGTTTACTGAAATGGCTGCAGAGGTTAAATAAAGCTTGTGTATATCCATTTAGTCTAGGCGCTGGGGTTTAGTTCTTGTACACTAAATTGCCTACATATTCTCAAAACAACATGAACAACCGTAAAGAATTTATGAAGTTCGCGGTCAAAGACCGTGGATTAAGTAGCCACACTGTTGGGGACTTTGTCTCTTCAATATATGGACCTGAAAACATGACTCGAACTGTTATCGAGGAAAGACCAATGCCTTTTAGAGAGGTAGACGTTTTTTCAAGATTAATGGCAGATAGAATCATTTTCCTGGGAACGGGTGTTGATGATTACATTGCAAACATTATCCAGGCTCAGCTTCTATTCTTGGAATCTACTGATCCAACAAAGGATATTCAGATTTATATCAATTCTCCAGGTGGAAGCGTATATGCAGGTTTGGGCATTTACGATACAATGCAATACATCAAACCAGAAATTGCTACTATTTGTACAGGCATGGCAGCTTCAATGGGTGCTGTACTTCTTTGTGGAGGTGCTGCTGGTAAGAGAACTGCATTGAAACATTCTAGAATTATGATTCACCAACCACTTGGTGGAGCTAGAGGTCAAGCTTCGGATATAGAGATCACTGCAAAGGAAATTCAAAAGCTTAAGAAAGAACTATACGAGATCATATCTCATCACTCTGGAAAATCATATGACGATGTTTGGAAGGATGGTGATAGAGATTACTGGATGACTTCTCAAGAAGCGAAGGATTACGGTATGATCGACGAAGTACTAATTAGATAATATGGCAAAAAAGGTTACAGATAAATGTTCATTTTGCGGAAGGTCCAAGGACGAAGTCGATATGCTTATCGCTGGATCTTCTGGCCACATCTGTGACCTTTGTGTTGGACAAGCCACTAATATTATCAAAGAAGAAGCAGCTAAGGCACCTAGTGCCCTTCCAAAAATCGACCTTAAGAAGCCTGCTGAAATAAAGGCACACTTAGACGAATACGTAATTGGTCAAGAGGCAGCAAAAAGAACTCTAAGTGTTGCTGTATACAACCACTACAAGCGTCTTTTGAATCCTCCAAAAAAGGGTGCTGAAATAGAATTAGACAAATCCAACGTAATTCTAGTTGGTGAAACAGGAACTGGAAAAACACTATTAGCTAAAACAATTGCGCGCTTTCTAGATGTTCCATTTTGTATAGCTGATGCAACTGTACTAACAGAGGCTGGTTACGTTGGTGAAGATGTAGAAAGTGTTTTATCTAGATTGCTACAAGCTTCTGATTACGACATTGAAACAACTGAAAGTGGAATTGTATTTATTGACGAGATTGATAAAATTGCTCGCAAAAGCGACAACCCTTCTATAACTCGTGACGTAAGTGGTGAAGGGGTACAGCAAGCGCTTTTGAAGCTTCTAGAAGGCACTGAGGTAAACGTTCCTCCTCAAGGCGGGCGTAAGCACCCAGAGCAGAAACTCATCAAGATCAATACTCAAAACATCTTATTTATATGTGGCGGCGCTTTCTCAGGTATAGACCAAATGATAGAACGCAGGCACAAGCAAAGTACTATTGGCTTCAAGTCGCGTTCGTCTATGGCAGTTGGTGAAGATATCTTGAGTCACATAAGCCCTGCTGATCTGAAGAGCTATGGATTGATCCCAGAATTAGTTGGACGTTTTCCCGTACTCACATATTTGAGCAAACTTGATAAGCATGCTCTAATGAGAATACTTATTGAGCCAAAAAACGCTCTTATCAAACAGTACGTTCACTTGTTCGAACTGGATGGTATAAAATTGAAGTTCAATGCTGACGCATTGGATTGGGCTGTAGATAAGGCCGTTGAATTAAAGCTTGGAGCTAGAGGACTTAGAGGAATTTTAGAATCACTACTAACCCAAGCCATGTTTGAACTTCCTGGTTCTGACGTGAAAGAATTCGTAGTAGATAGAAAGTATTGCGAAGAGCAAGAAATCAACCCAAACAATCCTGGTTTAAAAGTCGCTTAATAGCGTGTTGGTTGCTTGTGGATAAGCACCTCCTCTTTTTGTCTTTTGTAGAGCTATGGAGTTCCTAATTTGGCCTACACCCAAATTAACAAGTAGAAGTGGCGGGAAAGGAAACTCCATTAATGAAGCAATACAACCGGATCAAAGCGGCGCATCCGGATACAATTCTGTTGTTCAGGGTTGGTGACTTCTACGAGACATTTGGCAGTGATGCTATTATAGCGGCAAAGGTGCTTGGGATAATTCTCACTAAACGTGGCAACGGTAGCGCATCGGAGATTGATCTAGCTGGGTTTCCTCATCATTCACTCGACACTTACCTTCCTAAATTGGTTCGGGCTGGGCACAAGGTTGCTGTTTGCGATCAACTTGAAGACCCCAAACAAGCTAAGGGGATTGTAAAGCGTGGTGTGACAGAACTCGTTACACCAGGAGTTGTAATGCACGATCAAGTTCTAGAATCTAAAGAAAATCATTACCTAGCTTCACTACACTACACCCCCAAAGGAATTGGAGCTGCGTTCCTTGATATCAGCACAGGAGAATTCTTAGCAGCTGAAGGGTCTGTGGAATGGATTGATAGATTGCTTAGGTCTTTATCACCCAAAGAGTGGGTTCTTCAAAAGCAGTATGAACTTGATTTGATAAGTCTATTTGGCGACGATGTGCCAAGGTCAAAACTCGACGACTGGATTTTCACAGAAGCATTTGCCGAGGAGAAGCTACACGGGTTGTTTGGCACAAAATCGCTAAAGGGATTTGGACTAAATGATGCGCCTAAAGCAACGGTGGCTGCGGGAGTTATTCTTCAGTATTTAGAATACACACATCACACTAATCTTGGGCATTTACAAGGTGTAAAGCGTTTGAGGGAAACTGATGGGATGTGGCTCGACAGATTCACGGTTCGCAATTTGGAGATTATTTATCCTTCGCATCCTGATGGTGTGGCTTTGGCAGATTGCTTAGATTTCACAAATACTCCAATGGGTGCTAGGACATTACGTAAGTGGTTAGTTATGCCACTTACTGATAGGGAGAACATCGAGGCTAGACATGAGGCTGTAGCGACTCTTTTGGAAAACTCTGAATTGAGATTAAATCTTAGAGAAATCCTAAAATCAGTTGGTGATATAGAGCGACTGGCGTCCAAAGCTAGTTCTGCAAGGATAAACCCAAGGGAATTAGTAGGACTTCGCAAGGGCATTGAATCAGTTATCGAAGTTGCACGTGAAGCAGCTGGAGAGGTAGCGCTTATACCAACGCTCGAGAGGCTTTCTCCGTGCGATAAACTTTTGAATCGTTTACAAAACGAACTTGAGGAAGAGGCGCCAACCCAAGTCGGAAAAGGAGCTGTAATAAAAAAGGGAGTAAGTGAAGAGTTAGACCAAGTCAGATCGCTTGCATTCGAAAGTGATGTGGCACTCGAGGAAATTCGAACTCGAGAGGTTGAGCGCACTGAGATTAGTTCATTGAAAATCGGATTCAATAATGTTTTTGGGTACTATTTAGAGGTTAGGCACGCCTACAGAGACAAAGTGCCAGAAGAGTGGATTCGCAAACAAACCTTAACCCAAGCTGAGAGGTATATCACTGAAGAGCTTAAAATTCTTGAAGCCCAAATCCTAGATGCAAAGGACAAGGCTCTAACTATAGAACACAAAATCTACGACAACTTAGTCGCAGAAACGGTAAAAAACACAACTGAACTACTAGAAAATTCAAGGGCAATGGGCGAGCTAGACGTATTGCTTAGCAATGCAGAGGTAGCAAACGAAAACGGATATACCAGACCCAGGATGAAGGACGAACACGGGCTCATCATATGCGACGGAAGGCATCCAGTAATAGAAAAGCAATTACCCATAGGCGAAACCTATGTAACAAACAATGTAACGCTAGATCAAGATCTAGCCCAAATCTTAATGGTAACGGGCCCAAACATGTCTGGAAAGAGTGCACTACTTAGACAAACGGCTCTAATTTGCTTAATGGCGCAAAGCGGAGGATTCGTGCCAGCAAAATCTGCAGAACTTGGAATTCTAGACAGAATTTTCACAAGAGTAGGTGCTTCAGATAATATCTCTAGTGGCGAATCCACATTTATGGTTGAGATGAATGAAACCGCATCCATCTTGAACAACCTTACTAAGAGGTCACTTGTTTTGCTTGATGAGATTGGCCGAGGAACTTCGACTTATGATGGAGTGAGTATAGCTTGGGCTATCGCTGAACACCTTCACGCTTCAGATACTGTAAGACCCCTAACGCTATTTGCAACACATTACCACGAGCTAAACGCAATGCAATCAAGCTTTCCTAGAATTAGAAACTTTAATGTAAATGTAAAAGAGGTAAATGGCAATATCGTATTCTTGAGAAAGCTAGTTCCAGGGGGGTCGAATCACAGCTTTGGAATACACGTTGCCAAACTCGCAGGCATGCCACGTTCTCTAGTTCGTAGAGCAGAAGAAGTTCTTATTGATTTAGAATCCTCAAGAAAAAACACTGGAGATGGAGATGGGCCTGAGGTGCAACCAGTTAACCCTCGTTCAGTGGTAGAAGGAGTTCAAATGTCCTTTTTCCAACTAGATGATCCTGCGCTTGAGGACGTACGAGATAGGCTTTTAGATTTAAACATTGATAATCTTACGCCCATCGATGCTCTAATGAAGCTTCACGAAATAAGAAAAATTGTTGGCGGCTAAACCCTAGCTATTAGTAGGTGGCAAGCAACAAGTCCAATTCCTTGTAAGGAAGCCCTCGCTCCTCAGCTATACCACGATGAGTCAAAGTTCCCTTGAACATATAAACTCCCGATCTTATCATATTAGCTTTCCTTACCGCTGTTTCCAGTCCACCATCTAAAGCTATGCTAAGTAGCATTGGTGCAATAATATTGCTCAATGCCTCGCTAGCAGTTCGGCTTACACATGAGGCCAAATTAGGCACACAGTAATGGATGACACCCATCTCTGTATAAGTCGGATCCTCGTGAGAAGTTACCCTTGAAGTTTCGAAACATCCTCCCCTATCAATACAAACATCGATGATGACGCTCTTCTCCTTCATAGCACTTACCATGGGTTCGCTAACTACCATCGGAGATCTGGGGCCTTCGCCTCGTAATGCTCCTATGGCAACGTCTGCTGAGCGCAACGCTTCGTCTAGAACTGATGGTTGGATTGTGCTAGTCCAAACCCTTCTACCCAAGCTCTGCTGAATTCGAACCAGTCTGTGTTGTCTGTTGTCGAAAATTTTCACCTGAGCGCCTAGGCCCATTGCAGAACGAGCTGCGAACTCACCAACTGTGCCTGCGCCAATTATAACAACCGTGCTAGGTCTAACACCACTAATGCCACCAAGCATAGTTGATCTTCCGTTTGACGCTGCAAGGAGGTCGCCAGCTTTGAGTATAGCTGTATTTCCAGCAATCTCACTCATTGCTCTAACAAGGGGGAATATTCCACTCTTATTTCTGATGTAATCCCAAGCTATAGTGGTAATTTTTTTCTTACCCATTTCCTCGATTAATCCTTCGCTTTGGACGCTGAGTTGTAGGGCGCTAATTAGCGTTGCCCCCATTGACATCATCCCCACTTCTTCAAGTGATGGTGGCTCAACCTTCATTACTAGTCCAGACTTCATCACTTCTTTTCTATCACTTTCTATCCTCGCTCCTGCCTCGCTGTAATCTACATCAGTGTAGTACGAAAGCTCTCCAGCTCCAGTTTCTACAACAACCTGATGACCGTGAGCAACGAGAAGTGCTACAGCTTCTGGGGTGATTGCAACTCTCTTTTCTTGCAGACTAGTTTCCTTTGGGATGCCAATAATTAATTCTGACGAACCCTCTTTCACCTGTAATAATTCTTCCTTTGGCAGCAATGACGCCTCCCTTGCTAAAGCCTTGATTCCTTCTCTTTGTGAATCCATGATAGTGTGATTAGATCACTAAGTTCGACTTAAAATCAGTCTTCTGCTACTATCGTGGCCAAACTTTTCACATAAATCAATCTTTAAAAGCATCATCTCCTCAGGCAATTCATCTGCAATTCTCTCAGGCCATTCCACTATCGTAATTGCATCTGAATAAAATAACTCAAACACACCCGCAGTCTCCGCTTCTTCAGCATTTTTCAACCTATACAAATCGATATGATTAATAACCCTATCTCCTGACTTATATACATTAACAAGGCCAAACGTAGGGCTACTAACCTCGTCCTTTACTCCCAATACTGAGCATAAATCCTTCACCAAAGTCGTCTTTCCTACTCCCATTTCTCCGTGAACAGCAAGTACTCCACTATGGGGCAATACATTAGCAATTTTAGAAGCCACATCTCCAAGCTCACCTAAATCATACTTCTCTATTTCTAATAACACCTCCATTGATACAAATTTACTTCGCATCTAGAATAGCAAGAGGAATGACCATTTCCTCAAGACTAACACCACCGTGCTGGAAGGTGTCCTTGAAGTATTTTACAAATTGGTGGTAATTATTTGGGTATACGAAAAAGTCCTTGTCTCTAGCGAAAACGTATCCAGTGCTGAGGTTTGGCCTGGGAAGACCAAATTTCTCGGGATCAATGCACTCGAAGACCTCGTCCGTATTATATCCTAAATTCTTTCCAAGCTTATACCTCAAGTTTGAATTTGTAGATCTGTCTCCCTTAACCTTCACTTCATTTTTCACCCTAACAGTTCCGTGGTCAGTAGTCACAATTACTCTCCCACCATTTTGGGCCATCTTCTCAAATAACTCTTTCAGCGCGCTGTGCTCAAACCAAGTTAGAGTTAAGCCCCTAAACGCTGCTTCATCATCAGCAAGTTCCTTAATAACATCCATATCCGTTCTTGCATGACTCAGCATATCTACGAAATTGTAAACTATCGTAGTCAGAATTTCTCCCTTAGTTTCATGGAAAGTGTCCGCAAGTTTTTTGCCTGCAGCGAGGTTGGTCACCTTGTGATAACTGGTTTTACCTTCTACACCAATTCTATTCAAAAGGGCATTTAACAATTCTTCCTCGAATTGGTTCTTGGAACCCTCCTCTTCTTCTGACTTCCAATACTGTGGAGTTAGTCTATGAATGTCGGCTGGCATCATCCCAGCAAATAAAGCGTTACGAGCATACTGAGTTGATGTAGGTAAAATACTCAAGTAAGAATTGTTCGCCTTAATCCTAAATAGATCTTTTAATTGTGGAGCTATCGTTTGCCATTGATCCAATCTAAGATTGTCAATCACGACAAGATATACTGGTCTTCCATTTGCTCCACTTATTGCTTCTGGGAGAATTAATGGCAAAACCCTATGCGATAGAAGAGGCACATCTGGATCTTCAGAGGAACCAACCCAAGATTCATATTTACTTTCTACAAATTTACCAAACTGCCTATTCGCATCTTCGAATTGCATATTTAGAATATCCTGCATGCTTTGGTCTTCAGAATTGCGTAATTCTATATCCCAAAACACTAGCCTATTGTACACCTCATACCAAAGATCAATGTCCATTCTCCCCATCAGCTTCATCCCTATTTCACGGAATTCTTTCTGATAGTCCAACATCGCCTTCTCGCTTAAAAGTCTCTTTCCATCAAGGACCTTCTTGACTGCAAGTAGGATTTGATTTGGGTTAACAGGTTTGATTAAATAATCGCTAATCTTTGATCCTATTGCCTCCTCCATAATGTGTTCTTCCTCACTTTTTGTAATCATAATTACTGGGAGGTGGGGGCGCATTTCCTTAATTCTTTGAAGAGTCTCAATGCCATTTAGGCCAGGCATATTCTCGTCTAAAAACACTACGTCAAAAGCTGTTTTTTCGATTTCCTCAAGAGCTTCGTTTCCGCTATTTACTCCAGTTACTTTGTAATCCTTCCCCTCTAAAAACAAAATGTGAGATTTTAAAATATCAATCTCGTCATCAGCCCAAAGTATGTGAGGTTGTCGTGTCATGCTTTTAATTTGCATAATTCTTACAAAGTAACGCGTATCTTAGAATTTATGTCTACATCTAATCGCCATAAAATCCTAAATGATCCTGTTTATGGATTTGTGACTTTGAGGCACTCTAGGGCTCTTGAACTTATGGACCATCCATATGTACAACGACTCAGAAGAATTTCTCAACTGGGTTTGAGCCATTTGGTCTACCCCGGAGCAGTGCACAATAGATTTCATCACGCTATTGGGTGTTTGTTCTTAATGCAACAAGCTATAAACACACTTAGAGCAAAGGGCGTAGATATAACAAATGAGGAGGATGAGGCAGTTTGTTTTGCAATTTTGCTTCATGATATAGGCCATGGTCCATTTAGCCATGCCCTTGAAAACAGTATAGTCCAAGACATACACCACGAGGATATTAGCGAGCTAATTATGGAGAGGTTGAATGAGGAGTTTGGTGGGCTTCTGGATTTAGCTATCCAAATATTCCAAAACAAATACCATAAAAAATTCCTACATCAACTTGTTTCATCTCAGCTTGACATGGATAGGTTAGACTACTTGGCAAGAGATAGTTTCTACTCGGGAGTTACTGAGGGAAAAGTTGGTTCAGAGAGGATAATCAAGATGCTTGATGTTGAAGGTGATCAGTTAGTGATTGAGGAAAAGGGCATTTACAGTATTGAAAAATTTATCGTTGCAAGGAGACTTATGTATTGGCAAGTTTACTTACACAGAACTGTTCTTAGTGCTGAGCATATGTTAATGCTTGCTTTAAAACGCGCAAAGGATTTGAGTCGCAAAGGAGAAGTACTTTTTGCATCGCCTGCACTTAGCACCTTCCTGCAAAATGATTACGACAAAGAAGGGTTTGCAAAAACTGAAGGAGTGTTAAAAAAATTTTGCGATCTAGACGATAGCGATATTCTAAATGCGATGAAAGCTTGGAGACATCACCCAGACAAAGTCCTGTCTGATTTGAGTTCAAGGTTGCTCGATAGAAAATTATTCCGAATTGAAATGGGTAAAGAGCCTTTTTCTTCTGAAGATATTCAAGAGAGAATTGATAGCGTAATGAATCTTTGGGATCTTACAGAAGAGGAAGCCAAATACTACGTAAGCTCTGATTCTGTTTATAACCAACCATATATTGAAGGTGGAATCATGCTCAAGACAAAAGGTAGAGGACTTGTAGAATTTGCAAAAGCAAACGACGACCTTTCAATTGAAAGTTTAACTAGAAAAGTCGTAAAATCATTCCTCTGCTATCCCAAAGATGTGCCACCCAGGCCAGCTTAATTAGATAGCTCCTTTCCGTTAGAATCGAAAACGTGGAATTCTAAAATCTCTACAGATGAATTTGATTCTATTGCAATCTCAATTCCGTATTTCTTTTCCCAATTAGTTCTAAGACTAGAACCCCAAATTCCCTTTAGCATACTGTGGATCTCACCCTTTACAAGGTATGCTTCTAGAATTGGATGAAGAAGTAAAGACATCTTCTTGTGTCCTTCGCCATTTGCTAAATACTTAATTGAAGCTTCGATAGAATCAGTCACAAGAATTGCAGCTTGGATATTTCCAGTTCCATTACAAGATGGGCATTTATCCTTAGTCTTAACATCTGCTACATCCCTTACTCTTTGACGAGTGAGTTCCATTACACCAAACTTACTAGGAGGGGCGATGTTGTGTTTGGCCTTATCCTTCTTCATAGCAGTCCTCATCGCCTCAGTGAGTTTCTTATTGTTCTCCCTCTTCGCCATATCGATAAAATCGATGGCAATGATTCCTCCAATATCTCTTAAACGCAAGAGTCTTGCAATCTCATCAACACATTCCAAGTTGGTGATTAGAGCGTTTTCCTCCTGAGAAGTTGCTCCTTTCTTCCTCCCTCCACTGTTTACATCGATAACAAACATAGCTTCAGTTTGTTCGATGATTAAGTAAGCTCCGTTTTTAAGATTCACCTTAGTACCAAACTTAGCCTTAATCTGCCTATGGATAGATAGAGTATTAAATAGATCCTTATCCTTTACATGCTTGACCATGTCAACTTTACTCGATCCGATGCTTCCTAAATAATTCTTTACTTCGTCTGCCAGCTTTTCATTGTTTACTCTTATTTGCTCACATTCTGGACGTAAGGCATCTCTAAGCACAGTACTTGTCTTGTTAAGCTCACCAAGAATTCTCTTTCCTGGTTTTGCCCTCTTAAGACCCTTGTACATCTCATCCCAACGCTTCATAAGGTCACTTAAGTCGCTGTGTAAATCCGCTGATTTTTTTCCTTCAGCTACCGTTCTTACAATAATGCCAAACCCAGGAGGCCTGATACTATTGATCAAACTCTTTAAGCGCTTCTTCTCCTTCTCATTTCTAAGTTTACTCGATAGATTAACTTTATCAGAGAACGGCACAAGAACTAAGAATCTTCCAGGGAGAGTTACGTCTGCTGTGAGTCGTGGCCCCTTAGATCCAATTGGTTCTTTTGCTACTTGTACTAGAACTAATTGCGAAGAGCTAACGTAATCCTGCATCTTACCCTTCTTCTCAATATCCTTCTCTAATTTAAACTTATCAATTTTAGAGACGGGTTGCTTTCCTGTAATTACAAGTTTGGTCCATTTTTGGAGTGTCTTGTATTGGACACCCAAATCGCTGTGGTGTAAGAAGGCATCTCTCTCGTAGCCAACGTCGATAAAACCTGCGTTAAGATTTGGCATAACCTTCCTAACACGGCCAAGATAAATATCACCTACTCTGTAGGCAGTTTCACCTGGATCGCGGTGTAATTCTACGAGCTTTCCTTCTTCTAGGACAGCTAGTTCAACCCCCTTTGAGGTTGAATTTATTATTAATTCTGAATTCAACGCACGTGGGTTTGGCCTTGTAAAACAAGACCGTTCACATGTTACAAGAAAATATCACGCTAGCAACGCGAAGCAAGAATTACTTCTTTTTCTTGTGACGATTCTTACGTAGACGCTTCTTTCTTTTGTGAGTCGCCATCTTATGACGCTTACGCTTCTTACCACTTGGCATGATTTAATTCTTTATGGGTTAACGCCGTTTGCCCTAGTGGCTCCGACTTCCAATCTGTTAATAATAGCCTCAACACTCATACTCACTGCTGAATCTGGTGAAAGAGGCAAATAAGTTTTATATGCTTCTAACGCTAAGTCTTTTCTTCCCATCGCTTCGAAACACTGTCCGATGAAAAAATAGCCATTTGCAAAGGCTGCATCTTCATCGATACAAAGTTCAAATTTAGTAACTGCGTCCTCTAAGTCTCCCATTTTCATGTTCAACATAGCTAGTTCCCAAGTTGCTTCGATATGATTTGGGTCTAGTTCAAGCACCTGGCTGTACCTCTCAACTGCTTTTTCTAGCTGGCCGCTTTGAACACTTAGTTGACCTAGAAGAAAAACTGCGTCTAGGTTTGGTTCATCAGTATCCGCTAGCTCTTTGAGCATTAAGATACCCTCCATTGGTTGTCCTCCACCGTTAATAATCTCAAGAGCTTTTTCTATTTTAACGTCCTCTGCAGTAATCACTTGCTCAACTTGCACAGCCGGTTCTGGAGATGAACTAGGCTTGCGACTAGAAAGAACAATTACAGCAGTAGTAGCTACTGCTGTAAATAATAAAGTTATTTGTCCTGAGCTAAGCTTCATTGAAGTTTTTAAGCTTTGACAGCAACATTTGATTTTACGTTTTCTAGGAACTCCTTTGCAGGCTTAAAGGCTGGGATGTTGTGTGCAGGAATTCTTATTGATTTCTTCGCAAGGATATTACGACCTGTCTTAGCAGCTCTTGTCTTTACGATGAAAGATCCAAATCCTCTTAGGTAAACATTATCACCTCTTTCCACGTTATCACGTACAGTGCGCATAAATGCTTCGACAGTAAATTGTACGTCGTGCTTTTCCATACCAGTTTGTTCTGCGATCTGGCTAACAATATCAGCTTTAGTCATAGCTAGTAGTAGTTGCTTGAGTTATAGTTAAATGCGAATTTATTTTCGCGTTTGTTAAATTATTTGGGGTGCAAAAATACACCTATTCATTTGAAAACGAAATGAATGATGAACTTTATGCAATAAGAATTTTAATTCACTACCCTAATCCATACCTTCGCTTTATATGGCAGGAATAAATAAAGTGATTTTAGTCGGCAATTTAGGCCGAGACCCAGAAATGCGCTATACACAAAATGGAGTAGCGGTTTGTTCGTTCTCATTAGCAACATCTGAGACTTATAGAGACAGGACAAGTGGAGAAAAAGTAACCCAAACTGAATGGCACAACATCATTTTATGGCGTGGGTTAGCTGAAACAGCAGAAAAGTACCTGCGTAAGGGTTCTTCAGTTTACATAGATGGAAAGATTCGAACTAGAAAGTGGGAGGACCAACAAAACCAAATCCGCTACACTACCGAAATTATTGCAGACACCATGCAAATGCTTGACCGAAGAGATAGCTCTACAGCTCCTTCACAAACTGCTGTTCAACCAGCTGCAGCACCAGAAAAGCCTTTATCTGCATCAGAACAGCCAGCTGATGTGACTGCACCTCCTGAACCAGACGATCTACCATTTTAATCTAAAGAATGGACCCAGACCCTCTTCTCATTAATGACATATTCACATTGGGACTAGTAACTATACTACTCCTTTTTAGTGCTTTGATATCTGGATCTGAAGTTGCATTCTTTTCACTTAAACCTAAAGATTTAGACGAACTAGAATCAGATGGACGAAAAACGTCTAAACTTGCTCTTAAATTACTTAGAGAGCCAAACGAAAAAGAAGGCCCCAGGAATCTTCTCGCAACAATTTTAGTCTTAAACAACCTTATCAATATTGCTATCGTACTGATTGCAACGGTTAAAGCTGAGGAAATTTTCCCTTCCAGCTCTCTACCTCACTTTGTTAGTATTGCGATTCACATTGCAGGTGTAACCTTATTAATTGTCCTGTTCGGAGAGGTAATCCCAAAACTGTACGCCAATTCCAACAACATTCAAGTAAGTCGCTTCATGGCTGGGCCTCTTGTCCTACTACAAAAGATATTTAAGCCACTATGGAAGCCACTTGTTTCTATTGGCAGAAGGTTAGATGAGAGAATTTCTAAATCAGCAGGTGAAATTTCTGTAAATGAACTTTCAAAAGCTGTTGAACTTACCGATAGCGACGAAAGGTCAATTGAAGAAAAAGAAATACTCGAGAGGATTGTAAAATTTGGCGATAAGGATGCCAAACAAATTATGACCCCTCGAACTGATGTTGTGGCATTCTCCCTTGATGAACCTTGGGCTGTACTAAGATCTGCAGTAGTTGCAAGTGGATTTTCTAGGATTCCAATTCACAAGGGCTCCATGGACAAATTGGTTGGAGTACTTCACATCAAAGATTTAATTCCATTGCTTGAAATGGATGAGGCAGTTTGGACTTCGCTTTTAAGAGAGCCTTATTTCATAACTGAAAACATGAAGATTGATGACCTCCTAAGGGAATTCCAAGAGAGGAAGGTACACATGGCATTAGTAGTCGATGAATATGGTGGCACAAGTGGTTTAATTACTCTTGAAGACGTGCTTGAAGAAATTGTTGGAGATATTACTGATGAATTTGACATTGAGGAAATAAGTTATTCCAAATTGGATGACAAAACATTTGTAATGGAGGCAAAAACTGCCCTAATTGATTTCTACAGAGTCCTTGAAATTGAGGAAAATGCTTGGGAAGAGGCAAAGGGAGAAAGCGACACATTAGGTGGTTTTATGATGGAACAAGCAGAGAAAATTCCTAGAAAGGGCGAGCACATAATCTTTGAAAACATCAAGCTAATTGTCGATGCAGGAGATAACAGAAAAATCGATAGAATAAAAATTGAAATACTACCATAAACAGATTGAAAAGCTTGATGTACATATTTGGTTTAGCTTTGATTGCAATATTTATCACATGCGGAAACCCACCCATACCCAAACCAGAAGGATATTATAGAATTTCACTACCAGTTGAATCTTTTAGATCGGTAAAAATCACTTGTGGTTTGGGTTTAGACAAACCAGAAAATGCAACTGTTGAGATAGTCAATTCAGAAAAAAGCGGAGATGCTTGTTGGTTCAATTTGAATTTTAAAGATCTCAACGCTAGACTCCATTGCACTCAAGTTGAAGTTAACGACAACCTTATAAATTTAATGGAAGATGCACAAGAAATGGTGTTTTCCCACGACATTAAGGCAAATGGCATTAGTAGAATTAGAGTGTCAGAGCCAGAAAAAAACCTCAACGGTGTGTTGTATCACATCGGTGGACCTGTTGCAACACCAGTCCAATTCTTTGTCACAGACAGCTCAAATTACTTTTTAAGGGGATCGCTTTACTTCAATCATAAACCAAACTCAGATAGTACTGCTCCTGTAGTTAGAAGAATGCTCAGCGATATTGAACACATTATGAGATCAATATCATGGGAATAACTTGGATTGCAGAAAAAGGGAATACTCTTTGGAAAGTTGGAGTGTTCGAAGAAGGAAAGTTAGCGTCTAGAGTAGCTTTCGAAAACTTTAGTTCTGATGCTATTCCCACTGTAGAACCTGAGGAAATCATGCTAACGGGAAGTGGAGGGTGGACTGAACAGGAAGAAACAGCTTTTTACGATTTATGCGGAGGCAATTTGTTTGTTTTCAAACACGGAGATGGTCACCCATTAGTTACTCAAGTCTACAATCCAGAATCACTTGGTACTGACAGAGTAGCAAATTCTTTCGCAGTTCAACAAGGTATAGACGACTACATGCGAGTAAACCCTGCTTGGTTAGTTGTTGATGTTGGTACATGTGTTACTGCTGATTTAATTGTAGAAGGAGTTCACCTTGGAGGCAGTATATCTCCTGGAGTTCAATCGAGATTAAATGTTATGAATGATGAGACTTATGCATTACCCCAAATTGAGTTTGGGCTAGGAGAAGACAAGGTAACAGGTGAGACTCGTGGACTCAATACAAAAGAATCAATGGAGAGAGGAGCATCGGATGGAGTAGTTAGTGAAATTATAGGTCGCTGGACTTCACTTAAACAAGAATTTCCTTCAATAGGGATAATTTTAACAGGAGGTGGGAGTTCAAACTTGGAACTAGGCCCTGTAACCCCGAAATTTGCCGACTCAAATCTGACCCTAAAGGGGTACTATGCTTTATTACAATCTATCAAAAGCGTTTAACCAAAGAGCGTTAATTGCAGTATTAGCCTATGTTTTAGGCATTAATGCTCATTCTCAAGAATCTGATCCGTCGCCTTGGTCAAGGTTTGGTTTTGGTGTGAATATGCAGTCGTATTCTAGTCCACAACAACTAATGGGTGGTGTGATTTCACCTTTGATGGAGAAAGATGTGATAAACCCAAACCAGCCTGCCTCTGCCGCTGGGTGCACTAGCACAATTCTGCAATCGTCGATTTACAATTCGACAAATTCAATGGTCGAGACTGATTCTAACACAACTGCAATTATTGGTAACATAGGTGCGTTAAGCATGGTTATCAAGCAAAACAACAATAAGACTGCTATGATGTTTGGCCTTATCCCAAACAGTTCAAGAGGATACAACCTATACAGAGAATACGAAGACCAAGTAGCTGGAAATATTACCGAATACTTCCGTGGCAATGGAGGTACGGCAAGGTCATACGTAGGCTTAGCGAGAGCTTTGAGAGAAAAAAAGTGGCATCATATTTCTAATGAAGATTCTGTCTTGATAAATAACCGCTCTTTACAAATAGGTGCGCAATTTGATTATCTATTTGGAGAAGTTGTTTCTAAAGAAGTTTTGGATATTGAGAATATAACTTTTGCAGATGCCTACATTAATACCTCTATGAGACATAGGGGAGTTAGGGGCGTGTTTGGGCTTCAGGCATATCAGCTTCTAGAGATAAAATACGACCAGGATAAAAATTTCATTAGCTCTACAAAATTATACCTTGGAGGAACTTATTCTACTCGAACTAACCTCAATACTGATTACGAAAGATTGAGAGTTATAGGTTCTTTTGAATCAAATCAATTTTATGATACTGCCTATTATTATTCTGATAATTTGAGTGGCCAAACCCCAGCAAAATGGTCTGCAGGCGCTGCTATTTCTTCAGAGTCTGCTAGTGGAAGTAGGTTGTTAGTGGGCTTTGACTATGCTAGTGAAGATTGGTCTGTTTACAACACGGACTCCACCAACAATTTCTTACTTGGGGACACAGTTAATGTTCAATGGGAAAAGGCAAGTAAATTGTCAACAGGAATTAGCTTCAAGCCTCCTTCACGAGGATCAGGCAAAAGTGTCTTATCAAGGACAACTTATAAGGCCGGATATTCTATCGAGAAGTATCCTTTGAGCTACAATTCAAATGGAGAGTTCAATCAATTGGCTGAGTGGAGAGTGTCATGTGGATTGAGCATGCCTATTGAAAGATCTCGATCAAATAGTCTAGTACATTTGGGCTTAGAATACGGAAAGAGAAGTCTCATGGATGCGGATGGCACGTTTTTAGATAATACCCTAGAAGAAAATATTTTAAACATTCAAATAGGAGTGACACTTGCTCCGTTCTTTAAGAACCTTTGGCTTACGCCTAAACTATACGATTAAAAAATCAAGAAGATGAAACTACACAATAAACTCATTCTCTCAATTATCATTACTCTGCCTGTATTTGCTTCAGCCCAAAACGACAGCAAATATGGCAATACTCCAGAGCAGCAAACTCTTTGCAAAGAAGCTCTCAGCGTATACAAGAGCTACAAGAAGCAAAAGAATTTCGGTGAAGCATATCAACAGTGGAAGAAGGCTTGTGATGTTTGTCCTGAAACAGTTCAAGAGAGTCTTTACGCAGATGGAGCTACTTTCATTAAGTCAGAAATTAAGGTGGCAAAAAAGGCAGATGATGATGCTCGACAAGCTATTTTAATCGACAGTTTAATGTGGGCTTATGACAAGAGAATGGAACTTTTTCCTGCTACTAAGAAAAAGCCGAACAACAGATGCCACACTCTTGGAAGAAAAGCATCTGACCAATATAAGTACTTCAAGGACCAACCAGAAGTTGCTTACGCAATGTTTAAAGAGAGCATTGATTGCATTGAGTCCAAGAGTTCAGCTTCAACTCTAAGTGGATATTACGCTACGTCTTTCTACACAATGAAGGCTATCAATAAGGAAGACAAGGTGAAGGGCGCAGAGATGAAAACCCAAATGCTAACTGATTACTTGCGCCTCATGGAATATGCAAACACAGCAATTGCTGCTGCAAATGGCAAGGAAAAGACTATCAATTCTTACGTTAGCGCAAAGGAAAACATCGAGAAAATTTTCACTACGATTGCTAAGTGTGACGAAATGGTTCCAGTACTTCAAGCAAGTATCGATGCTTCTCCAGAGAATATGGATCTAAAGCGCAAAGTGTTGAGCCTACTTGTAAAGAGAGAATGTACTGAAAACGACCTTTTCCTTCCTGTTGCTACTGCAGTTTATGAAGTTGAACCTTCTGCCGAAGCTGCATATGCAATTGGTATGGGATATGCAAAGCAGTCAAAATTCTCTGATAGCTTTAAGTACATGGAAGAGGCTGTTATGAATTGTGATAGTTGTTCTGAACAATTAACTTACCTTCTAAAGGCTGGCCAAATCGCTTCTGCACTTAAGCGCCCTAGTACAGCTAAGCGTTACGCTCGTCAAGTACTAGCAATCAACAATGCAAATGCAGAAGCATATATGCTAATTGGAGATGCCATTGCAGGATCATCAAGTGCTTGTGACGATGGAGCAATTGGAAAGAGAGCTGTATACTGGGTGGCTCACGATTACTATGCAAGAGCTAAACGCATGGATGCTGAACTTGCTTCTACTGCAGAAAAGAAGATGTCAAATATGGCTAAACAATTCCCCACAATTGACGAAGTATTTGCTCTAGGATTATCTGCTGGCTCTAGCTTTACAGTTAAAGAGTCGGGGTCTTGTCCATGCTCTGGAGAGACTACTACTATTAGAGTACGATAAATGAACAAAGCTGCAAGTTCTTTTTCTGTTTTGGCATTATTCGCATTCACAACATGCCAAGTTGTTGAATCAGAAAAAGTACCTGCTGTTGATATCGAAGAAAAAGCCCTTCAAGTGATTTCTGGTGGCACCTTTAAGTACACAGAGAAAAGCAAGATAAAAAACGTCTTAAACGCTGGAAGACTAGAAAGGTGGAATAGCGATAATTCATCTACTGAGATTTGGCGTGTGAGTGAAGGGTTCACCCTATATATTGAGGGAGATAGCAAAAAATACGAAGCTGTATTGAGTGGTGGCCGCGGAACTTATGACGCTGATCAAGGTCATCTTACAGCATATGATGATGTTGAGCTAATTAATAAAGAAGGAGAAAAATTAAATACTGAATATCTAGTTTGGTCCAATGATTCCGATAGAGTCCATACTAATAGACCCGTAAGAATTGAGTCCAAATCTGGGACACTAGAGGGGAATGGGTTAGAAGCAGATAGCAAATTCGAAAACTACAGAATCTTAAACCCAATAGGTGCATTCGAATTACCATAATGGACCAAGAAAGAATATTAAAAGTGACTAAAGCAGCCGAAAAGTTTTGGCTTTTGTCAACTGTTTTCGCAACAGTAGTTACAATTTGGTTCATGTATACCGATGGAGTCGAAAGAAATAAATTCCTTCCTCTGATTCCTATACTTGCTGGACTTTGGTATGTTATTCGTCGTATATTTAGAAAACGACTTGAACGAGATTTAGGTAAATAATGGATCCTGACGCCTCCAGTACACTTTTAACAATCATCGCATCACTTGTGGCTTCTGGCTTTTTCTCAGGGATGGAAATGGCTTTTGTTTCTGCAAATCGCCTCAAGGTTGAAATGGATTCAACAAAGAGTCTAAGCGGAAAACTTGTAGCATCTTTCTTTGACAGACCTCAGCTTTTTATTGCCTGCATGCTAGTGGGTAATAATTTGGCCCTGGTTCTTTGTGGAGTAGAGTCTGGAGCACTAATAAGTCAAGCTATTTTCGACGCCGCAGACTGGAATTCTGCTACGTCTCCTATTACAGCTCTTTTAGTCCAAACCGTTGCTACAACCATTGTTGTACTTATTACTGCTGAATTTATTCCCAAATCACTTTTCCACGTTGCCCCAAATCTTTGGCTTAATAGATTAAGCTTTGTTCTAGCTTTAATAATTGCCATTCTAGCAATCCCAGCTATGATTATTGTTGGATTGAGTAAAGTGCTACTATTTCCTTTTTTCAAATCTAATAACTCAAGTGGTTCAACTGAATTTGGCGCTACTGACTTAAACCATTATCTCGAAGGAATGAGTGCCCAAATTGAACCTGACGGGGAGTTAGAGCACGAACTTAAGATCATGCAAAATGCTCTTGAATTAGGCAACATTAGAGCTAGAGATTGTATGGTTCCTAGAAACGAAGTTGTCTCCGTTTCTCTTGACTCAAGTATTTCAGACATTAAAGAAATATTCAATAATACCGGGCTTTCTAAAATTGTGGTATTTGATGGTGATATTGACAAAATCACAGGTTACATACACGTAAAGGATCTGTTCAAATTGCCTGAAAATATCAGTGATATTCTATTGCCTACCTTCTTTATCCCAGAACCTATGACTGGAGATGAATTGTTAAAGCAATTCATGAGACGCCGCCGACATTTAGCTGTAGTTCTAGATGAATTTGGAGGAACAGCAGGTATACTCACGATGGAAGATATCGTTGAAGAATTACTTGGTGAAATCGAGGACGAGCACGATATAGAAGACTTAATAGAGCAGGAAATAAGTGAAAAACACTGGATACTTTCTGCTCGTCATGAAGTAGAATATTTAAACGAAAAACACAGTATTTCTCTACCAACTGAAGATGCTTATGAAACTCTAGGAGGACTTATTCTAGATAAGGTTGCAGAAATTCCTGAAGAAGGGTCAGAATTAGAAATTGATGGTTTTCACATCAAAATTTTGAAGGTCGAAGCGAACAGAATAGACCTTATTGAACTGAAACTACTGTAGGTAGGAAGAATTTCTTATCTTCGCGCACCTGATTATAAATAGGTCTTACTATGGCTATGATTGAAAATATTCGCAATCGCAGAGGATTGCTGCTTATCATTCTAGGAATCGGTATGCTAGGCTTCCTAGTTCCATTTGATGCTGTTATTGCATTAACTGGTGGTGGTGCTTCAAGAGATATTGGAAGTGTAAACGGGAAAAGCATTAGCGGACAAGATTATCAAATCGCAGTTCAAAACCGCAGAAGCCTTGGGTTTAGTGGAGACGGACTTACAAACGAAGTATGGAACGATATAACAACTGATATGGTTCTTGCTGATGAGTTTGCTAGCGCTGGTATCGTTGTTTCAGACAAAGAATATCAAGAGATGTTATTCGGAGATATTGATTCTGGATACATGTCAAGAGCATTCTACAGCAACGGCGATAACAAGAAGACATGGGTAGATAACTTTACTCAAATGCTAGCTTCTCCAAGGGGTCAGCAAAACTTCCTTCGATACAAAGAAGTTATTGTATCAAAGCGCAAAAGAGAAAAATTTGACGCACTTGTAAACCGTGGAGTTTATGCTAATACTCTAGAAGGAAAGTACGACTACTTAAACGGAAATAGAGCTGTTGAGTTTAAGTATGTTGCAAAGCTTTACAAGAACATTCCTGATAGCGCTGTTGAAGTAAGTGTTAGCGATGTTAGGGCATATTACAATGCTCATAAAGGGGATAAGGAGTACAAGCAAAGCGAAGGACGTGATGTAACTCTTGTAAAGATTCCAGTAGGAGCGTCTATTGAAGATCTTGATATCATCAACAAAGAGCTAACTGACATTAAAGAGATTTGGAATATCAGTAAGGATAAAAGAGATTTTGCTGAAACAAATGAAAATGGTTCAGTTGTAACTCTTAGAGAAGCTCAAGTAGAAACAAACGTAAATGAAAGCTCTTTCTTCGATGTAAAAGTTGGGTCTATGGTTGGTCCTTACTCAAAAGGAGACAAAATGATTGTAGCAAACGTATTGAGTCGTAAAATGACTCCTGATACTGCTGCATCAGTTAGACATATCCTACTCCAAGCAAAGGATGTGAAGGATGCAAAAGAAATGGCACGTTTGAATTCTAAAGCTGATAGCCTTGTTAGAATGATTAAGTCTGGTCAAGACTTTGGTGCATTAGCAGCTCGTTACTCTGACGATCCTGGATCTAAGTCTAATGGAGGTGTTTATGAATTCTTCCCACAAGGGCAAATGGTAAAACCATTCAATGACTTCAGTTTCAAAAAGAGAATTGGAACTATCGGTTCAGTTGAGACTTCATACGGAGTTCACGTAATTGAAGTACTAGACCGCAGATACAAAATCGAAGAGGTAGAGGTTGCAATGATTACTCGTCAAGTTGGAGCTTCAGATGCTACAAGAAGAGAAGCATATGCAGCTGCTAATGATTTTGCAATTGAGTACTCAATCAAGGAAGAACTTGTTGCTGCAGCTGAAGAAGCTGGTTACACAACTAGTGAGGCTTTAAACGTAGTACGTGGAGCATCTTCTCTTTCTGGAATTAGAGATGCAAGAGAACTAGTAGGTTGGATTTACTCTGCTGAAGAAGGAGAGATTTCTCAACCTATTATCGCTGACAAGACTTATATAGTCGCTATTGTTGACATGATTAAGAAAGATGGGGAACCAACTTTCGAAGCTGTTGAAGACAAGATGATTGCAGGTGCAACTAAGGAGGCAAAAGGTGAACTTTACGCAGAATTGATGAACGGAAGTAACCTTGATGAGATTGCTGAGAATATTGGCGAGTCTGTAAAGACTGCATTCAAAGCAAACCTTAAAAACTCTGCAGTTTCTGGTTCTGGAGCTGGAGCTGAACCTATTGTAGTTGGTTCTGCATTCTCTATACCTGTAGGTAATATGTCTAACCCTATCTTAGGTGAACACGGGGTTTGGGTTATCGCACCTCAGTCTATTACAGAAGCAGAAGAGAAAACAGATTTCTTAGAGGAGCAAACTCAACTTGTTACTCGTGCACAAGGTGGACTATCAGTTGCAATTACAAACTCTATGGTAGAAGCTTCTAACGTCGAGGATAACAGAAACTAAGTAAGCTCTAAGAGACAACCATCTCCATAGCTTAAAAACCTATAATCTTTACTAAGAGCAATATCGTATAACTCTCGCCAATTCTGGTTACAAGAACCAGATTCTAGGCAAGCAGAAACCAAACAAAGCAACGTGCTATTTGGTTGATGAAAATTAGTAATAAGCCCGGCAATAGATCTAATTCTATAGCCTGGCTTAATCATGATTTGGGTTTGGAAATTCCAATCCTCACCTTCTGGAAAAATGCTTAACAAATAGTCCAAAGCATCCTCATATGACATGCCTTTATCATCTAATTCATAGGGTGTCCATTGAGGTAGAATCTTTGGGAAAAAACCTTGTGCTTTGTGAGCGATGGCCATCCAAAAAATACTCTCAAGGGTTCTGAGGGTCGTTGTTCCTGTTGCAACTCTACGCTTTTGAGATCTTAGTTTTAAAAGCGTCGCCCTTCCAACGACGCACCTCTCTGCGTGCATGACGTGATCTCTAAGTAGTCCATCACTCAGAGGTTTAAAAGTTCCAGCACCTACGTGAAGAGTAAGTTTACTAAAAGGTAAACCAACTTGCTCTAGATCCTTTACTAGCACATCGTCGTAGTGAAGTCCCGCAGTGGGAGCTGCAACTGACCCAGGGAACTTTGCGAAAATGGTTTGGTATTCTTCTTTATCAAGAGATTCTGACTCCCTCTTCATATAAGGCGGCAAAGGCATTTTGCCTAAAATATCAAGGACATCACCAAAGCATTTATCCCCATCCCAATTAAAGGTAAGAGCGAAAGTTCCTCCCTCTTCTTTTACTAATCCTTTGATTTGATTGGCAGGCCTAACTTCAAGGTTAATATCGTCAAATTCAACTGAAGCGTATTCCGCTGTCCACCTGCGGCCTCCTCTGATGAGGCATCTCCAAGAGGTTTGGCCTATTGAAGCAAGAGATAGCTCTGTAACTCCTTCGAGTGGCTCTAATAAAAAAATCTCAAGTCTCCCTCCTGTCGGCTTGACCATGAACAGTCTTGCCTGGAGAACCTTGGTGTCATTAACCCAAAGTCCATCGCAACCAAAGTCCTTTAAAATTGATGGGAGGTTCTCAAAAGTGGAATGTTCGATTTTGGAAAGCGTCGCTCTAAGGAGTTTGGCCTTCCTTCTTGGATTAATCGGATATCGTGCAATTCTTTCATCCGGTAGTTCATAATCAAAGTCGCTCGATTGCATGGTTCAAAGGTATCTCTACTTACCTTCACATCGAAATGGAAAAAACCCTAATTATTGGAGCTTCTGGACAGCTCGGTATAGAATTGATAATTGGACTGCAGGAGAGGTTTGGCATAGAGTCGGTGGTGGCCACGGATATCAAAAAGGGGGGGTATGAACTGGCTAATAGAAGTAAATTTATTCCATTGGATGCAACTGATTCTAATGCATTAAGAAAGATTATTGAGGAGCATCAAATCTCAACAGTGTACCAGCTTGTAGCAATGCTGTCAGCAAAGGGAGAGGAAAATCCCTTAGCAGCTTGGGATCTGAACATGAAAACTCTATTGAATATACTGGAGTGTGCGAAGGATGGGTTGATTGAGAAGGTGTTTTGGCCTAGTTCAATTGCTGTGTTTGGGCCTGATGCCCCTAAGGATGGAACTCCGCAGGATACATTTTGCGACCCAACAACTATTTACGGAGTCTCTAAAGTTGCAGGAGAATTGTGGTGCAATTACTACAATGACAAATATGGGGTCGATGTAAGATCACTGAGATATCCAGGGTTGATTGGACATAGATCAATGCCGGGTGGAGGAACTACAGATTACGCTGTTGAAGCGTTTTATAGGGCAATAAATTCTGAAGAGTTTGAATGCTATTTAAGCCCAAACGAAGTTCTTCCCATGATGCATATGGACGATGCTGTAAGAGCGACTATAGAATTAATGGAGGCTCCATCTGAAAACATTAAGCTAAGGACATCTTATAATTTAAGTGGCTGCTCATTTTCGCCGTCAGAATTAAACGACATAATTGCAAAGCACTGTCCCAACTTTGTGACAAAGTATAATCCAGATTCAAGGCAAAACATAGCTGCATCATGGCCAAACATAATTGATGACTCACTTGCCAGAAGTCATTGGGGATGGAAGCCTGAATACGGTACTGAAGAACTTGTTGCAGCCATGCTAAATGCATTGCGGAACTGATTTATCTTTGAACCTCAATATTTTAGCACATGCAACCTCTTTATTTAAATAATATCCTGAGTAGAAAAAAGGAACTATTTGAACCTTTGAATGCTCCACATGTTGGGATGTATGTATGCGGACCAACTGTATACAGCAATGTACACTTAGGAAACGTAAGGACATTTTTATCTTTTGACATAATCTACCGTTACTTAAAATTCATTGGTTATAAGGTAAGATATATTAGAAATATTACTGATGTAGGTCACCTTGTAGGAGATACTGATGATGGAGAGGATAAAATTGGAAAAGTTGCTCGTTTACAAAAAATCGAGCCTATGGAAGTCGTACAGAAATATACTAATGACTTCCATGATGTAATGAGGGTATTTAATATTCTTCCACCATCAATTGAGCCAACTGCAACTGGACATATAATTGAACAAATCACATTTGTTCAAAAAATCATTAACAATGGATATGCATACGAAGTAAACGGTAGTGTTTACTTTAATGTAAGAAAATTTAGTGAAGACTATCCCTACGGAGAGCTTTCTGGGAGAAAGATAGACGAGCTAATGAATAACACTCGTGAACTTGACGGACAATCAGAAAAGAGAGATCCGCTTGATTTCGCACTATGGAAAAACGCAGACGAAAGTCATCTTATGAAATGGCCTTCTCCATGGGGGATGGGTTTCCCAGGTTGGCATTTAGAGTGTTCTGTAATGAGCACTAAATATCTCGGAGAAGAGTTCGATATTCACGGAGGAGGCATGGATCTAAAATTCCCTCACCACGAGTGTGAAATAGCACAAAACATAGGTGCAAACAAAACTCTAAATCCAATAAAGTATTGGCTTCATGGCAATATGCTAACTGTCAATGGCCGTAAAATGGCTAAATCTGAAGGGAACGGATTCACTCCTGAGGAGCTAATTACAGGTAATCATAAACTTCTTGAAAGAGGCTACTCACCAATGACAGTAAGATTTTTCATGCTTATGGGTCATTATGCAAGCACCTTAGACTTTTCAAACGAAGCTCTACAAGCAGCTGAGAAAGGTTTATCTAAACTTAACAACGCAATTGAAGCGCTAGGGAAAATTGAAGGAGAGAAGACAGATAATTCAGAAGTAGACATTAAGTCTCTTGAGGATAAGTGTTATGCTGCGATGAATGATGATTTCAATACTCCAATTCTAATTGCAAAACTTTTTGAAGGAGTTAAGATAATTAATTCTGCTGCAGACGGTCGAATTTCTTTAGGCAAAGCTCAAATCGACCATTTAAAGTCTCTCTACTCTGATTTCATGAAAGACGTATTAGGATTAGTCGATGAAGGATCAAAGGATGAAGGCACTGAAGATCTTGTATCAAACCTGCTTGACCTTCTTGTTGAGATGAGGTTAGATGCTAAAGAAAAGAAAGATTGGGATAGTGCAGATAGAATCCGTAATACTCTTAGCGAAATGGGTATTGCCATAAAAGACAGTAAAGAAGGAAGTACTTGGTCTCATGAGTAAGATTCAGTTCTTTCTTTTAATATGCGTTATCACACTAACCTTCAATTGTGGTGAACACTCCGCACCTGTCGTTGAAATTGAAAGCGTAGTTGAACCTATTATTGTTCCAAATTTCTCAGCTGATTCTGCATATGTTTTCATTAAGAAGCAAGTAGATTTTGGTCCCAGAGTTCCCAACACTACAGAGCATGATGCTTGCGGTAATTGGCTCGCTTCAGAATTAGAAAGACATGGTGCAGAGGTAATAGTTCAAAGAGCTAGAGCAAGAGCTTTCGATGGAAAACTCCTAGAGCTTTCAAACATCGTAGGCCAGTTCAACCCAAAAGCCAGGTCGCGTATACTACTTTTCGCTCACTGGGACACTAGGCCTTTTGCAGATAAGGATAGCACTAGAACGGATGTGCCTATTGACGGTGCTAACGACGGTGGATCTGGAGTAGGAATACTCTTAGAAATCGCAAGGCAGTTGAGCATAACCCCTGCTGAAATCGGTGTAGATATCATCTTTTTTGACGGTGAAGATTATGGAAAGCCAAACGGTGTCCAATCTGTTCAAACAGATTTCTTACAATGGTGTTTAGGTTCACAATACTGGTCAAAAGAACCACATCGCTATGGATACAGAGCTAGGTTTGGGATACTACTTGACATGGTAGGAGCTAAAGATGCTGAGTTTAACAAGGAAGGGACATCAATGAAGTATGCGCCAAACGTTGTGAGGAAGGTTTGGGCTAGGGCACAAGAATTAGGATACGAACACAGATTTCTCAATAAGGAGACACCTGAAACAATAGACGACAACTTATTTGTTAGCGAATTCGCAGGCATCCCATCTGCAAACATCGTAGACTACAGGATGAATGTTAGACCCATGGGATATGGATTCTTCCATCACACCCACGCTGACAACATGGACATAATAGACAGAAAAGTCTTAGAAGAAGTTGGAACAACAGTCTTGTCCGTTGTCTATAACGAGCAGTAATTACCTCTCTCCTGCGAATTGATCTAGGAAACGCTTGTCGTTTTCAAAGAACAGCCTAAGGTCCCCAATTTGGTATCTAAGCATTGTAATCCTCTCAATGCCCATACCAAATGCAAAGCCACTGTAATTCTTTGAATCAATCCCGCTAGCTTCTAAAACGTTTGGATCGACCATGCCACAACCAAGAATTTCAAGCCAACCAGTTCCCTTAGTTATCCTCTTATCGACCTCGGTCTCCAGTCCCCAATAAACATCTACCTCAGCGCTTGGCTCAGTAAATGGGAAGTATGAAGGGCGCAATCTAATTTTTGTCTCTGGGCCAAAAAACCTTTGAGCAAAGTGCAAAAGAGTCTGCTTAAGATCAGCAAAACTTACATTTTCATCAATGTACAAGCCTTCAATCTGATGGAACATGCAATGTGCTCTTGCTGAAATAGCTTCATTCCTAAATACTCTACCTGGCATGATAATTCTCATGGGTGGCTGACGGCGTTCCATCTCCCTCACTTGCACAGAGCTAGTATGAGTTCTTAGAAGTAAGTCTGGATCTCTTTCGACAAAGAATGTGTCCTGCATGTCCCTTGCTGGGTGTTCAGGGGGGAAGTTCAATCCACTAAATACGTGCCAATCATCCTCTATCTCAGGTCCTTCAACAACCCCAAATCCCATGTTCGAGAAGATATCCAAAATCTCTCTTCTAACTACTTGAAGTGGGTGGTGAGTTCCGTGTGGGAAACCGCCAGCAGGTCTTGTAGAATCAATTCCACTTGAAACAGCTGCAGCTTTATTATTGAAGGAAGCTTTTTCTGAAACTACTTTATCTTCAATAGCTGACTTAACCTTATTAAGTAGTGGACCTAGTTCACGTTTGTGCTCAGGAGAAACTTGTCTAAACTGTGCCATTAGGTCCTTCATCTTTCCCTGTCTTCCCAGGTACTCAATTCTGAAAGCCTCTACAGCATCTGCAGAGTCAAAACTCCTTTGTTCAATATCAATCAATAATGCCTCTAACTCTGCTTTCATATTAGTTAATTATAGAAACACTGAATTTCACATCCTCCTCTGGTCTATCACCTGGAAGTGTTTTAACTGAAGCAATTGAATCAATAATATCAAGGCCATCAACTATTTGACCGAAAACTGTATAGTTCATGTCTAAAAATGGAGTTCCACCTTGATTCATATATACTGCTCTAGCTGAATCTGAATACTCAAACCCTCCAATTTGCATTTGGTTTCCTTCCTCAATTCTATCAAGTGTTCCCTCATCCCAAGTCTTACCGTGAACTATGTAGAATTGACTGCCTGAAGACATTCTAGTAGGATTTGCAATGTCGCCTTGACGTGCAGCAGCGAGAGCTCCTTTAAAATGAAGATGGTCTGCTCTAATTTCAGCATCAATTTTATACCCAGGACCTCCCGACCCTAGTCTAGTTCCAGGTTCTGCATTTTTACTTTCAGGATCTCCACCTTGAATCATAAATCCATTAATTACTCTGTGAAATAGTAGGTCAGTGTAAAATCCTTCAGCTGCGAGTTTTAAAAAATTATCTCTGTGGCCTGGCGTTGAGTCTGAGAGCTCTATCACCATGTCTCCAAAGTCAGTGTGAATAGCCACTCTAGCGGGACCTGTCTCATTACAAGCAGTTGATGAAATGAAGAAAAAACAGCAAAAAAATGCACTGATTTGAAGGAAAATGTTACGTGTGAAAGATTTTTTCATGATATTTGACTCTCAGAATTAAGAACTCCAAAGTTATAACCCTACCTGTAATGAACCGCTTTTTTCCTTTACTCACTCTTGCAATAATTGCATTTTTTGCATCTGGCTGTTTCGAAATTGAAGAAACAATAGCAAATGTAACAGTTGTTAGAATCAATAATGTTGGTGAAGAAGTCCCTGTGGATGCAGCAGATGTAAGGTTATACGCACTTGGTTCTCTAGATCAAGATTTTGTTGGCGAGCCTCGTTTTGATACTACTCAAGTAACTTCTGATGAAGGTTTCGTTAGCTTCAATTTTTCAGAGCTATACGTAGGAGGCCAAGCTGGATTTGCAGTTTTAGATATAGAAGTAATCAAAGGAGACGGAGATTGTAACAATCCTTTAGACCAAAACACTCTTTGTGGAACTGGTTTAATTAAGATTGAGGAAATGGAGACTACTTCTGAGACAGTAATTGTAGAGTAAATACATATTAGATAAAAAAAGCCCGACCGCAAGGCCGGGTTTTTTTATCCCTCGTTTTTAATCCAAGAAGAGAAATAATCTATCAATTGTCTTCTCATCATTAATTCCTGCTCTTCAGGTTTAAGGTTAGGTAATTCTGATACTCTTTCAAAATGAGGCCAACCATCATCATCATGACCAACGCTCTTATAATATCCTAGAGGTTCTAAAAGAGTGCATACACCCACATGCATCAAGTTTACCTTATCGTCCTTTTTAAACGACCTTGAACCAAAGCCAGCTTCTTGAAGGCCAACCGAAAAGATAGCTGAGGTAAGGTCTGGCTGTTCGCCAAACCTATCCATAAGCAGCTTCATAAGCTTATTCCAATCTCTTTCGAATTCAAAGTCCATGAACTTTTACAGATCCTGATCTTTCTGATGAATTGTTTTGAAAATCATTTATGATGTCACGAACATCTATGTGCATGGTTTTCGTTTTACTACAATCTATGATAACATCATCATCATCAGATATTTCATCCAATGCTTCTTTAATGTTTGCTCTATTTAAGAAAGTGAGATTTTCGGATAGAATAATTTTTATAGTTCCATTTTCCTCTGACTTTGTATACGAGTTCGTCATTATGCTCAGTAACAATAACAACAGAGATAAAACTAAACCAGCTCCAATCCCCAATAACAAGTCAAATTGAACTATCACAAATATTGTTAGAATATATGGAGCAAAGTTTTTCATTCCTTTGCTGTACATTTCAATAAATAAAGCTGGCTTAGCTAACTTATATCCAACCACAAAGAGAATTGCAGCAAGGCAGCCAAGTGGTATCATATTTAAAAAGTTAGGGATAAAAACAACACATATAAATAATAGGATACCATGAAGAATGGCTGACATTTTGGTTTTACCACCGGATTGAATATTTGCTGAACTTCTAACTATAACCTGTGTTATCGGTAGGCCTCCTATAAATCCTGAAAACATATTTCCTGCACCTTGTGCAATTAATTCTCTATTTGTTGGAGTTATCCTTTTGTAAGGATCGATTTTATCTGTAGCCTCAACACATAAAAGTGTTTCAAGACTTGCAACAATAGCAATTGTGATTGCAGCAATGTAAACGTCAGAATTTGAAAAGTTTACTAATGAAAAGTCGGGAAATGTGAATAGGCTACCAATATCGCCTAAAGAATCAAGAACTTTTACATTCACTAATTTGAGTGTATCCAAATCTATTGTTTGAACCGTTGATACTATTGTATCCGAAACCTGCTCAACTTCTTTAAATTTTGGTTGTAATTCATCATAAAAATAACGACCTAAACCTATTGAAGATAATACAGCAACTAGTGGACCTTGGATAATAGTAAACAATTTTATCCTTTTCATAAATGGGGTTTCCCAGATTAGTAAAATAATTAAAGACACAAGTGTAATTGTTATTACAGGCCAACTAATATTCTCAAACCAACCAGAGAAAGATTTATCATAAGAGCCTAATGCATATGGTATTTGTTTTTTAATTATTACTATCCCAATTCCAGCTAACATTCCTCTAATTACAGAAGAAGGAAAATACATCCCTATTTTACCTGCTTTTAAAAAGCCAAGAAGAATTTGTATTAATCCCGCTAGCACAACAGCCAAAAGGAAAACCTCGTATGTTTTTAGAGTGTAAATTTGAGCTGCTACGATTGTCATTAAACCAGCTGCAGGACCACTTACACCCAATGGAGAACCGCTAATCGCAGCTACTACTATTCCTCCAATAATTCCGGCTATAATCCCGGCCATAAAATTATTTTTGAGCATCGCATTGGCAAGTTCCGTATCTTCTATCGAGCCAAAAGAACCTAGTGCAATACCTAAACAAAGAGGTACTGCAACTAGAAATACTACAATACTTGCAGGAATATCATTTTTTAGATTACTTAATAATCCAAATTTATTATTTGATTTCATATTTTTATTTTGATTTGCTTGCACATACAAGCAATTAAAAAAATGGGGAAAAATTTATGATTGAGACCCCCCAGGAAAAACTCATAATTATAGTTTATCAGGTGGAGGTGTTAGCACTTCATTATATCTATTATTCCAAATAGTATCCATGTCAAGTGCGAATTCTATTACAACATTTGATCTTAAGACAGCGTAAATTAATGTGCTTGTATAATCATCAATTTCTTCCTTGACCTCTTCTCTTTCAGATTCTTGCTCCTCTCCTCCGTTTTCCATTAATTCAACAAAATTAACTGCAGTTTCAGTGCAATAATCCGAAAGCACGTTCTTATTCAAAAAACTCACTGCAATTAAACTAAGGCATAGTATAAGAGCAAACCTGTTGCATGTATCAGTTTTTATGAATGATGCTCGTAAATTCATTTGCGAAAAAATAACTGGTGTAAAATTAAAAAAAAAAAAGAGGAGCGCTGACTCCTCCTTTAATTGTCGGGATGACTGGACTTGAACCAGCGACCACACGTCCCCCAGACGCGTACTCTACCAACTGAGCTACATCCCGAATCGGGGGCGCAAAGTTAGTAACTTTGACCAACTTTAAGTTTTACCATGAAGGTATCGTACAGAAAGATTAAAGAATTCTTACCTACAAGTGTTTCAGCTACTGATGCAGCTGCTGTTTTAACTGCAACTGGTCTAGAAATTGAAGGCATTGAAACTGTAGAAGACATTCCAGGAGGATTGAAAGGATTAGTCGTCGGAAAAATTATTGATTGCAAACAACACCCAAATGCTGATCGCCTCAGAATTTGCAAGGTTGATGTTGGCGACGAAACATTAGACATAGTTTGTGGAGCACCCAATGCAGCAAAAGGACTAAATGTCATAGTAGCAAAACCCGGTACATGGATTTATCCAACTATTGGTGAACGTCTTAAGATTAAAAAAGGGAAAATTAGAGGCGAAGTAAGCAATGGAATGCTTTGTGGTCCTGATGAAGTGGGATTAGGCGTGGATACTGGAGAAATCATGGAATTAGATGCTAATTTAAAAGTGGGTTCTTTAGTATGCGATGCATTTAACGTAGGCACAGATGAAGTTCTAGAAATCGGTCTTACGCCAAATCGCAATGATGCTATGGGACACTACGGAGTAGCAAGAGATTTAAGGGCAGGATTAATTCACGGCACTGTTAATGAAGTTTCAGAAAAAGGGTTAGAATCAGTTAAAGTTCCTGAAAGTGCAGATATCGATTTCAATATTGGGTTTGACTCTCTTAAGTCAAAAGTTGATGCAACTGAATTAGCAACCAAATATGCATTGGTGGGGATCGATGGAGTGAAAATAGGGGCTTCTCCAGACCACATTCAACAATTTTTAAAAGCAATTGGGGTAGCACCTATTAACAATGTTGTAGATGCTACAAACTATGTACTTCACGAATTAGGACAACCTCTACACGCTTTTGATTACGACAAAATTGGCGGAGAAGAAGTTGTTGTTAGAATAGCAAAAAAGGGAGAAAAAATTACAACTCTTGATGATGAAGAGAGAAATCTCCATCCTTCAGACTTAGTCATTGCTGATGCAAATGATGCTATGTGTATCGCTGGAGTCTTCGGTAGTTCAAAACACGGAGTTAGCGAAAGCACAACCAAGGTTCTTATAGAGTCTGCATTCTTCAATCCAGTATCAATTAGAAAATCAGCAAAAAGACATGGGCTTTCTACCGATGCTTCTTACAGATTCGAAAGACATGTCGATCCAAATTTAGTTGAGAAGGCAGCTAAACGAGTGAGCCAATTAATTATGGACTGGGCTGGTGGAGAAATTTTTGGAGCAGCTCATGTTGTTAGCAATGACGAAATAGATGGTGCAAAAGTTGAGATGGATTGGGAGATGATGGGTAAAGTTATTGGAGATTCTCTAGATAGAAATAGAGTAGCTTCAATTTTGAGCTCTCTCGATATTGAGATTATATCTCAAACTGAAACAAAACTATCGTTAAAAGTTCCTGCTTATAGATCTGACGTAACTAGGCCTGCAGATGTGATTGAAGAGATTTTAAGGATTCATGGATTCGATCAAATCGAGATACCTACAAGAATTTCTAGCACTTTAGAAATCCCTCAAAGACCTAACCGAGAGGATTTAATTTTTGGTTGGGCTTCAACTCTAGTTGCTAGGGGTTTTAATGAAATAATGTCAAATTCACTTACAAATGCATCGTATGCTGAAAGTGTTAATGACAGAGACTTAAATCCTAAAGCTGTCGTGGAAATACTCAATCCTCTTAGCCGTGACTTGGGAGTGATGAGGCAGAGCCTAGTCTTTCAAGGAATAGAAGCCATTGCTAGAAATAGAAACCACAAGGTTGCTGACATAAGGCTTTTTGAATTTGGAAGAACGTATATGAAAAAGGGTGATGGCTATTCTGAAACGGAACACCTAAGTCTTTTTGTTAGTGGTAATAAGACTGCAGAAAACTGGAACAATACAGGTGAAGGCAGTGATATGTTTACAGTTAAGGAATCGGTATGGGCTATTTTATCGCAAGTAGGAATTGCAGATAAAGTAAGCGAGAGAATTGATGATGGGGGGATTCTTCTTGAAGGGAGTGAAATTCTCCTTGGAGAAAAGAGTATCGGAAGATTTGGTAAGGTACATCCAGACGTAGTCCAAATATGTGGAATGTCTGGTGATGTGTTTTGGGCAGATCTTCTGGTAAAGCCACTTATTAAATCTAGAAAGAAGCGAAAAGTTGTTGCGTTTGACCTCCCTAAATTCCCGTCTGTTAGAAGAGACCTCAGTCTTGTAATTGATAAGGCTGTGACTTTTGAAGAGATAAAGACAGCTGCTTTTAATGCTGATAGAAAACTTCTAAATAGAGTCAATCTATTTGATGTTTACGAAGGTAATAAGCTCGAAGCAGGTAAGGTTAGTTATGCAATAAGTTTGATCTTACAGGATCCAAACTCAACTCTAACTGACAAGAAGATTGATAAATGTGTAGCTAAAATTCTTGAATCAATAACCGAAAAAACTGGTGCAAGCCTTAGGTAATATTTGATGAAGAAGCCGATTTTAACCCCTCCAGTCCAAAGAGTTCATTTAGCGTATTTCCTTGCAAGACTTCTTGTTGAACAAGGAACAAAAAGATTTCACAGAACAGATGTCGTTACTGGGTTAGAAAATTTCACAGACAAAAAGACCCCTATGGTCATAGTAGGTAATAACCAAAACGGAATGATGGATCCGCTAAATATTTGTGGACAGACTTATCGTCAGTTTCATTGGTTAACAAGGGCAGACGTTTTTTGGAATCCAGTATTTAGAAAAATCTTATTCTGGTTCAATCAACTACCTATATACAGACAAAGAGATAGACTCGCTGACACAAGAGAGAGGAATGAAATAATTTGGAATAACTGTATTGACCGTCTAGAAATAGGGGCTGCCATGGCATTGTTTCCAGAAGGCAACCATAATCCACAAAAAACCTTGAGGCCACTTAAAAGAGGTGTATCAGATTTACTTGGAAGGGCGTATTCAAGGCATGAAAGTTTAGGCCGAATGCAACTTATTCCTTTTGGCCAAGACTACGAGCACTATCCAACTTATAGGAGAAGATTAGCCCTTAGAGCTGGAAAGCCAATTGAGTGGATAGATCTTTATGACAAAAAAACTGGCGCCATTGATTTCGCAAGTCTTAACGAAAGAATAACCGACGCCTTGAGGAAGTTAACCATAGACATTCAACCAGCTTCAGAATATAATTTGCTCGAGCCATATGTTAAATCTCTTAGGCCAACAGAAAAGGCTGGTGAAGATTGGGAGGTTATCCTTAAAGAACTTGATAGAATCAAAACATCTGCTGAAAACGATTCTTGGCTGGACAATGCTAAGAAAAGTTTTGAAAAATTACAGCAAGCTGGTTTTGAAAATTCTAATCGAGTGGAGGCCTGGGGCCAAACCTCAAAAGATTCAAGGAGAAAAAACTATCTAACTCTACTTCTAAAACCTATTGGATGGATAGCACAGCTACCAACTGCCCTTCAGCATTTTGTGCTTAACAAAAAGGGAGATAAAGTTAAGAAGGTAGAATTTAGAAGCACGTTTAAGATTGGACCAGCTATGTTCATTTTCCCTATTACATGGATTTTATTTGGTTCAATTTGTGGGTACTTTCTTTCTAAATACGAGATTGCACCATTTTGGATGGGGTTAGTTGGATTTTACATTTGGGCTAATTGGGGAAACATCCTCTACGGTAAGCTTACAGATTTTTACAACGATTACGAGGACGCAGTTGAAGGCCAAGAGTTTTGGTCTAGTGATAAAATGAGCAACTTGAGAGAAGCTTGGACTAATTACATTGACGCAATCAAATCATGACGTACGTAATACAAGGAATTCAGCACGTAGGAATAGCGGTGTCTGATATGGACAAAAGTTTAAAGCTTTACCGAAAGCTTTTTGGGCTTGATATCCCCTTTTTTGATGCAGTAGCTGCTGCTCCATTAATGGATTCTCACTGTGGTGGAGAGACTATTACAAAAAGAGCTAGTATGGTTCTTAATCACCAAGGAGGGTGTTCAGTAGAGGTGATATCACCAACATCATTTACACCCAAAGGTCCTGTGTTTGATTTGGCAATTGGTGACCTAGGTATAGGTTGCACAACTGTAAAAACTCCAGACATTAGAAAGATGCATGAACACGCAAGAGAAATTCTTGGCGACTTATGTGATGAAGAATTAGTTATTGACCCTCTAGGTAGATTGACGTTCTACCTTGGAGACTTCGACAACAACTTATTCCAAATTTTGGAATCAGATAAATGGTTTACCAATCATGGACACCCCTCAGGCGGGATTATGGGGTGCACAATTGGCGTTAGCAATATAGAAGAGAGCTTCAAACTCTACTGCAACATATTGGGATACGATAAAGTTCTATTAGATGAGAATGGATCTTTTGAAGATTGGGCGCATTTACCAGGAGGTGAAGAGAATTATCGCAGGGTGATTTTAGCACAAACCAACCCAGGAACTGGAGGTTTCGCTGCTATCATGGGAGAAACTACGATTGAACTAGTGCAAGCATTAGATAGAAAGGGAAGGTTCATCTTTGAGGATAGGATTTGGGCAGATACAGGAATTGCTCATTTGGGATTTGATATAAGAGGGATGAAGGAATTGGGTGAGGAGTTGGATAAACAAGGTTTTGGGTTTAGGTGCGATACAAATGATGCTCTAAGCATGGGAGATCACACTTCTGTTCATTGCACTTATATAGATGACCCGGATGAATGTTGGTTGGAGTTAATTGAAGTGCACAAAATTCCAATTCTAGAAAAATTAGGCTTATTCTTGAATGTTCAAAAGCGCGATCCAAAGAGACCTTTGCCAAAGTGGATGCTATACGCACTCAAGTTCAACAGAATTAAAAATTAAGATGTCTTTGAAAAAAATTCTCCTTGTAGATGACGAAAGTGATATCCTGGATTTCCTTTCTTACAATCTTAGATCAGCAGATTACACTGTAAAAATTGCTAATAATGGCGAAGAAGGCATCGCTATAGCAAATGAATACGAGCCAGATTTAATCCTGCTCGATATGATGATGCCAGAAATGGACGGTATTGAGACTTGTGAGAAAATTAGAGAAAATGAAAAGCTAAAGGGAGTTCTTATTGCATTTCTTACTGCTCGTGGAGAAGACTACAGTCAGATTGCTGGATTTGAAGCTGGTGCAGATGATTATATCGAAAAGCCTATCAAGCCCAAAGTCTTAGTAAGCAGAGTTAAAGCTCTACTAAGGCGAGGTGGCTTGAAGGATGAAGTTACTCAATCAGCCATCATCAAGGAAGGCCGAATCGAAATCAACAAAAAAAATCACAGTGTAAAATTCGACGGCAAAGACTTAGTGCTTCCTAGAAAAGAATTCAAGCTACTTGCACTGCTTTGCTCTGATCCTGGTGCAGTCCACACTAGAGAAGAGATAATGGATAAGATTTGGGGCGCTGAGGTAGTTGTTGGAGACAGAACCATAGACGTTCACATCAGGAAGCTTAGAGAAAAAATGGACAATGATGCTATTAAAACCATAAAAGGAATTGGCTACAAATTCATAGGCTAAATGAACAACAGCACACCTAAACAAATTGCAAGACAATCAGCTATTAAGCTCGGCATAATAAGCTTTTTTACTTCAATTCTTGTTTTAATCGCTATCGATGCTTTGCAATATTGGTTCTACACGATAGCCTTAGGAGTTATAATTGAAGAGATCAGCTACTTTGTTATCTACCGCGCTATTGAGGAGTTTATTAACCAAAGAATTAAAATCCTTTATAAGACAATCAGTAAGATGAAGGGATCTGGAGATCCACAAATCAACATGGACGAGGACGTTATTGGAAAGGTAAACCAAGACGTCATGGATTGGGCTTCTGAGCAAATTGAAGAGATTACCATTCTTAGAGAAACTGACTCATTCAGAAAGGACTTTATCGGCAACCTTGCTCACGAATTAAAAACTCCACTATTCAACATACAGGGATTTATTATGACCCTAATAGAGGGCGGAGCAGATGATCCAGAAATCAGAGATAAATTCTTGAGAAAGGCAGAAAAGAATATCGACAGGATGACTGGATTACTCGAAGATCTAGATAGCATTTACAAGATTGAGTCTGGCGTAATGAGCATCGACCCACACACTACAAATATTGTAGAACTCTGTAAAGATATCGTTGATAGTCTCCACAAAAAAGCGGAAAAATCAAACATTACTCTTAGCGTTTCAGACCAAGAAGAATTCACAGTCATTTGCGATGTAAATAAAATTGAACAAGTCGTAAGTAACCTACTTGTAAACTCCATTAACTACGGAAATGACGGTGGGCACACTAGAGTTAAATTCTTCGACATGGGCGAAAAAGTCCTTATTGAAGTAAGTGACGATGGTATTGGAATCAAGAAGAAAGACCTTATGAGAATCTATGAAAGGTTTTACAGAGTGGATAAGAGTAGGTCTAGGAATGCTGGAGGATCAGGTCTAGGACTAGCTATTGTTAAGCACATTATTGAGGCACATGGTGAAAACATACATGTTCGCTCAACTTTTGGAAAGGGTACTACATTCAGCTTTACTCTTCAGAAGACTGGCCAAGATGAAAATAACTTAACCTTGTCTTAACATTAACTTAACATTGCTTCATAATAGTGTTCAGAATTTAGCCTGATAAGAAGATTACTTAAGAAGTAATGGAAAAAACAGCGAAAAAACTCGATCTTACACCATTTGTTTACATGGCTCTTATGATTGCAGTATTTATGCTTTCATTATAAAATGAAAAAACTTTTCAAGGCCTTCGGCTACCCTGAAGTCGTTTGGCTACAAAAAAGTGAACGCTCATTTTTATCTTTCATATCATTAGCATTCATTATCGCAATGTTTGCAACTCCCTACCCTCAGATTGCTATGTGGGTAGGGTTTTTATTTGCTGCTTATGCAGCAATAGCGAACGATAGCATTCAAACAATTGGAACATTTATTGCATCCAATCAAGATAAAAAATGGTGGATGTTGTGGATTTTTATTGCCGGCATTTTTTGCATAACAATGACATATTCATGGCTTAAAGTAGATGAAACTGGCGTCACGGTAATTTCTAAAACATCTATTATTAAAGACATTAACATAGATAGAGATTCGCATAGCATAACATGGAAATCAAACGGCGGTGAAAATACATTTACGTCTAATTTCTCTACAAATTATTTTAATAAAGATTACGGAACGTGCTTTTTTGTTGATGACATGGGGCAAATGTGTGAAGTAATCAATATGAAAACAGCTGAAGAAACATATCCTTCAGTTAAAAATACATTCAATAAGTACGTTGAAATTGAATATATAGTTTTAGCTTCTGGAGAGGAAAATATCTATTTGATAAATTCTGAGAGCGAAAGCGACGATTTAATTTTTGATCTATATCCAGACGGCATACCAGATGGGGACGTAAGTCATGCTAGACTATCAGCAAAGGGATTCGAAAAAGCTCCTAAACATTTTCATTTTTTACAAGTTTCTGCGGCAATTTTTCTATTAATCTTAACAAGACTTAGAATGCCAGTTTCTACAACTTTTATTCTACTTACATCATTTGCTGCAAGTACAAGTGCCGTTGGAAAAGTCTTAGCGAAAAGTATGAGTGGGTATATTATGGCATTTGTTTTTGGTCTTGTGTTTTTCATGTTAGTCGCTAAATTTTCAAAAAAGTATTTCGTAGGTAAAGTAAAACCTGTTTGGGTTATCGCGCAGTGGATGACATCTGGATTACTGTGGGCAACATGGCTAACACAAGATGCAGCAAATATTGCTGTTTATTTACCCAGAACATTAAGTGTTCTAGAGTTAATAACCTTTATCGGAATTGTTACAGTTGGTTTAGGAGTTTTACTTTATTATAAAGGTGGTAGGATTCAAAAAATTGTTACTGAAAAATCAGTTGTTACTGATGTTAGATTCGCTACACTTATTGACCTAATTTATTGTGTTATTTTATTTTATTTTAAAATGCACAGTAAAGTACCAATGAGCACTACATGGGTATTTATAGGGTTATTGGCAGGAAGAGAATTAGGGATGTCTATTATGAAAACTGGAAATAATACAATTTTAGGAGGTTTAAGACTTGCATTTAAAGATGTAAGCTTTGCTTTCATTGGTCTGTTTGTTTCAATTGTAATTGCCGTAGGTGTTAATAGCGACATTACATACTCTGAAGTTTTATATGAAATCCCCAACGCATTCAGTTCGGGGATAAGTGACTTCTTTAAAAAGCTGAATTAACTATAACATAACGTATAGATAATTTTGTGATAAACTAGTTTTTTAGAAAGAAGTTAAAATTTGCAGTGAATTAAATTAATTAAAGATGAAAAATTCACTTACTCTACTCCTTGTATTTATTTCAATCATATTAGCCTCAACTAATTTATTTTCTCAGATAACTATTACTGACGATGGTTCAGGAACAGGAACAACAACATGGACAAATGATAATATATATCTTCTTGATGGATTTGTATTTGTAAATGATGGTGATGTTTTAACAATTGAACCGGGCACTATAATTAAAGGAAAATCTGGCTCTGGAGCAGATGCATCTGCACTAGTTGTAGCACGAGGAGGTCAAATATTTGCAAACGGGACAAGCGATAGCCCAATTATTTTTACGTTTGAAAACGATGCTCTCGACGGTTCAACTCCATATAATATCAAAGGTCAATGGGGGGGAGTAATCGTTCTTGGAGACGCACAGCTTAACTCTACGCCTGGGGAAACTCAGATTGAAGGAATACCAGATACTGAATCAAGAGGAAGATATGGCGGTAATGATGACATGGACAATAGTGGTTCAATGTCATATGTGTCAATCAGACATGGTGGAACTGATATTGGAGCTGGTAACGAAATCAATGGACTTACTCTTGGTGGAGTTGGATCTAACACAAACTTTGACCATATTGAAGTAATCTCTAATGCTGACGATGGTGTTGAATTTTTCGGAGGAACCGCATCAATAAAATATGTCCTTACTGCTTTCTGTGGTGACGACTCATTTGATTATGACGAAGGTTGGAGAGGGTATGGTCAATATTGGTGTACTATTCAAGAGGAAGGCGAAGGCGATAGAGGGGGAGAACATGATGGCGGAACAGATCCAGAGGACGGCATGCCATATGCCCACCCTATCATCTTTAACGCAACTTATATTGGGCAAGGCTCAACAGCGGGTAAACGAGCACTTACTTTAAGAGACAACGCCGCTGGAGAATACCACAACTCTATATTTTATGGTTGGGGAAAAGGCTTTGATGTTGAAAATTTAGCATCTGGAGAAGATTCATATGCAAGACTATCTAATGATGAAATTGTGTTTCAGGGAAATGTGTTTGATCAATGTACTGCTGAAGGATTAAATGCAACTTCAAGTGATTTGTTTACAATATCAATGGGATCTGGATGGTCGTCAGAAAGTGATTCTACAGAAGCTGCTAATAATTCATCATCAGTATTTCAAGCTACTTTTGATGAAAATGACAATAGCGTAGCGACCACAGGAATAAACAATACTATTATACAAGGAGCAGGTCTTTTAAATTTAATACCTACTGCTGCATTATCCGTTGGCTCATCTGCTGAACTGGATTGGTTTGAAACGAATAGCTACCCTGGAGCCTTTGATCCCAATTTAGAATGCACATGGCTAGATGGATGGTCTATGCTAAGCGAAAGAGGGTTTATTAGTTGCGATGCTTCTGATATTGATGAAGCTACAAAATCTGAGTTCTCAATTTTCCCAAATCCTACCAACGGTGAGTTCTCAATTTCATTTGAATCAGAGGCACAAACGGCAAGTATAAATATCACCGACTTAAATGGAAAACTAGTTTTTAACAATACAAGAAACATTAGCGCTGGGGAAATTGTAACCATCAGTTTAATGAACTTACCAGAGGGAATGTATATAGTAAATATTTTAAGTGATAACCAAGCTCAATATTCAAAACTTATTATTGAATAGTAGGTAAGTAATTTTTTTTGAAAGAGGGATGGTATACCATCCCTCTTTTGGTTAATAGATATTTAATGATTGGGGAAAAAAATCAAATAATTAGACCATAAAATTATTTGACGTTTAATAGATTTATTTTAATGAAAAATTACTTTTCACTTATTCTTTTTGTTATTGTTTTTTGTCAAATAAATGCACAAGGAACAATTAAAGGAGTAGTGACTGACAAGACAACTGGAGAGTTGCTATTAGGAGCAACCGTAATAATTGAATCATCAGGAAAAGGTACAATGACCGATTTCGATGGGAATTACACAATAACTAATCTAGAACCCGGGGATTATACTTTAGTAGGAAGGTTCATTGCTTATCAAACACTAAAACAAAACATCAAAATAACAGGAAATGAAACCATTACATTAAATTTCTCTCTTGAGTCTGCAGTTATTACAATTGACAATGAAGCTGTAGTTGAAGTAAGACAGAATAGAGCTAGCACCACCTACATGGAAAACGTAAAAAAGAAAGAAAGCTCCATGATTGATTATGTATCTTCTCAAGAGATAAAAAGAAATGGTGATAGTGACGCAAGTAGTGCAATAAAACGTGTAAGTGGAGTATATACAATTGGAAATTTTGTTGTTGTTAGAGGTCTGAGTGATCGTTATATAAGAACAGCATTAAATGGAGCAGAAATACCTTCTTTAGATCCAAAAAGAAATTCTGTTTCTATGGACTTATTCCCAACTAATTTGATAGATAATTTAGTTATTGTAAAGACCTTAAATTCTAATCTTCCCTCTAATTATTCAGGAGCATATATCAATATTTTAACAAAAGATTACCCTGACAACTTTACGTTTAATTACTCAACATCCATCGGTTACAATACAAATTCATCTTTTAATCCAAACTTTATTACAAGTGAGGCTGGGAGCACTGAAGTATTTGGTTGGGATAATGGTTTTCTCGATATTCCAAGTTCTGTTAGCAATGGACACATTCTTCCAATTCAGGTTTCTAATTACTATGACGCTTTAGTTTACGCAGGATATGAAAATGACCTAGCTGAATTAGGTATATTTTCTTCTGATGATATCGGTTTTGGTGAGAATCAAACCAACATTTACACAATAGCAAATGATCTGGAAATTGAATCAGTAGACTATATCGATGATGTTATTATGACAGACATTCGTGAAGATCTAAACCAAAATTTATCAAATCAAACACAAGCTTTTCAAAACAATTGGGCACCAAAGAAAATAACTCCGATTTTAGATATTTCACATAGCTTTTCTTTTGGAGATAACTTAAAACTATTTAAACGTCAATTTGGTTACAACTTTGGATTTCAATATAAATTAAACAACCGACTATACGAAAATGGGAGAACTGGTAGATATTCGTTAACTGGCATTGAAACAGAAAAAGACGAGCTTGAAATTCAAAGACAACTATCTGATATAAGAGGCACTCGATCGGTATATACTTCTGCTTTAATCAACCTAGCATATCATTTAAATTCAACAACAAAACTTGGCTTTACCTTTATGCCAAATATTTCAGGAATAAATGATGCTCGGTATCAAAATGGTATAAATCCTAGTGATGCAATTGGCTTAGGACAAGAACAAAGACAGCAGAGATACTTAGAAAGGGGAATGAATGTTTACCAACTAAGAGGTGAGCATGATCTTAGAGGAAACACAGGCAATAAAATTACTTGGACCGCTTCATATACTAAAGGCAAGCAGTCTACACCAGATTTAAGATCATTCATAAATAGTTATGAAGTACTTGAAGAAGGAATATTATATTTTGATCAGAACGGCAACAATATAACTGATGAAGCTGTTGCATTAATTAATGATGGTGAAGTGTTGGAAGAATACTACCCGAATTTCTCTTCTGAAGAAATTGAAAATGGACAACTAGCTTATAGTATTATGGATAATTTATATCCCTCTCCAACAAGATTTTACAGAGATATGAACAACAAAACCACTGATCTGAAAATCAATTACATCAGGTCTCTTGAATCTTTAGGTGAAAAAAATAAGTTGTCACTAGGGATTTCTTATGTTCTAAAAACTAGAGACTATTCAGAAAATAGATTCAGTTTTGTTTCTAGTGGTATAAATTATGATGGTAATCCTACAAATTATTTCAGCCCAAATAATATGAATATT